>JAEORN010000003.1 GCA_016840825.1 Candidatus Thorarchaeota archaeon | reverse complement strand
TCCTCTTGGAAACTGGTTGGGGCCTGAATATGAGAAAGAGGTCAATGTGCATACTATTCGTTCTTCTACTAGTTAGCGCGCTTGTCGTAGGTATTCTGTACACAATACTCTCTCAAACACCATTGACGGAGTATGACGAATCATTGGTTTTCTATGAGGATTACAATCCAACTGCACAAAATATCTCAATATATTATGATGTCTGTTTTCATAATGTGACCTTCAACGTTGTTGATGATCCTGGTTTTATGATCAAGATTGAATGGAAATTGACTGTGCTCGTTGAGGGGGCAGTTGGGAAGAATACGAATCTGCAAGTAACCAATAGCACATATGGTAGACATGTGAATATCCAGATTTTGAAAGAGAATCCATCCGATATTTGTGCATTGCATGCTGGGGATGCAGAAGCGACTGTAAGTGTCACAATCAATCGAGCATATACTATTGGTATTGATGCTTACGCTGGGGATGGAAATATGAACTTGACTGCCATCGATGCCACATTTCAAAACATAAACTTCATTCATGGAATCAATTGTGCAGGAAACAATGGGATATACATAGCAAATTCCACAGTCTATGGAGATATCACATGCAATGTTTCAACAGGTCATTCTTGGGTGCGACTTGAGAACGTCATCCTTGGTGGTACACTGACCTGCACTCCTGAGGGTAGTGCCACAATAGAGATAGAGCCATAGACCAATGGTTCTCTATAATTACGAGGAAACTCCTCCATATTAGTTGAGTACAGTCCGAAGCTCATCCACACGCTTGGCTATTCTTTCCCAAGTCCTATTGTATGTGTCAGGACCTCTACTATGTGTTAGCAAATCTCTCTCCTGCTCAACATACCCCAAGAGCTTCTCAAGACGTGCTACCCCTTCCCTGAGTGCTCCGCCATCGATAAGTGCATTTGCATAGTTTTCCTCTTTGACTAGCCACTGCATGAAGTCGTGAATATCTCCTTCTTGCATTAGAGGATCTCTGCCATCATACAACCAGGGTTTCTCTACCCCGTCCATTAAGTCGTAGACTGTATCCTTTGGGATATCAGGGACGCCTTGGTCATCTTGGTCTACCGAAACATCATCCTCATCCTTGTCTGATCGTTCCCACCGTACTACTATGTATCCAATTATCCCAACAGCCACTGCTACCAATAGATATGGTCCATAGAATAGTAGAGGTTCCGTGATGACTACATTGCCATCAAGTGGATCGAATCCCCATGCATATTCCCAGCCATCAAGATAGGAATCCCCATCTGTGTCAGCAATGAGAACCTCTGAGCCAATTGTATAGGCCTCTACTCCATCTATTGCGCCGTCTGAGTCCGAATCTGCGACCAAGGGATTCGATAGATAGACATTCAACTCGGCTGCATCAGATAGCAAGTCCTGATCAGTATCTGTTGCATTAGGATTTGTGTGATGCACGAAGATCTCATCATAATCAGAAATTGTGTCCAGATCAGTGTCCACAGCGGCAGGTGAGCTTCCATAGACATTAACTTCCAAGCCATCAAGTATGGTGTCATTGTCAGAATCCACTAAAAGAGGTGATGAACCATATACAAGGACTTCCAAACCATCTGAGAGATTATCATGATCCGAGTCATTCGATAGTGGATCAGTTAAGTATACGAGTATCTCAAGATTATCTGTCAAGAGGTCATTGTCTGTATCAGGGTTATTTCCTGAAGTAAGGTAGATGTAAGTTTCCTCAAAATCGCTCAATGTATCGAAGTCTGTGTCTGGCAATATCGGAGATAGACCCATGCTGATTTCTATTCCATCTAGTATCTGATCGGAATCTGTATCATTGTTGTTGGGGGAACATCCATAGAAAGCCTCTGAGTAGGTTGAGAGCATATCACCATCCGCATCAACGATTCTCAAAGAAGCTGCCCGAGTGAACAACGAGTCACCTCCGGATCCCTGCCAGAATATTCTTTGTCCTGAATTAGCCACTTCGAATGCGTAGATCTTGTTGGTATCACTGCATGCAACGATATCCAAGTTACTATCATGCCCGATATCTGCTATTGCCAAATATGTAGAGTTCGCCCCTGGAATTGATACTTCCCAGAATAACTCTCGTGTGCTCGAATCGATTGCCTTTATTTTTCCTGAGGTGTCTGTGAAGATAATGTCGAGAAAACCATCCCCTGAGACATCTGCAACACAAGGAGCTGATGCAATCCCTCCAGAGTTTGAGAATACCCACAATGTATCACCTGAATCTATCCCAACCTTATACAAACTTCCATCAGCTGCTCCTACGATTATCTCAACTTCTCCAGTATAACCAATGATCACTGATGGTACTGTAAGTTCTGATGTCGATAGTACTGTGCTCCAAATCTCAGTGCCCGTACTTCCATCAATTGCGAGGAGCCTTCCTCCTGCAGAGAGGATTACATCTTCGGTGCCATCATCATTTGCATCTGCTGTTAGGAATCCTTGAGATGCAACCGGGATTTCGCCATTGTACCATATCTCAGTACCATTCTGACCATCAATCGCAATAAGCCATCCATCGTGTGTTGCTGCAATAACGTCTAAGATGCCATCCCCATTTACATCTGAGACAACAGGAGAGGAACTAATCTCTGAGAGTAGGTGGTGAGTCCAGAAGACCTCTCCAGTTTCACCTTCCATGCAATAGACATTACCTTCCTTTGTGGCTAGTATGACCTTCTGGTCATTATCTCCCAAGATATCTGCAATTACTGGATCTCCAACCAGATTTCCAGTAACTCCTGACATGACGCTTGTGCTAACCGTCATTGAAATCACTATGCGATAGGGCCCAGTTCCATCGTAAGCATGAACCATCAAGACCCAATCACCGGGATCTAAGGTTTCAAAGGTCAAGTCTTCCCCTCCCGATGAAAATCCTCTAAAATCGTAGTTTGAGGTAGTGGGAGTATATCCAAGAGCACCATAGAGATCAAAATCATTCTCTCCGCAGCTAAGTATCATATTTACATAGGTGGTTCCATCTGGTATTGTCAAGTTATGATACTCAACATCTCCTTCATTTTCTAGAGTGCCTTGAAATTGAAACGACTTGTCTTCAGTTTCTCCTTCGTAGTTAATTGAGATACTAAATTGATATTCACCAGTTCCGCTATATGATCGAACCATAAAATGCCAAATACCTTCATTGGGAGCTGCGATTGTGATATCTTCCCCAGTCGTAGTGTATCCTCGATAGTCATAATCTCCTGTTGAAGGTTCATACCCATAGCCGACATAGAGGTCGTAATCATTATTTCCACACCCTAATAATAGACGCATTTCTTCTGCACCAGAATCAACTGAAACTTGGTATCGGTGTTCCTCGCCTTCATATGCCATGTTACCTTCATAGAAGTAATTTTGCTGTGGTGGAGTCCAGAGTCTTGAGCCATCTTCACCATTCAAGACATGAATCGAGCCGTCTGCTCCTGCGGCTACTATTTCTGGAATATGATCATTATCAAGATCTGCAATTGCTGGAGCAGTTGTAATATCTCCCATCGTCACGAATGACCACAATGGACTCCCATCTTCTGCATTGATTGCATAAATTGTATTATCATCACTTCCAGCTATTACCTCAAGGTTTCCGTCACCATCAACATCAACAATTGCTGGTGACGAATAGATATCATCATCAGTATCAAACGTCCAAGTATTGATGATGCTTTGTGTACTAGTGGTAGGTTGGCTAGTAAGATCTGCAAATATGAGGAATGAGAAATAGCCAATTCCCATTAGAACTATGAAGAGAACAGCTGCTGTCTTTTTTTGAACCATCAAGAAACCTCAAAGGCTGTAGTCAATGCATGTTTTTACACTCACGATAGAAGTTAATTGTTTCTAGAGCGAGTAATCATCTTCTATGCTAGCTTTAGCTTCCAAAGTCTATAGGTTTCAAACCAACCAAATAATGCTCCTATCACTCCTAAGGTAAGGGCAATTATTCTATCGAACAAGCTTATCCAGGATATCATTGCCATTATTCCATAGACCACCGTGAAGATGGTGAAGAAGACTGCAAAGAATGTGTATCTTGGAAGCAATACACCTCGATACCCAACAAAGTTCCTGAGTACGCCTACTTTCACAATTCGTGCAAGCTCATAGCTGTTATCTGAGCGCTTCTCGACCAGATTAAGACTCGTTAGCTTACTCAGGTGATGCGCTGCGACGGAAGGACTTGACATTCCTAATGCTCTTTGGACTTCTCGAACACCGACTGGTATCCCTTCTTGAATCATATACCAATAGACTCGTAGAGTATTACCTCTGAGATCATGATCCAATATATCCTGTTCATCTTTTTCTCCCATGCCAAAGCGCCTAGATATTCAGTCTAAACAAAACTGATAACATCTTCGATACGAGAATTGTTCTAATTCCTGAACGAGCTGTTCTAGTGCATGGTACTAAGTACAGAGGATGTGATATGTAATCCATGTTCCACGTAGGGTTTGTTAGGGCTATCGATTCGAACACCAAACGAAAAATGCTCAGCGGTAGCATCGCAGCAACGCTTATAGCTTCAAGCATGGTCGTAATGCTTGGATTCTTCATGGGTGTGTTTCCACTACGACCACCCTCAACTTTCAATGGTGAGATGATAGGTGGAGATCTTCTTACAATCAATCAAAGTGTTTCAACCTCATTTGGTACCTACAATCCCTATTCAGAAGACTTTACACCCAATGCACCGAGCTATACTATTTCACGTGGTTTATCAAATGTCGTCAATCTTAATGAGTTCTCATATCTGACCTCAGAAGAGCTACTACTACTTGAAACCAATGGCTTTGTTGTAAGGCGTCAAAGTACGTATGATCAAATCTATGAAATCTTGGAGGCTAACAAAGAAAATGGGATCCCTCAGTTTGTGACGAGTGATTCTGTCCTGCATGCGTTTCACATATGCTATGATTTAGCTCTTCGAGAAACAGAGGTCTATACTTTCTGGGATCTCCTTGGTAATTTGAGTAAATCAATGCTACAGGATTCAATTGACCAATATAATGTAGCACCCGCGGGAGATTGGAAAGAAGCAGCGCGCATGAATATCATCTTCTTCACAGTTGCATCATATCTGATTGATAATACTACAGCTGTGCATTCTGATGTGGCATCTGAGGTGATGGACACATTAAGTCTCATCGAATCCGCTGAAGGAATCACTGGAGAATGGTTCATGAACTATGAGGAGGACTTCTCACAATTCATACCACGTGGGCATTATACAAGATCTGAAACATTGGAGAAGTACTTCCTGGCGATGATGTGGTATGGACGTGTTCAATTTCGACTAGTTTCAGAATTGGATCGACTCCCTACACAACAGGCAATATTGATCGCGCTCTCTTTGTCAAATATCGTTGATGGTCTATTGGATCTAGTAACTGGGTATAATGTCTGGGACGCTCTCTATGAACCCACAGCATTCTTTGTTGGATTCTCGGATGATCTTACTCCTCCCGAGTATAAACAGCTAGTTGATGAGATATATGGTGAAACACCAAATTGGGCATTACTACAAAATGAGGATCTTTTAGATGATTTCATTCAAGCTGCATCGAATCTGAGAGATCCATTGATCTTGGGTTCTCCAGTCGGTGATGATGAAAGTGATAATGTAACCAAGGGAATGCATTTCATGGGCCAGAGATTCATCCCTGATAGCTATATTCTTGGTCAACTTGTGTATGATAATGTAGGTACAGCAAGTAATCCGCGTTTGATGCCGATGGGATTAGATGTAATGTCAGCATTTGGATCTGAAAGAGCTTACAACCTCTTGGAAGACGAGAAAGAATATGCAAATTATGAATCGCAGATGGAGATGCTGAGAGATTATGTCAAGAGTATGACTCCAAGTAATTGGACACAGAATCTGTATTATCTATGGATGTATTCACTTCTCCCACTCCTAGCAACTCCTGGAGAAGGATATCCTTACTTTATGCAGAATCAAGCATGGATCGATAAGCAGCTAAACACAGCTCTCGCATCCTGGACTGAGCTTCGACATGATACTATTCTTTATGCAAAGCAATCCTATACAGCTCGTGGAGGTATCACATTTGACCCAGATCGTCACGGGTATGTTGAACCTATACCTGAATTATACTCCAGACTGGCTTCTCTATGCGCAATGACTCTTGATGGATTAGGAGTACGGAATCTGCTCAGCTCTGTAGTAGAATTAAAACTAAACACACTCCTAGATTTTTGTTTGAATTTGCGTGACATCTCTATAAAGGAGCTCACCGGTGTTCCCCTGAATTCGACAGATTGGGATATCATCAAATATTCATACTCTACCTTGAGGACTGTTTCATCAATTCCGACTGAAGAACTGATTTCAACTGATACTGATAGGTATATGTCTCTGATCGCAGATGTTCATACTGATCCCAATTCAGGAAATGTTCTTGAAGAAGGTGTAGGAGATCCTCTCATCATCATTGTAGCGGTAACAGTCGATGGTCAGATTGTTCTAACACGAGGTGGGACTTTCTCCTACTATGAATTCTCACAACCCATGGATTCTAGGTTGACAGATGAGGATTGGAGAGAAATATTAGAGACTGGATCAGCACCTGCTTTTCCAGACTGGACCAGCTCGTTCATAAGCTCTTATGATGGAATCTCAGCGGCTTCCCTTGACACCAAGAGAAAGGATGATCTGTAGTAGGTATGAAGGGGGACTTGTAGTTCCCCCAACGTTATCCTTATGTTCTGATTCTGTATCAATTCAAGTAGGGATATCACTTTGAAGAGAACTGCACTTATCTTTGTCTTTCTAATAGGATTTCTTCTTATTCCAATTAGCTCCAATGTTTCATCTCCCTCTTTTGTCACATTCTCTTACCAAACTAATACAGTTTCAAGTGAAGGTCTCTTAGAAGGTGTTCCCTATGTTTGGCAAGAGATGAATGGCTTCTGTGGATGGGCCGCTGCTTCCATAGCGTTGCAGTATATTGATGTTGATTTAGATTTACACGATGTGTTTGCCGCTTCGACAATTGGATTCTCCTATGCATATATTCACTATAACGACACGATTCTCACATATCCGGGTGCCATATATACGCAAGCCGAGCCTTTAGATTTCTTAGCTGATCTGTATGGTGTCAACTACACCATCTATCTGTCCGAAGAACTAACTGGCGCAATGGAGTATGAACAGTATTGGGAATCACTGGGAATCAATGTCGGATTGCTCAGTGGCGAGGCAGAAGCTTTCACACTGTTGCGAAACTCGATTGATGCAGGGTACCCACTGGTCATTAGCGTGGATCCCATATGGCTTCCTCCTGAAGATTATGACATCTTGCGTGCTCAGAGTGCAACAGGTGGAGCTCATGGAGTTGTCGTGGTAGGATATAACGATACTAGTGGGACAGCAATAATCATCGATCCTGGGGTAGGTTCATTTGGTGAACTTTTTGGATATCCGGAAGATGGTCGAGGCAATTACACTGAGATAACTTATACTGCTTTGAATAACGCATGGTCTCAACGGTATTACATCAGCAACTTACTTGTACCAGTAGATGGCGCAGTTGATGATTTTTCTGATAGACTGGGAACGATGATACGTGACAAATTGCTAGGTGTAGGAGCAGTTTACTCACCAGGTAGTTCTAGTGCTTTTCTCTGGGATTATGGAGAACAAGCCTTTAGGAAGATGAGTGAAGATTTCTCAGTAGCAGGATTAACAGATTATTTCTCCATCTTTGACGGAATTGATAATGAAGTCGAGTTCAAAGCTTCAGTTCTTTTGTTTATGGGACTTGGCATTGAGTCTGCGATGACATTGCAATACCTCTCATTTAGGAAGGCTGTTGAGAAACTCCCAACGTTAATTACGGATGTGGATTTGTCTTCTTTCGTGGATGCTGCAGAAGCTGCGATACCTCACATGGATGCCCTCTCATCAAATGCTACACTCATCTACCCGGGTGACCTTGAGAAGATAGAGGGACTTGTATCCCAAACGTTCTATGATATGAGTACCGAATACAATGAAACCGGAGATATGGAGAATACTTTAGCAGAATTCTCTACACAACTGAATGAAATCTCTAACCATCTATTAGGAGTCGCAGAAGGATGGCTTGCCGCAGGCAATGCTCTATCTGAGATTTGGACCAATAATCCTCTGATCATGTATGGTCCCGTTATTCTAGTCGGATCTGTGGTAGCTGGAGTGATTGTGATTTTCGCATTCTCAAAGATACGCGCAAAACCATCTCAATAGTCTATCTATGCCTTTCTGCGTCTTCGTGCTATAACGAATGCTATTACCACAACACCAATCCCACTACCGATCAATAGAGGTATGGTAATGTCAAAGGTGCCATCCATCGCACTTGTCGATATACTGTATGAGCCATTTGCTATCTTAGCCGAATTACCCCAGATGTCTGTTGCATGGATTTCCCAGATAACTGCATTCGCCGTTACTCTAGCTGGAATTGTAGCTTGAAATCCAGAAGCGTCCTCTATCATTAATTGCGAATCTGAGAAATTAATCTTGCCAACTCTATAGATATAATAAATCGAGACATTCTCAACTCTACTTCTATCATCAATAAAGATACGAAATACTACGCTCTCAGCTGGGATTGGATTCTCAGGGACAATGCTGAGTGACCGTAGTGTTGGTGGTTCAGTATCAATCTCAGGGTAATACTGATTATTGGCATCAAGTACGATTTCGCTTCCTTGAGTGAATGAATTGAACACAAATGGTCCTGAACCAATGACCTGAGATACTGACGGATTCCATTCAATGGCATTTTGCCCAGTCCAGATATGTTCAGGTAGAATAGGTAATGCTCCCAACTTTCTAAACAAGAACATGTCTCGAGAGGAGTACTCTACTCCTGCGAGATAATTCCCTGTTACCTTCACTTCATCAAGATTATTTGCATAGATTGTAAGTGAGTTATTCTCATAGTACTCGAAAGTGAAACGATAGTCCTGAGCATCCATCACAGTTCCATCAGTCCAATTAGCTGCTGGATCTGCGTAGAAGTTCGCCCTTGATTCATCATTAGTAAGGTCTGGGACAATACCTAGAAATTCCATTTCCCAAGATGTTGAATGACGAGGAACTGCATGTCCGTCGGGAGCTGTTGCTATTGGCGAATCGTACACCAATAGGTATGGATTGAAATAATATCTCTCAAGCCAATCAGGATCGATTGTTGTATTCTCATAGAATGGATTGAGGGATTTAAAGAAATTATCAAAATAACTAGGAAGAACAGCAACGACAAGCTCTGTAGAAGATCCTGTCGCAGTAACGGTAACCGGACTCCAAACTGAGAATGCCCCAGCATATGTATCATTCGGCCAATTGTTAAAATTCAACTCAGAGTATAATGATAGCCATCGATATTCAAAAAGAGGGATAACTGGGCAAGATTCATAGATTGTCATCATTGCTTGATACCCTTTTGACTCCGCAGTTGTAAGATAGATGGCATCTAGATATTCTTCTGCTAGATCACTCAATTCTTCCGAATTGATGTTTGCGATGTTGTAACCTGGGTATGATTGGAGAGATGTATGAAATGCAACAGCCGCCCATAGGTATCCATATTGATCTAACTCCTGCTGATAGAGTGCAATGCCATACGTAAGATTATGATTAGCAATTTCGTTTTGCAGGTCGGTGAAATTCATTGGAATCAGAGTGTTGTTAATTCCTGCATCCAGTAGATTATCTGAAACGATATCTGCTGTTTCATTCAAACCTATTATATCAAAAGGATACCAGATCGGTATATTCACTTCGCTTCCATCAGGCCCTTCGACTACTCCGTCATCATCTACATCAAGCATCCCTGCCAAGGCCAGTTCATGGACTGCGCGTGATACGTTGGAATCATAGAACACACCTCCTTGTTCTTCCTCAATTGAATATTCGTTAAATATTGGAAGAACAAAATCGAGTTTATCCACAAGTCCGTTCATGGCATTCTCAGAAATATCAGTTTTATTGACAGCGAATGCAATTGCTCGACGTAGATGTTGATTACTCAAAGGATAATACTTCGTGTTTAGGGCTAAGAGAAATGCTTGATTGTCATAGGCCCATTGCTCTTCTATGTTCGAATAGCTAGATATCAAGCTGTAATCTGATTGGTTGATTCTCTGCCCAAAGAGATCTGCTTCACCATTGTCTATCGCATCCAATGCATCTTCTATGGTATTATATTCAACAACTCGTATTGATTCAATACTGCCACTGTGATAGATTTGAAACTCATCTACTTGAGATAATTGTGCAGGATTGGAGGACAAGCCCTGCGCTGTTATAGGTCCAGCTAAGGGTTGTGATGACAATGAAAAGATAATGCAACAAAGTATTGTAATTGAAGTCAATAGTCTCGAGGTGTGCGATTTCATAGACCTATTATCTCCAGAGTCTTTTTTCCTCTTAGAACGAGGGCTTTCTAACTGCAAAATAAGGCTATGGGAAGGCGCCACATCAAACACTAGTTTTGAGAAGATCCCGAATTTGATTTATCTCGGTTGTGGGGAGCTTACAGTTCTTCTGAACACAAACGAATGCTGTTGCTTTCTTTTTAATTGGTTCATGAAACTTGGTATAGGGTGCTAATTTAGATAGCACTGCTTTTTGATTACTTGTACCTCTAAGAAGAACTGTGGCGTTAGGTAGGAACTCCTGAGAGATCATACCTATCATAGCTTTGGTATCAGCATCCTCTTCATTCCCAGCAATAACGATTTCATGAGTTGGGCCAATGGCATAGTCATGTGCAACGAGCATCATACTAAAAGCAGAAGGAGCATTCATGATGGAGTTTGAGAATCTTTCAGAGATTTTACTAGCTTTCTCTTCGTATTCGTTTATACCCAGCATTCGACCTAATCTAATCAGGTTATACATAGCCACCGAATTACCTGATGGAATAGCTCCGTCATATGCATCCATTTGTCTAGTTAGTATCTTCTCATTTGAGCGACCACTGAAATAGAATCCATTGTTCATTGGATCCCAGAATTCTGTGAGAAGTGTATCGGTGTACTGGAGAGCTTGTTGAAGATAATCAACTCGAAAGGTCGTTTGATACAGTTCCATTAATGCCCAAGTCAGGAATGCATAGTCATCCAGGAATGCTGGAATTGTTGCCTCGCCATCTCTATATCTATGTAATAAGATTCCTTTTTCATCATGCATATTTCGATTAATAAAGTCTAGAGCATCTTGTGCCAAGGATAGGTATCCCTTGTCATTGAAAACTCGGGCAGCTTTTGCCAGTGCAACAATCATCAGCCCATTCCAATCCACTAGAATTTTATCATCTAGGTGAGGCCTAATCCGTAGGGACCGAATCTCAAGTAGTTTCTTACGTGATATTTCAAGTAATTTGACTAACTTCTTCTTGCCAATCTTTTCCTTCTCTGAGAACCCGTCCAAGGAATCATTGATGTATGGAATGTTCTGACCTGTTCTGTGTCCGGTCGACTCCTCAAGGAAATTCCCTTCACTGAGGATATTGAAGTATTTAGCAAATAACTGCGCATCTGTTTCATCTAAGTGTTGTTTGATTTCATCCATACTCCAAACATAGAATTTGCCTTCCTCTCCCTCGCTATCTGCATCTTCTGCTGAGTAGAACCCCCCCTCGGGACTGAAGAGGTCTCTCTTCACATATGTGATGATTTCATCGACTACTTCTTTGTACTCGTTGTTCTTTGTTATCTGATATGCTTCAGTATATGCCATAAGGAGCATTGCTTGATCGTAGAGCATTTTTTCAAAATGGGGTAGGAGCCAATTCGCATCAGTTGAATACCTATGAAATCCATATCCGACCTGATCATAAACTCCTCCCATCCTCATCTTCTGAAGTGTCTTCTCAACCATGAATAGTGCCTGGTCGTTACCAGTACGTTTCCAATATCGCATCAGGTACAACAGATTGTGCGGGGATGGAAATTTTGGTGCGCTTCCAAATCCCCCTTGTATCTTATCAAATCGGTTTTCAAAGACATTGAATGCTGTTTCTAAGACTGCCGCATCCAGTTCAGTTTTTTCCTGATTGTCCTTTGACTTCAATGCTTCCATGACTCTCTTAGTGACATCATCGATGTTCCCTCTATCTGTATTCCAGAGATGGATGATCCTGGGAATAAGTTCTAACATACCCGGTTTGTTATACCTTGTAGTCTTAGGGATGTAAGTATCAGCATAGAATGGCTTCTTATCAGCAGTCATAATTATTGTAAGAGGCCAACCTCCCCTTCCTGTCATCATTTGAGCAACTTGCATATACGTCATATCAATATCTGGTCTTTCCTCCCGATCAACCTTGATATTGACGAATGATTCATTCATCAAATCTGCAACTTCTTTATCCTCAAATGATTCATGAGCCATGACGTGACACCAATGACATGTAGAATAGCCAATAGACAGAAAGATTGGTTTATCCTCGTTTCTTGCTTTCTCAAATGCTTCTTCGTTCCACGGAAACCATTCTACTGGATTGTATGCATGTTGTAAAAGGTATGGACTTTTTTCTTCTATCAACCTATTTGGACTGCCATCTGAATCATCTCTCAAAATATGATGCCCCGAATATTTACTATTGTTAATTGATTTAAGTTTGTGGGCATGACCAAGTTGCGTACAATTAGTTCTATGGGACCACAAATCGGTCGTTCTCGAGTTCAACTTGCTTCTTGACTACAAGGGAGTTCACATGATGTTCAATCATCCATTTCTCAAATTGCAAAAAGACGAAATTCGAGAGCGATTTGTAGATAATGGGTGACATAGTAATCTCATCAATCGTTCCTGCACCACCAGATATCGCCATCAATACAAAATCATCTCTCATATCGATTTGCAATTCATACGACTTCAAAGCAGCACGATAATTCTCCACAAGAGGTTCAGCAAGATGACCACTAATCAGTCCTTTGAAGTCCATTCCCCTGAGCATTTGAATAGATTCCTTGAACAATGGTATCGACGAATTGGGATGGCCATAGAATGGACCGAAGTCCGTACAATCTATGTCTGCTCCAAAGACGTATTCCATTTCAGGAAAGATGACGCACATGTGATCGGGTAGATGTCCTGGTGTGTACAATATTCTCATGACCACATCTCCAAGAGCTATTGATTCTCCATCGTGCACCACAATATCGACGCTTCCCTCATCCAGCGCGCCATACATCTTCTCATTCACAAGCTCTTCCCAGAAGGGTCGTACCTTTTGATGTGGATGGAATCCAAGAAATCGTTTCATTTCTTCCTTGTCATTGAAGCATGGTGCAGTGATTTCATTTGCAATGACTTTTGCTTTTGCTAGGCGTTGGATTCTTGCTGCATGAGTGATGTGATCCGGATGTATATGCGATATGATTACATTATCAATATCATGTATATCCAATGACTTTGATTTCAGAAATACCCTCAGGTCCTCCAATCTACAACCCGGATCAATGATAGTAATCTCGTCTGATAGGACAATAGGTGTATTGCAGAGTGGGAACTCACCACCAATCACAATATGCAATCCATTTCCGAGGTCTACACTCCTCATAAAGCCAGCCTCATTTTTCAACAGAAATAGTAGGAAGAGGATGCCCGACAGATCGGACATCCATTCTGATGATATTCGGGTATAATTCCCGATTCTTAGATCTAACCTTGAGTGGTTCTCACTCTTACTTCAGCAGCACTTCTGACTGCATTTCTCCAGGTTCTAAAGCTACTCCATAGGACAGGAACCATAGCAGCCAATAAGACAAACATGATTAGAAGTGAGTTTACAACCGGAGTCGTATTACTTGGAGGTCCGCCTGCTTCAAGCAGATCCCACCATACGCCAACCATTAGCATGAGGTCAGCAGGAATTATCAATACTGTCAATATCAAGAAAATTCCAAAAGCTCTACCCGCGGAAGCTTGAATCAATCTAGCGAAGCCTCCGAGGACCCTGTGTTTTTGCCAGCGCGATCCCTCTTGCACGATCCAAAATATGAAGAACAGCAAGATGATTAGCAGGAATGGAATCAGGAATATATATACCCAGAACATGGTCAATTGCTCCCTGTGCGTATGCTTCGATTCCCTACTGATTGACCTATAAAAGTTGTCGTTCAAGTCATTCCTATGCAAAATTAGAGATTGGTACGAGATGATTGATACTTCTGGATGATGTTTATCACTTATCATCCAATAATACATCAGCTGTAGACCAATCTCCTTGATGTTTCCTAGTTGGGGTCTGATATCTCTTCTCCGATCTCTTGGCATACTCTTTCTTTCTCTTGATATCCCCTGAATCACTATTTACTCTGGTCGGAGTCCAGATTCTTTTCTCGCATTTCTCAGCTACTTTAGCAGCTTCCAGAATATTATGGATGTAGAGATTGATGAAGAACTCAGTTTGCCTTGGATGAAGGCCTTCTCGAAGCTTTTTACAACCCTCACAGGAGCATCTTTCAAAATCAGCTAATCTTACTGGTCTGGATTCAACATCTACTAGGTATCTCCGTTTCGCAGTAAGATACAACAGCATCGATGTATCAACACTATCCATTTCCATTTTTTGTAGGTAGAATGGAATCAATCTCGTCAATGGCAAGCCAAAGGTGTGGAGCCAATGTCCTTGAGTAAGATTTCGTGTAAAAGCCAGCACTCGCTCGAATAATGTTGTATCATACCAATATAATGGGATTATACCTCCGATGGCGAATTTATCCACGCCATTGCTGCGATAGAAATCAAATAAATTCTCAACTCGACTTGGTTCTATTCCTTGCAGTACTCCAATTACTTTGTTGGAGGGAAAGATTTCAAGCAGTTCCAATAGATTCCCCTTTATTGTTTGTAGCTTCTCCAATGCTACGTGATTCGTGTCTGTAGCTAGTATGATCTCGTCTGGTGATACATAGTAATCTGCTCCAGACAATTCATACGCTTCGAAGATTTGGTCATTGGATAGATCCATCTCAATTGAGATTCCGAGATCTCTAGCTATCCCTGCTTTCTTAGCTTCCAGCTCGAAAATACCAGTATCAGCGATCATCACGTTTTCTTTTGGAAATCCTATCTCTACTAATTCCTCTTTCAAGGTCTTTCCAGATTTGATAACATTGTCAAGCCAGAAGTCAGAGGACCGAAAGATGTCATAAGCTGTGAACAGCACAGTTTTTGTATATGTCCAATTGATTAGTGGCTCTTCTCGGAAGATTCCAATTGAAGCGAAGTGATTCTTAGGAATCAAAGCCGAGATATCGGATTTTGTATTATATGCCCTCCTCATTAGACTCCCCTTGTCTAAATTGATAGTGACTAAGTTACTACGCACTGTACGTGTCTGATTGAGATATATAAACCACGCAATCAAGTTCGTTCTGTGAAAGCATCTATTCCGATTAGATATGATGGCTTTCTTGCTGCATGTACAATTAAGAATGCAATGAGTGGGAATGGTAGTGGAAACATTAGTGATGTGTACCATCCAGTAGAAATCAAAGTAATTAGTGCCATCGAATCAAAGAAACCGGAAAGCATGATAATGCCTACTTCCGCAACTACTCCCATGATTCTCGTCTGCCTTAGATTTGATAGACCTGAATAATATCTATGGACTTGAAAAGAGAATATGAATCGTGGAACTGCAATTACTAGTAGGCCAACGAATGAGTAGAGTTGCACTAGCTCCAATACCATTACTCCGTGAATGTAGTTGAATGAGAATAGAAGTGCCATAATCGTGAAATGCGGAGGATAGCCTTCTACCAATGGATGAAACTGAAAGGCAATTGGTGTCAATATGCTCACTACAACAATGATAGCTCCTGCCTTGTTCGAATTGATTGACTTGGAAGCTTGACTTGTCATAGCAAGTACCTCACGTTAGTGATTGATATAATTTCATCATTTGGCGCATCCAATCCTCTATCATCTTGCCTTATACTCGAATTGTGAATTGTATGTTTCATCAAGTTCTCTTAGTGTAGTTACATCACTTGGGCCTAAATCCTCTCGAATTCTTGAGATTCTAGCGAATCTCAAAGCGATTCCCGATTCATAGGTGGTACTCTTCTGAAGCTCTGAGGCTATTATTTCCACGATTATTTCTGGTCGAACTCTTACGATACCCCGCTTGGACTCATATGCAATAGCTTGAAGCCTCTTGGTCATTACTTCCAATTCGTGGTCTGTTAGGCCCTTGAAGGTTTTGCCCACCATAACGAACTCGCCGGTTGCTTCATTCAAGACACCAAGATGATAATCGGAGAGCCAATTGCTTCTTCTGCCATGTCCCCATTCAGCTGCAATGACCATCATATCGAATGTGGATAATGAGTGCTTTACCTTGAACCAGTATTTTCCTCTCTTTCCCGGTACATACCCTGAAGATGCAGATTTGATCATCACTCCTTCGTGTCCTAACTCCTTGCTTCTCTCAAACAGCGTCTCAGAAGCATCTAGAGACTCGAAGGCATATCGAGGTGCTATAAGTTCCTCAGGGACTAAAGATTCCAGTATCTCCCTACGAGACTTGTAATCTGTATCTGTATAGGTTTCATCATTTTTCAAAATGATATCAAAAAGAAAAAGCTGTACTTGTATTTCTTCCATCTTCTGTTCGATTTCCTGGGTTCTGCCAAATCTCTTCATCACTTCCTGGAATGGAGCTGGAACACCATCAATAACAGCTATCACTTCACCATCAAGTATAACTTTCTGAGGATTAACATTCTCAAGAATTAGAGAAGCAATCTCTGGGAGGCTTTCGGTTACTTCTATCAATCTTCGTGAAAATATTCTAACTTCATCTCCATCTTTGTGGATCTGTACTCTTGCACCATCATACTTCATCTCAAGAAAGCACTCGACTCCCATCTCCGAAAGAGCATCTTCGACTCTATCCGCAGGGGAAGCAAGCATTGGTCTTATTGGAACGAAGATTTCTATTCCAACATTTGCGATTCCCTTCTCTCCTGATTTGTTGGCGATTTGAGCAATCTTTCCTATATCCCCACAGAAGCTCCATGCTCGTCTAAGGAGATCGGCATCTATCAAATAGGCTTCAGATATCCCTTCTATGAGCATTGCATCCGATACGCCCGTTCTCATATCACCTAAGAACAATGCCACAAGATATCTAATCTCACGAGGAGTTGCTATCAAGAATAATTTTGAGAGTAGTGCTTCTTTCTCGCTTTTAGATCCCTTCCCTTGCTTTGTCGATATCTTCTCTATAGTCGACTGAACTGATTCCAGAGTTAATCGCTCTTGAAAGAGACCTTGCTGTCTAGGAACTGCTGAGGACTCCAACACTGATGCGACAGCTTCACCTGCATCTCCTTTATAGTGCTTTTCGATATCCTTGATATCTATCTGCATAGCACGTTGGAGTGCATTGAGTATTCCGGCCCATGACATGTTCAACTTACGATCATCACTTTCAGCAGATGTCCGGCCTGCAAGAAGTAAAGCTGCGATTCCAACATCATCATCTCTGATGCTTCTTAGGAACTCAGCAATGATCGAGAACTTCTCTTTTCTCTTTGTGGTTGCTGAGATGGCATCAAGTACGATTACTAGCTCGTTGAAATCCGTCATTGACTACATGATTATGGGTTTATCCTTACATTTCTGCCGATTACAACAATTTTTCGAGAGCGATTGTCCTGTTCGTTACATCTATATTCTAGCTTGTTCAGGAAAATACTGTTGATTAAAATGGGTAGTCCTTGGTTAAGCAAGAAAGCGTTTCTTTACTTTGGAGGTGCGTTTGTCCTGTTACTTGGAGGCGCTATTGTGATACTGGCTCCGTATCATTACACAGGTTTTGTTGCTTTACCCGGTGATTCTGTATCCTTTGAGATTTGGGACCGTCCTGGATATCACCCTGAGCTGGAAATAGCAGTGATCGTTAATCCCGATTCCAATGGTACTGTATACGTAAATATTCGAGTTATTGAAAATGTGACTCTTGAAACCGATATTCTAAACATGAGCTTGACGACAGCAGATAGACCCGAAGAGAGTGCGTCGTATGAGCAAAGGCAGCTACTGAATATAGATCCTGGTGATTATACGATCTATATTGACTCAATTATAGGAGCTGCAGATATTGATATCTCCCTAACACAGATAAGTGACTCCAGAACATACATTGTTATCGGCGGGGCAATGAACATCATCGGTCTTTTTATGGGTGCAATGGGTTATTGCGTCGGCGGATCTGTCATTCCTAGTGGAAACGAAACCATTGTTGAATGGGGTTTCGATGAACATCAAAGACCTAAATAAGCATAAAAGCAATTAAGTTGCCTTTTGCATTACAATCGCGAAGGAGATTTTGAAAGCACAAAGGTGTACATTCATTACTTTTTCAGATATGATATGCCAAATATAATGACATTATAAAGTACACATTATAAAGCGGGCATAATTAAGTGAGCATAATAATGTATATATACTCTTCATGCTCAGTTTAGCATGATTATCATGTCTTTCGATACACCAAATCGTCTTGGTCTAACTGAGGTTCTAGGGGCCGTGCTTAATGAATTAGCAAAAGGTGTCCCTATGACAATTGCAGATCTATCTCGCAAGATTAAAGCTGATAGGCGAACAGTGACCAAAGTTCTTGAAATGATTAATCAGATTCAGGACTCACTTGAAGGACGACAGATGATCAAAATCGAACGTGGTAATAGCAAAATCTATCGATTCATTGAAGATAAGGCAAAGAAAGCCGTTTCAAAAGCAAGGAGTTTGAAAAGGAGAGGGTAATATCCTGTGTCACGCCGCATTGGTCTTTTACTATCAGCTATCTTCATAGCTTTAGGAACTTTCACAACTAGTGTTCTATGGCATATGTTTGGATTGATTGTTTCTATACAAGTCCTATCCATCCTTATCATAGGCACATTTGGAGAGCACTTTGTATCAAGTCAAGGTTACTATCATTATACTGAAACTAATGGTTTCTTTGTTGGAAAAGTAGCTTCATGGATTCCATTCATGTGGCTTTTTGCTATCCAAGGCCTGTTCTTGGTCGGTATATTTCTTGGACTTGATGGAATCTCTGCAAGTTTCTTTGCAGCTTTGATGGCTGTCAGTCTAGACTTTGCATTTATAGAACCCTATTGCTCAAAGAGAAAGGCTCTCTGGATTTGGAATCCAGTTCAGAATGGATATTTCCGTTTTGTCCCCGAGAAGCTAAATCGGTTTACAGCTCCAACAGGCAACTATGTTGTATGGTACCTATTTCCGCTTCTAATGGGACTATTGATTGTCTTTCCAACTATGTCATTTTGGATATTCTAGTGAGTGTTACATAGAGATTGATGTGGGTTGTACACAGCCTCTTGAATACTCTTGAATGATATGAATACGAACAGACATGACAGATGAGCGAATAAACTGGTTATTGAAGAACAAAGTGGTTACCGATTTTAGGGGTTTTCCCATCGGGCGTGTCAAGAAGATTTGGCTTGATGATGCTACGGGACCAATGGTAATTGTTGAGCGCAGCAAGAATCATCGATCCACAAGCACATGGGAAGCGATTCCAATCCGAGCAATAGAATCGGTTTCTGAAGAAGTCAGGTTGAAGCCGCCAACTTTTGCTGAATGAAATATGAATATTGAGAGGTCAAGGTAGTGAGAACAATCAACGACACAGACAAATCAATTAGAACTGAAGGTATTCAGAAGAACCCTACAGAGAAACCAATCGATATCCAAATCTTCACAAGCCCAAACAGCGGCCTCTCAAAATATGGACTCTGGGAATTGGATCGAATCATTAGAGATCCTAATAATACACTTCCACGCGGCAATTACAGAATCATTGAGGTTCCTGTTGATCGCAATCATGAATTATTTGAAAAGATGCGTGTCTATGTTGTACCAACCACAATAGTTGGTAATCAGAGAATTATTGGTGTTCCAAACGAACGAATGCTTGAGCAAGTGTTGCATGAGCACTTGGCTAAACTGGAACCTACTAGCTAAATTCTATTCCAAGTACAAAGTAGGCATTCTCTTTGGTAATCAATCTCTGTTGTTCATAATTAAGATCAATCATATTCAATGATGCTTGTTGATGAGCATACTCAGTGTGATGCCCAGAACCAAATACAAGATTTCGAACTCCAATATCTTGAATCAAGGCATCAAGATAGACTCTCATTGGAGACTCGACCAACTTAGTAAGAGTGTATGAGGTTTCAAGCCAGACATTCTGACGCTTGATTAGAGGTATGACATTTGGGAAGGAGAAGAGTCCTCCCATATGGAGTACAACGAATCTACCCTCTGGATGGATCAAAGACGATCTATCTACAAATGCTAGATTTGCTCCTCTCAGCTCTCTACTTCTAAAGTATATCGCAATATCCAACTTCACAGCAGATTGAACGAGGGCATCCGCAGCTGGGTCCTGTGGATGATATAACTTCTCATCCATGATTAAAGCTATGCACCCTGAGTCCACATAACGCTTCAACATCTGTCGTGCGCTTTCGATTGGTCTAGGATACAGTGTGAATGCAGAGTAGAGTCTATCAGGATACATGTCAGCTGCTTTTCTATAGAGCTTGTTGCCTTCAAATGGTTCGATTGGGCTTAGCACAGCTCGTTCGATGCCAAATGTATTCATTTGACCGATTAGAAGATCCACTTGCTCTCCTAATGATTTGTCATCAACTTCATGAACTGTCATTTGGTTGTAACCAAGTTGGGTATGAATGTCTGTTGTCATGAAGATAACCACTTATCCTGCACAATCGATACTTTTCTTTCTTTGCTGTGGCGATAGCAACATCTCTATATGCCTTCAGATTTAGCGACGGCTTGATTCTATTGTCAGATAATACAGAAAGGAAGACTCTCTTTGGCACATTGAGAGCCATGGCTCGTGAACTGAATCATGATCAATTCATGATTATGGAGTACTTGGGACCTATCGTTGATGGTTCAAGAGCTGCTTTGAGTCTAAGTGTTGAGAAGGCTCGAGAGTTGCATAGCTTATCTGAATCAGAATTCCAAGATTTTATGGACACTACTGAACAATCATTTATGGATCTAACAATTTGCTTTCAGACTGAAGATACTGAACTCACACACTCCATGGTTTTTGATTCAAGTGAAGTATATGCATTCGAAGATTGTGCAGAGCCTGATGTCATCATATCAGGAAAAGAGCGATTTCTCATAAGTCTCTTCGATGCTGATAGCGATATCTCTCCATTAGAGGAGTTGGGTAAGAGATTCAAGATTACTGGTAATGACTCCGGGAATGTAGTCGAAGCACTCGGTATGTTATGTTACACTCCTCTTCTGAGAGTCGCGAGGTCAGGTGTAGATCCATCTTCTCTGCTTTCCGAGGACGCTGATGCCATTATACTTGCCTCTGCATCTGATCTTGTAATCAAAATCGTACGCAAATGGATTGATATTCAATTGGAAGGCAATTTGGATTTGGCTGATTAGAATAGTCCGTGATAGGGAAAGAGGGTTTCTTTGACCCTGCGAATTGTTCTTTCAAGATCAAGCTTTACGACCGATCTTGGTAGATATTGCTGTACAATTTCTGACTCATCTCGTATTCCTTCAGGAAAATTACTATATCCGAGACTCAGGCACTCTTCTTTGAATTCCTCTGGGAACTCCTGTGGAATCTTCTCATCCAACATTATTGCGAGGAATAACGTCCACAACCTAGCAACATTGATGGGATGATAACCTCCCCCACCAACCGCAAGCCAACCAATCTTACAGATATCTGAAGAAAGGTCTCTTAATTTTCTCACCACTGTTTCGTAACCATGAGAAGAGTATGCAAGCTGTGCCAATGGGTCGAGAAAATGACCATCTACTCCAAGTTGACTGACTAGTAGATCAGGATTATATGATTCCATTAGAGGGACGATTATCTCATTTAGGACTGAGATAAGCTCCTCCGATGAAGCTCCTACAGAAACTGGAACATTCACCGAATATCCGATTGCATCCCCTGCACCGGACTCATAGACAAACCCAGTTCCGGGGAAAAAGTTACGACCATTCTGGTGTGTTGAAACAGTCAGGACATCTTTCGATCGATAGAATGCATTTTGCACTCCATCTCCATGGTGCGCATCAATATCCACATACATAACCTTGCATTTCTTCTTCTTCTGAAGTTTCATGATTGCAAGAACGACGTCATTAAAAATGCAAAAACCAGATGCTTCTGTCCTTTGAGCATGATGTAAACCTCCTGATATCACAAAAGCGTTAGAGGCACCATTCATTATTTCTTGCATTCCATCTAGAGTAGCTCCAACGTATCTTGCTGCAGCTTCATAGATATTGGGGAAAACCGGATTATCCGGAGTTCCTAGACCATGTCTATAATCAACACAAGCGGTCTCTCCACACTTGATGACTGCATCAATAAAATCAGGCGAATGAAACATCTCAATATCATCACGAGTAGCTATGGAGGGCTCAATTATTTTCACTCGATCCAATAGGCCCAGGTGTTCGGAGAGCAGGTATGTTAGTTTGAGTCTATCAGGTTTAAGAGGATGCTCTGGGTTGAACTGATAGTTACGAAGCTCATCCGTATAGGGGTAGACTAATTTTCCTCTCATTTTCAAACTATTTTTCTTGTGTGACAACCTTATTTATCCTTGGGGAATGAATGTTGGTTGATTACGATGAGTTGGAGTAAGCCCTCTGAGAATCTTCTTGGAATGCTTGAAAGATTTGCTCGACATGTGCCTTTCCAAAAAAAGAAGATGTTCGGACAATATGCATTATTCCTAAATGGACATATGTTCGCTGGAGTATTTCAGCATGAAGTTTTCATCAGGTATCCTCCTGAGAAGCAAAAGGAGCTAATGAAAACTAACTACGATATAGAGCAGTTCCAACCAATCAAAGGAAGAAGTATGAGGGAATACATCACGATTCCTGAAACAATCTACTCCGATAAACAAGAAATGACTAAAATTCTAGAAGAATCAATTTCGTATGTTCGTTCATTTCCTCCCAAACAGGATTAGTACCATTCTATTGTTCCTGGCGGTTTACTTGTTAGGTCATATACTACCCTATTGATTCCCTTGACTTCATTGGCAATTCTGGATGCAGCATCTAGTAGAGTATCCCAAGATGGTCTTGACACTGCAGCTGTCATTGCATCAAGACTTTCCACGACTCTTATTGCAATTGCTTGGTCATATGTTCTCTCATCACCCATCACACCAACAGATTTCACTGGAAGTAGAACACAGAATGATTGCCATATGGAAGGGTAGATCGGATCCTTTGCAATCTCTTCCTGCAGGATCTTGTCGGCCTGTCTAAGCAATGTCAGTTGTGTCTTGTTAATAGGACCGCCAATTCTAATAGCCAAAGATGGACCCGGAAAAGGTTGTCTATGAATCATGACATTTGGGATGCCCATCTCTCTTCCTACCTGCCGGACCTCATCCTTATACAAATCCTTCAGAGGTTCTACAACTTTTAGTCTCATCCAACTGGGTAATCTTACATTGTGATGACTCTTAATTACTGCAGTTGCTTTCCCTGTTGCCGCGCTTTCTACTCTATCTGGATAGATCGTACCCTGACCTAAAAACTCGAACTCACCATATTTCTCTTCCAGTTCTCGAGCTTTACGTTCAAAGACTCTGATGAATGTGTCTGCAATTACCCTTCTCTTCTCCTCTGGATCCTCTATTCCCTCTAGACCTGCAAGAAACTCAGAACTTGCATCAACAGCTTCAAAATGTGTGAAACCCATTTCTTTGAAGGCACCAGAAACCTCTTCTTCCTCTCCCTCTCGTAATAATCCATTATCTACAAAGATGCAGTATAGTCGGTCTCCAATTGCCTGCTTTATCAGGAATGCGGCAACAGTTGAATCAACCCCTCCACTTGTACCCATTAAGACTCGTCCATCACCTACTTGCTCACGGACATCACCTATGATATTGTCAATGACACTTACGGGTGTCCAATAATCGTCGAATTTGCATATTTGCCGAAGGAATACCTCAAGTATGGACATTCCATTGGTGGTATGAAATACTTCAGGATGGAACTGCACGCCGTATCTTCGATTGTTTGAATCCTCGAAGGCGGCAATATGGCCGTCACCAGTTGTCGCTAGGATTGAAATCGCAGACGGGAGACTCGCGACTTGGTCGCTATGTGACATCCATACCCTTTGTCCATCAATCAGACCTTGGAGAATGGAACTCGTATCTTTGATGGATATCATAGTACTACCATATTCGGGATTACCTCCCGCCTCTAATTTCGCACCACTAGCAATTGCAAGAATCTGATGTCCAAAACAGATTCCCAGAACTGGAACATTATGGTTCTTCATCGATTCAAGGTTCTGTTCAAAGGGATATGCAAGGTCCTCTTCACCTGCTGTCCGAGGACCACCAGACATGATTACACCCTTTATATGAGGTGAATGAGTTAGCTCTAGAATTTGATCTTGGGGTACTATTTCTGCGAAAACACCAAGTTCTCGGCATCGACGGGCAATGAGATGTGTATACTGTCCTCCATAGTCGATAACAACTACTAGCTCTGACACCAAATAGCCTCCTACTCAACACCCTCCGCAATATCAGTTCTGTATCTGATTTTTCCGTTCACTCTCTCTGCGTCTTTGTAGGCAATCTCTCGGGCTTCTGGAACAGTATTTCCTTTTGCTAATATACCGATGGCCCTACTCCCTGTGGTATGAATGATACCCTCTTTATCATATACTGATGCATAGTAGATTTCACTCTCCACTCCTGAAACGATGCTCAATGGTTTGTCCTTAACAACCTCAGGGCCTGGATATCCTTGAGGTACAATATAGACACATACAGTAGCTTTATTCTCAAATTCTGGTTGGAGAACGTTTCCATCAATCATACTCTGAAATACACTATCTAAAGGAGTTCTAAGTATAGAAAGGACGTTCAATGCTTCTGGATCTCCAAAACGTGCATTGAATTCAATAACCTTTATTCCCTCTGTTGTTTTCATGAATTGACCATAAAGAATTCCCCTGTACTCAAGCTTGGTCATCTTCTTGATACCAATGATGGAACGTTGCATTATATCCAATGCAGCGTTCAGATCCTCATCTGTGACATATGCAAGTCTGTGGTCTTCTCTTGAATATGCTCCCATTGAACCAGTGTTGGGCCCTTGATCTCCATCAAAGGCTCTCTTGTAATCACGAACAAGAGGCATAGGTTCAATCCTTTTTCCATCAGAAAATGCTTGCACAGTGAATTCAGTACCAACAACCTTCTCTTCGAGAATAACAATTCCATGATCGATCAATAATGACTCTGCGTATTTCTCCAATTCCTCTCTCGACGAAAAATGGTCTCCAAAAATCTTCACTCCTTTGCCACCGGTAAGACCATCGGGCTTGACCACGATGTTTTCCACACCAATTTCATCCTCGAACTTTCTTAGAACATCTATACTCCTTGCGATCTTGAATATTGGATTGGCTTCCTTAGCTACATTCTCTAGAACTCTTCGTGCCATTGCCTTACTCGTTTCGATTCGAGCTGCTTCTTGAAAAGGACCAATACTTTCTATCCCATTTCTCGCTAAGTAATCAACAACCCCTACAGATAATGGTGCTTCTGGTCCGATCACTGCATAATCAATCCCGAATAAATCAGGAAGTTTTCTAGGATCCATGAGTGTATTGATATTCACTTCCTTTGCCAAAGATGCTATACCAGGATTGAGTTTATCCATATGCGCTACGATCTCTACTTCTGAGCGTGAAAGCGCTACAGCGATCGCATGTTCTCTAGCTCCGTTTCCAACTAAGAGGATTCTTGTCATCGTATTGTTACTCCAAATTGAACCAATTCGACCTTTGGCACATCAGATTTACCTACATGCCCCAACTCAAAGACATGATCAAATTCCTTAAGGACATCCATTGCTTGTAGCTTCTGCTCTTGAGGTACGACTATGACCAATCCAATCCCATTATTGAATGTGGTGAACATCTCTTCCCAATCCACCTTACCAACTTTCCTGATTAGTTCGAAAATAGGTTGGATATCAGGAAGCTCATCGATACTATACCTATGCGGTCCAAGGCGCAATATCTTTCTAAACCCTGATCCTGTGATATGTGCAATACCACGAACATCCACATCTGCATCTTTCAGCGCTTTGAAATGCTTAACATAAATTCGAGTAGGGCGAAGAAGCTCATCTTCAAGACATACCCCCCAATCCATTTTATCTGAAACATTGTATCTGGAAAGCAAAACCTTTCTTGCTAATGTAAACCCATTGGAGTGAATTCCGTTAGATGCTATTCCTATGATTACATCTCCTGGTTGTATTCTCCTACCATCTATCAACTCATTTGGTTTAGCAATTCCTACAGCTGTTCCAGCAAGGTCTAATCCGATACCTGAACTGCCTTTTATCATGTCTGGAAGTATGGCTGTTTCACCACCTAGGATGGGTATCTCAGATTCTCTGCATCCCTCGAGTAATCCTGTTCCAATTTCATCGAGAATTTCTGCTGGCAATGGTTTCTCAGAGGCTAGATAATCGACAAAACCTACTGGTGTAACTCCCAGGCAAATTAGATCGTTCACATTCATTGCCACACAATCGATACCTATTGTGTTGTACTTTCCGGCCAATTCTGCAATGAGAACCTTGCTTCCGACTCCATCCGTTGACAGGGCGATACATAGATCATCATTGATTTTGACGGTGTTGGCATAATGTCCATAATCCTGAGTGACATCTCCAAATTGGAAGGATTCCTTCACATATTTACCTAGAATAGCCAAACCCTTTCCTACCAGCTCTTCATCAACACCTGCTTCTGCATAGGTAGAAGGTAGCACTTTCTGTGGTCCTCCTTCGACATTCAGAATCCTCGCTGCGAGATACGCCGCATTTTGACCATTATCAATCCCAACGGTTGCTACTGGCACACCTTTAGGCATTTGAACGATTGAAAGAAGTGCGTCAAGACCACCTAGTGCAGCAGATACTGGAACGCCAATGACCGGTTTGGATGTGAAGGATGCCACAACCCCTGGAAGGGCTGCTGATAGTCCCGCAATTGCGATAATGACCTTGGCATCTGTTGCTTCAACAATTGATTTGACACGTTCAGGCTCTCTATGGGCAGAAGCTATCTCTACGGTATGGTCTATTCCAAGCTCTTCAAGAGTGTTGGTTACTTTCTTGATAACTTTCTCATCACTCAAACTTCCTGAGATGACTAAGACTTCTACCATTAGACTCTACTCCATATATTTCCTCAAACCATTCCTATATGCATCATGAGCTTTATTCATAGGAACTACGAACTTTCCGAAGTCTGCAATATGCTCTTGGACTGTAAGTCCTATCTCACATATCTTTACTCCAGCTGTTTCCATTATTGCTGTGAATTCTGGCTGATTCGTTTCAGGGACCTCAACAATATATCTTCCTCCACCCTCAGAGAATAGCCTCTCAGCATAGCTTCGAGCGCTTCCAGGTGTCCCTTCTAAGTCAAGTTTGAATCCATAGGTACTATTCATTACCATTTTCATGAGGCTGATTCCAACCCCACCTCTACCAACATCGTTACAGGATCGAATGAGATTCTTTGAATGAGCTTCAATGACCGCATTCATAGCGGCTTTCTCATCATGAGGTCTGTATCTCGGAGGTAGACCTCTCGCTTCGCCGATCTGTAATCTTTGAAATTCTGTGCCATTCAATTCAGGGTGTGTCTCACCTATCAAGAAAAGATTCGCCCATGGTGTAATGAGATTCCTTCGAATTGGTATTGCACCATTCCTCAGAATTCCTGCAATCATAATTTGGGGTGTAGGATTGATTCTCCGTGTTTCTCCTTCAACAACTGCCTCGTTGTAGAGAGAGACATTTCCTCCAATAATCGGAATATCAAAATCATGTGAGAATTGACCCAATCCACGAACTGATTCAACATATTGGGCATATGCCTCTGGTTTCTCTGGATTACCAAAATTCAAGCAATCAGCAATAAAGAGCGGAGCGGCTCCCATAGATACAAGATTGCGAAGTGATTCAGCTGCAGAATTAGCTGTGCCATGAAAAGGATCCAATAGGCAATGGAAAGAATTACAGTCACTAGTGAATGCTAATAGTTTTCCTAATGGAAATTCTATAACGCCTGCATTTTCACCTATATCCACGATAGTGTTCGATTGTACATGTTGGTCGTATTGTTGATACACCCATGATCTATCACATATATTCAATGAACCGAGAAGGTCAATGATTGTTTTTGCATAGTCCTCAGGTTCTGACAACCAACCCATCCCTGGACTGCGTGTAGGTAGAACACCAACATTTCTTTCTGGTTCTGGAAATCCATCAACAAGAAGCTCAATGGGGAGCTTAGCCTTTACTTCCCCTTTTTCTAAGACCGTGTAGAATTTCTCCTCTGTTACCTTTCCGATTACTGCATGTGGTGTATCATTCATTTCAAGGATTGCGAGCACCCTTTCTAGATTCTCTGGAGATACAATCGCGAGCATACGTTCCTGAGATTCTGAAATAATGATCTCATGAGATTCCATGTCTGATTCCCGAAGCGGGAATCTATCAACATTAACTTCAACTCCATTCCCTCCTTGTTTCGCTAGCTCGCCAGCTGCTGAGGTCGCACCGCCTCCACCAAAATCTTGGAGTCCATCAAGAAGCTTCTCTTTTACAAGCTCAGTTAAAGTATCTATTAGAATCTTCTTTGAGAGTGGATCACCGATTTGGACTGCAGAACGATTTTCCTCCTCCTCATCTGAGAAGGTTTCTGAAGCGAAGCTTACTCCCGCAATTCCATCGCGGCCAGTTGTTGAACCAAACATCACAAGGTGATACCCTGGAGTTCGTGCGCTACTCCTCACCACGTATTCCGGCTTGATCACACCTATACAAACCACATTCACCAGACAATTCTCATCATATGAATCATCAAACTCAATTTCCCCTCCTATTGTAGGTATCCCAACACTGTTTCCATATTCTGAGATTCCTCTGACCACTTGCTCAAGTAGATACGCGTTCCTTGGCTTTTCAGGACGTCCAAAACGCAAACAATTCATTAGTCCAACTGCTTTACAACCTTGAGAAATGACATCTCTGATAATTCCGCCCACTCCAGTCGCAGCTCCATTATATGGGTCAATTTGACTGGGGTGGTTATGCGACTCCATTGCCACACCTGCGAGATATCCATCCCCTATATCTACAAGTCCTGCTCCTTCGCCTATACCAAGATATACACTCTTTCCATCTGTTTTGAAATGATGGAACCAACGTTTACTACTTTTATAGCTGCAATGCTCCGACCACAGGACATCTAGCATATTCAACTCTGTTTGTGTTAGTTCTCTTCCGAGGTAGTTCTTCGCATATGCCAACTCCTGACTTGTAAGTACCATTTCTCATCCCTTCCTAGATGTCCTCACAAAATTCTCGAGAATTCCCAATCCATCTGCTGATCCTAATAATGGTCTTGATGCACGTTCGGGATGAGGCATCATACCAAGGACATTTCCTCTTTCATTCAGTATTCCAGCAATGTTGAATATCGAACCATTCGGATTGGATTCCTCGTCCGTGACTCCTTCAGAATTGCAGTATCTGAAAACTATCCTCCAACCGCCTTTCAATGTTTCAAGGTCCTGTTCAGTACAATAATAATTTCCTTCTGCATGAGCAATCGGGACTCTAATCACTGCTTCCTCTAATCCTTCAGTAAAACATGTCGTATTCTTACTTATCTTCAGGTATATCCATTTACAAATGAAATGTGCTGAAGTGTTCGCTAGGAGCGCACCGGGAAGTATTCCCGCCTCCGCCAAAATTTGAAAACCATTACATATCCCTAGTACAGGTTTGCCGCCCTTCACAATATCTCTGACTCCATCCAAGATATCTCCGATAGAAGCGACCGCACCAGCTCTCAGATAGTCCCCATAGGAAAATCCTCCTGGAATAACAACCCCATCAGCCCCTTTCAAAGCCTTAGATCCTTCTCGACTAGGTACTAGATAAGGATCTGCTCCGGGAATCGAACTTAATGCTCTAATTACATCGTTCTCATTGTTTGTCCCCGGGAATCTGATGACAGCTATTGTCACATATCAAGCCTCACTTGTTGTTTTTCTGCGATGGGGTTCGAAAGCAATTTCATGTTCATGAGCGTTAGTTGATTCAAGATATCTGAAGTAACTGGTCTTGTGAGATGTATTTCAAACACTTTGCCAACTCTTACAATTGAAGGATCTGAGAATCCAAGTCTATTCAGTGCTTTCTTGGTGACTTCCCCAGGTGGGTTCTTTATTCCATCTTTTGGCATGATTATGACATGAAGAATTTCCTCTCGAGCTTTGATTTCATCTGGTTTTGTCTTATCGAATTGCTCAAGGAGATATGAATATGCAACAGTGATATCTCCTTTTCCTTTCCTGTAGAGGTCCTTATCATATGATTCACCTTTCTCATTCCAAACCCTGATCGTGTCTCCAGAGATTTCATCTGCAAGTAAGATAGTACCTTTTGCCGTCTTGCCAAATTCGAGCTTGAAATCTACTAAGGTGAGCTTTACCTGTTTTAGGAGTTCTGACAAATAATAGTTCACTGACAATGCTACAGACTTTAAAAACTCAAGCTCTGACTGAGAAACAAGACCAAGCCTTACTGCAGCTTCAGTTGTAATTAGAGGGTCATGTAAAGAGTCATCTTTAAGGAAGAATTCAATCATTGGGCTGGAAAGTTCAGTTCCTTGGTCAACTCCATATCTCTTACAAAACGAACCAGCTGCGATATTCCTGCATACCACTTCCAAGGGGAAGATATTCACTTTCTTGCAACGTAACCTATTGTCATCCAACCTTTTGATATAGTGCGTATCAACACCCTTCTTAGATAGAAACTGAAGGAAGAAATCACTTAGATCACATGCTAGCTTGCCTTTTCCAGAAATGATGTCGTGCTTCTCTCCATCACCTGCTGTAACGTTATCAGTGAATTCAATAACAACATTGTCATCTGATGTTTCATCCTTGTAGACTTTCTTTGCCTTTCCTTCGTGAATTAGATCCATTCCATCATAGCTCCTTTCGTTTCTCTTTCATGTCTAAGTTGTAATTTCCTCAAGACGTTGGTCCTTTACTGCTCTGTTGATTTCTATCATACATAGGTCTAAAGGTGACTGTATTGTTTGATTCATTTTAAGGCTGAGCCTCCTCATCTCTGGACTTGTAGGGCCAACACATGGCGCTCCAGGTACTCTTGGACTTAAGTCAAAGACTATGAATTCAGATTTTTCTGTAAGCGCTCCTTGTAAAGAAAAGAGACCTAGCATCTTGGGAGGGAAATGTTTCCTCACACCTGCGATAAGATGTTCTGCGGCTGTATAAACGAGCGGTTTCTTACTTTCTCTCATAGTCACTCCCTTATGTCCTACTTCTTCGTTCATCGGGATAAGATCAAGACTGAGTTGATCTCTTGCAGGAAGATTGAGAAGTCCTCCTAGATTGGTTTGGACTCGATCATCAAAACCCACGAAATCCAAATCTCCGAAAATATCGCTTAATCCATATGCTTGGAAGTTTGCATTGAATCGTGGAGCAATTACAAATTCCTCTATTACGGCTTCATTCAAATCCTCTTCGCTAATTGTCCCCTTCTTTATCATAGATTGCGATTTGGCTTCATAATCAGCAGATGATGTTGCGTAGAAGAATGCTCGTTCCAAAGGATTATTCTTTTGTTGAACCTTTACGATTACCAAAGTATCTATGGCGTCTGGTTCATACGACCTTGGTATTCTGACACCTGACTCTTCAAGTAACCAATATTGATCTCTTGGGAATCCTCGCTCTTCAACTCGCAGGATCTTTCTATTTCCATATATTGGCAGATTGAAATGCTCCTCGATATTATCATACCCAACATATACACTGAATGATCTATTTGGAATCCATAAAGTATCTAGTTCTTGTAGATTCTCTTGATTTTCGTCTTCGATGATATCCCTAAAATGTTCTAGGATGATTATATGATCGTAAAGATGCTTGTTGTAGACAGAATATAGCTTGTCGCGTCCTTCTTGACAGACAACTACAGTTGAGAATCCGTTTGACTTAGCTGAAACTGCGATTTCTTCTGCACTATGGGACCCGAGCATCCCAATCGTAGGCTTTGTCATATAATCTCCTCAGAATTGAATACTCCATTATCCACGGGATGGCTGGGAAAAGGCGATGCTTTGTAAGTCTTGTTATAGTATTGCCTCATGCAATCTTTCCTCCTTTTCAAGTTCCTTAATTTCCCTTGCGATTCTTCTCCCCATCCACATCTGTTCCCCGAATTGGAGATACGAGTAGGGTGAGGACGGTATCCATACATTTGTACCTGCAACGATGCGTCCACTGAACTCAAACGCACATATTCGCTGATTTCTGTCAATTATCGTTTCAATGCAGAATGCTCCGGGAAGATTCTGTCCGGTGAGTTTCTTGAATCCCTTGACGAAGCTTTTCCCAAGTTCATAATAGGAATGTAAAGTTGACTCTCTAAGAACCATAGGTAAGTTCCCTACTACTACAAAGGTTGGTCTGTCATCAAACCTAAGATTAGCATCAGCATCTGTTTCATATCTTATATCTGCTCCAAAGACTTCTAGCCTGTTTCGTGCTAGTGAGTTGAAGTATGTCACAAAGACCTTCGTTCCTACGATATACTCTTGGATAGAATATTGTTTTTCAGAATCCAATTTCTCATAGATTTCTTCTCTATCTTTTGCGATGAAGTATCCTTCACCACCTGCTGCTCCATATGTTTTCACGATCACCGGCCTGTCTACATCCTCGACCTCGGTGAACTCTAGAGGGGTATTCCATCCTCCCTCCTGAAGTAATTTGGATTTCAGCTTTCTATCTTCTTCCCATCTCAGAAGCTCCTTGTTGCCAAATAGAGGAATGGTTGATTCGAGGATTTTCTTGGCTCCAATATATGCTACAAATGAACCATGAGGAATCCAGACAATATCATCAATTGACAGATCTAGAATCTCTGAGAATTGGTCTACTTCAAGAATGGTCCCATCCAGATCGAATGACCTGTAGAATTCGGAACGGTCTGGTGTCGAAACTAGTACTGTTTCAAAACCTTCTGCTTTCGCACCAGAGATGATATTCAATGCACTATGGCTTGCTATTGTACCAATTTTCATCCCAATGACCTCTCATAGTCTCTTCCATCTGCAGAAGTCCCATTCTCCTCTATACTTCTACGAATTCTTTTTGCATGTTCAGTTGGATATTCTCCGTCCAAACAGGCTAAACATAGATCCTTCAGTCCAATTGCATTCACCAAGCCCACCATGTCTTGGTAGATTAATGCATCAGCTTGAATGTACTCCGCGATCCCTTGGATATCAGTGTCTGATGCTATTAGTTCCTTATCTGTTGCGATATCAATTCCATAATAGCAGGGATGCGTCTGGGGTGGGCAAGTAGCGGCAAAAAACACGCTTGTAGCACCACGTTTTCGCAAGTCTGCTACAATCATCTTCGCAGTTGTTCCTCTTACAATACTATCATCTACCACCAGGATGCTTTTTCCTCGAATCTTATCTTCAAGATAGATGTACTTCGTTTTTGCCATCGCATCTCTTTCTTGTTGTGACCTTGCAATGAATGTTCGACCTAAGTAGCGATTCTTCAAGATTATCTCTCTCATGGGCACTCCAAGATCCTCAGCCAAAGCTTGAGCTGCTGGTCTACTTGTATCTGGGACTGGAACAACATAATCCGGGGTTTCGAGGTCCATTTTTCTAAATTTGTTGGCAAGAGCTCTGCCAAGTCGAAAACGGGTATCATATACGAGATTATTCTCTATTGTTGCGGCCGGATGAGCAAAATAGACATATTCAAAGAAACAATGTGAATGGGTTTTTCCCTGTGCAATAGCATGCGATTCCATGGACATATCTGGATTGAATACCAAGAGCTCTCCAGGGTACACATCTCTTTCCAAAACCGCGCCTGCCATGTCCAGAACTGTACTTTCTGATGCAATGAAGGTATGATCCTGTGTTCGCCCGAAGACCAATGGTTTGAACCCTCTTGAATCTCGATAGGCAAACATCCTTCCTCTGTGGATTCCAATTAGACTGTACGCTCCATCAACTTCTCTATCTAGAGACCTAAAGGCTTGAGCAAGGTCATCATCATTTTCCAGAAGGTGGCAGGCCAATCTATCAGTGATAAACTCTGAGTCACAGTCGTATATCTTCTCAGACACTTGTGCCATGTTTGTGATATTTCCATTATGTGTCAAAGCCAAATTTCCTGATGCGAAGGGTCCCACAAAAGTTCTCAAATCTTCTTCTGACACAACTTTTCTTCCTGATGTCGGATATCTGGTACTCCCGATAGTAATACCACTTTCAGAGCTAGGTATTTCAATTTGAGATGGACTTCCCATTGTCTTACTCGATTCAAATCCATCCTCTCTTTTCCAAAGAAGCCCTGAGGCATCCTGTCCACGATGAGTTAGTAATAATAGTAGATCCCTTGCGGATGATATTGAATAACTACCAAGTATGCCCAATACTCCACACATATCTTTCTCACTCCATTACCAATACCTTTCGACCAACAACCTTGAGCTTGCCTTCATTAAACAGGCGTACTGACTTTACCAAGATATCATGTTCATGTTCAAGTATACGCATGGACAATGACTCGCCATCATCATCAGGTAGTATTTCGACTGATTTCTGAAGAATGATAGGGCCTGCATCCATGTCTAGATTTACAAAATGAGTTGTACATCCACTTACTTTTACTCCGAAGTCAATTGCCTGCCATTGAGCTCTTACACCTTTGAATGATGGGAGTAATGAGGGATGAACATTGATTATCCTGTTTTCAAAAGCTGAGATAAAAACCCTTGATAGGATCCGCATGAAACCTGCAAGTACAACGAGATCAACATTATTCTCATTTAGGATTGACACGAGTTTCGAATCGAATTCCTCTCTGTCTGGATATTTTATCTTAGTAACGACTTCTGTCTTTATCCCGGCCGCTTTTGCACGCTTAAGACCCTTAGCACTGCTCTTGTTACTAATGACAATCGCAATCTGGCCTCCGAGTTCCCCTCTCAGTTGTGCATCAATCAAGGCTTGAAGGTTTGTGCCTCTGCCGCTAATCAATACTCCGACACGGCTCATGCAAACGTTCCGCAGAGTGTTCCAATATCAATCTTTCTGCTCATGTTCCTAGAAGAATTCTCGTGCAACTGCGCCGATAAGTCCTCCAAGTAACGATGCGAAGACTACAAAGAAGATGTAGACGAAATTGAGCCATAATCCTGCGAGGAAGAATTCTGCGAATGGAGCATCTGGTGCCATGATTGCGGGGGTTATGAAGAATAATTCAAGGAATATCATGAAATAAAAGACACACACAATTCCACCAAATAGACCATGACTGGTTCTTCCTGCGGTCAGTCCAACAGGGATTGCAGCAATAGCCGGTATGGCAAAGAGAAACAGTGTGGAATTCGGCAAGACGTCGATGATCACCAGTGCAAAGACATTTGCGTCAACGAGACCAACAAATAACGGCATAAGAAGAAGCACAAGAATATCTCGATTTTTCTCATACATAGTAATTCCAAGTAGTTTTGTTACCGCGCCTTTCTTTCTTCTTTCAGTAACTGGCTTCTCTATAGGTTCAGGTAGCGGCCTTAGAAAACCCTTACGTTCTTGTTGTTCATCTTGCTTCTCTAGTTCTTCTTCAACTCGGTATTTTGTTTCTTCGTCCAACTGCTGCCACCAATAAAAAAGGCACTCGCTACTTGGATAAATACTTCGCCTTGCGCAAGTAATTTAATCAACCTTTGACTAAAGAAGAAGTACACCTACTGCTATGTTTATTTTGAATAGAGTATAGGATGTGTTGTGGGGCTAACCTATGTCAAAAGGCAAGACAAGCGAATTAAGTGATTCTGATTTGTTGGAAGAATCTGTACAGACCAAGAGAAGAAAGATTGAGCACATTGAAATCTGTTTACAGGAAAATGTGCAGTGCAATAGATCTACGCTTCTTGAGGATGTTAACTTCATCCACAATGCCTTGCCTGAAATTGATAAGGATAAAATTGACCTGACAATTAATTTTCTTGGACTACGAGCAGATGCACCTCTAGTTATTGCAGGGATGACAGGCGGACATCCTGACACGACGAGTATCAACCAAAAACTCGCAGAAGCAGCTGAGGCGATGCATATACCTATTGGCGTAGGGAGTCAACGTGCAGGCATCGAAGATGCAAAGCTTGCAGAAACTTTCAGGATTGTAAGGGACTCTGCTCCAACTGTTCCGATAATTGCAAACATAGGAGCAACACATGTTGACGTCGCACCAAAGGCTGTCGAGATGATTGATGCTGATATCCTTGCAATACATCTTAATCCCCTACAAGAAGCAATCCAACCTGAGGGTGACTGCAATTCCATAGGAGTTCTAGAGAACATTGGTCTGATTGTAGACTCAGTTGATGTGCCCGTGATGGTAAAAGAAACAGGTGCTGGAATTTCTTCAAGAGTAGCAGCATCACTTGAGTCAGTAGGTGTTTCTGCGGTAGATGTGGGTGGCGTTGGTGGCACCAGCTGGGCTGCAGTAGAATATTATCGAGCATTGAAGGAGAATGACGCCGTCAAAGCTCAGCTTGGACTAGATTTCTGGGATTGGGGGATACCAACTGCACTCAGTATCATCATGGTTAAGGATGTGACTGATTTAGAGGTAGTAGCCACAGGTGGAGTACGTTCAGGGATCGACATAGCAAAGACCCTTGCTCTTGGTGCTACTGCAGCAGGAATGGCATATCCATTTCTAGAACCAGCAGTTAATGGTACAACTGATGATGTAATAGCTGAAATTGAATTACATCTAGAAGGGCTAAGAACTGCAATGTATCTTACTGGATGTAGTAAGGTAGAACACTTGGCAGGATCCCCACTTACTATCAAGGGTGAGTTGAAAGAGTATCTAAAGTCACTAGATATTGACTATCTCAAAATCGCAAGAGGGACGGTAGGCCCCTAAAGCTTTCCAATCCTTTGAAGATACCTCGATCTCTTTCGAATTCCGTTGAGCATTTGAACTGCTTCTTCAATGGTGTCTGCGCATGGAATTCCGTTAATCTCAAACCCTCGAATAATTACTTCATATTTATCAAGGTCTGGCACATAGGCTACTACTGGCTTGCTATTTGTCTTTGCGATATTTGCTACTCGTGCTCCAATTTGAAGTGAGATGCCTGGTGCATATGGAAGCAAGAGGAGAAGCGCTGCGTCAATATAGTCGATATCTAGCATGACTTTGAGTACACCTTCGTAGTCTGTATCAGAAGCACTTCCAGTGAGATCGCAAGGATTGCGGAAAGATGCTATACCCTGATATGCTGGAGTAACAGTTTCTTTCATTGCAGCTTGGTCCTGCTCTGTGAATTGTGGAAAACCTAATCCGTAGTGATCTGCTTCATCTGTTGCAATCACCCCATGTCCTCCACTGACGGTTAGACATCCAAGATTGTCGCCTTCCATAGTTCTAGCAGGGAATGAGAAGACCTTGGAATAGGCCATTACCTCATCCTCATCTTCTGCCTCTATGACTCCGAATTGCTTAAAGGCGGCTGCGGAAATGACAGTGCTTCCGGCTAGAGATGAAGTATGACTTTGTGTTGCTCTATGCCCGGCTTCGGATTGTCCGCCCTTGAGAACGATAATGGGTTTCTTTTGAGACACCTTCCCTGATATCTCAACGAATCTTCGGCCTTCATCAGCACCAAAGCCTTCTATATAACAGACGATAGCACTGACCGCCTTGTCATGTCCGAAATGCTCTATAAAATCATAGACCTTAGTTTGGGCTGCATTACCAATTGAGATTGCAGCTGCTATCCCGACGTCCCGAGATGCGAACTCCTCAAGTCGTTCGATTAGCCATCCTCCACTTTGCGAGATCAGCGCTACTGAACCTTTTCTTGCTCTAGCGACTCTTTCTGAGGGTAGAAAGAATGTATCTAATTGATCTGGTACGAAGACCCCAATGCAGTTTGGACCGACCATTGTTATTCCGTATGTTTTGCAGAGGTCTATGACTTCTTCCTGGAGACTTGCACCTGTTTCTCCTGTTTCGCTAAAACCACCTGAAACGACAACAACGGATTTGATATTCTTTTGTCCACACTCCTCAATGACACCCGGAACATACTTGGCAGGAACTGATATCACTACCATCTCAATATCATTAGGAGCCTCTGTAATCGATTTGAAGACAGTTTGTCCCTCGACAAATCCTCCTCGTGGGTTGATGGGGTATGTTGGTAATCCATTCTCAAAGCATAATTTCCTGAAGATTACATTACCTGGGGAAAATGGATTCGAAGTTGATACTCCAACAACAGCAGTGACCTTAGGATTAAGCATTAGATCCAGACCTTTCATATGGTACCCTCGACTATCAGATTCTTTACCGTGTGAAGATAATCATCCCTTATATGAGATACGGCAGGGATTGAACTAATTAAGAATCGTGAGAATTCTCATCAATATACTGAATCTGATTCTCTTTCTTGGCTAACGTTCCACACTCTGGGCATTTTCTCTTCCTACTCCCAACACCTGAAACAGGAGCTTCGAATTTCATATGGCAGGAGGGGCATTCATACAATAGAACTCGTCGGTTTTGTGGCCATATAAGACGATAACTCATAATGATTTGTTTTCGGAACAAGATCAGCATAGAGATAATCAGAATCAATGAAACTGGTGCCGCTAATGGCATATAGTATAGAATGGGCTCAGATAATGGGACAATCGGATCAGTAGGATCAAACCCATTTTGATATTCCCAGTAATCAGAGTACGTATCAGCGTCTGTATCGATATTGTTAATGTTAGTTCCAAGAGTAACTTCTTCTTCATCTGTAAGCATATCGCCATCACTATCAGTTAGGTCTGGGATTCTAATAAGGAAACAATCTCGACCTCCTTTAGAAAGATCAGAATATCCCTCTTCGAGAGGAAAATCTGAGGATTCCGTTTCACCAGTCACTATGGCATTGCCATCAGAATCAAGCACAACTGCATATGGATCCTCATAATACGATCCACCGAAATATGTAGAGTAAAGAATTTCTCTTCCACTGGAGTTGAGCATCAAGACATAGATATCCGATGGACCATTCATCGATTTTGAGATAGCCCCTGTTGTGATTGGAAAATCATCGGACTTGGTCTCTCCCGTAATCACAATACTACCGCTTGAGCCGAGTGAGAAGCCACATCCAAAATCATATGATGAACCCCCAACAAATGTTGAGAATTCAATCGAATTTCCATATCTATTTAGTTTTAAGACATACGCATCACAGTTTCCACCTAAGCTGTCATCATATCCATTCTTAGTAGGAAAGTCTGACGAATATGTAGCTCCGAATAGATATGCATTTCCAGAGGAGTCAACTTGAATTGAGGTGATGTAATCCCAACTTGAGCCACCATAATAAGTAGAGTAAATTAATGAACTTCCGTTACCGTTCATCTTGAACGCTATACAGTCATAAGAGCCTCCATTATACGTTCTATCGTAGGCCCCTGCTGTTGTAGGAAGGTCTCTTGATGTTGTCCTCCCTGCCACATAGATATCTCCTACAGAATCCTGTGCTATGCAGTACAGGCTATCCCAACCAAAACCTCCAAAGAAACTGGAGAAGATCAGTACATTTGAGTTGATGTCTATCTTTAGAATGAATCCGTCCCCTACTGCGTTATATGTTTCATCAAAGGCTCCTTCAGTTACAGGAAATTCGTATGAATTTGTGTAGCCAGAGATAAGGACTGTATCTGATGATTCGACAAGGAGAGCTTCTGCTGAATCATAGTTCGAACCTCCAATATAGGTTGAATAGAGGAGGGTATCACCTTCTGGATTCAGCTTGAATAGGAAACCATCGCTACCTCCATTAAATGAATCATCGAAAGCGTTGGTAGTTGGGAAATCGGTCGAGGTGGTTTCACCAACAACATATGCATTTCCTTGACTGTCAACATCTATAGCAGATGGTTCATCACTTCCGCTGCCTCGAATGATTGCAGAATATATGAGAACATCACAAGTAGGATTGAATTTCATGACAAAGCAATCGTATCCAGCTATAACAGCAGTATCACCATACCCTTGTTGGGGGAAATTTTGAGAATTCGTATAACCTGTCAGGTATACGTTTCCGAAATCATCAATGGTCATGTCAGTGCAGTAATCAATAGAGTCGCCCCCGAAAGATGCAGAGGAAACTACTGTTGATAGGAGGTGTGGCTGCAAGAACCTAGAGTTGTTGACACTCATTCCATGAATTGAAGACTCCGAAATCCGATGCTCCACTATTTTTGGTGCAATGGGAATTGACAAGATGCCTAGAACCAAGATAGTAGTAAGCAGTAACGTAAGCTTGGTGGTCTTAGTCATTTTATCCGCCCTCCATCTCAGTATCAATAGGTAAAGGAGTGCTTATAATATATCACACTGTAGACTATGCATAGGCATACAGGATGAGTTCTCGGAACCATATGACCAAGGATTGGTTGAGGTGGACGATTTATGGTTTCATCTCGGCGAGTAGCTCTCGTAGTCGTGGCTCAGCTAGGATTGCATGCTGCAACTTGCAAAGGAGTTTTGTTGTTTCTGAATATACAGCTGATCTTGCTGCATCAGTTGATGCTTCAGCACTTTGCATTGCTTCCTCACATTGTTGATTGATTCTTTTAATAAGGCGCTTCTCGAGCTCAGGTCCTCCCCATCCAAATCCATCGAAGGCATTCTGCGCTTCCATGATTTTCTCCTTCGGATCGGGTAGCTTGTCCATGAGGACATCTTCAAGTCCCTGGAAATACTTACTAACAGCACGGTTGATTCGTTCGTGTTCTGATGGATCGAGATAGCTCTCTTGAGGTCTCTTCTTTGAGAGATCCTGAAGCAACCTTGCTCCAGGTGCTTCGGTCAGGAGTCCTTTGATGACCTTTTGAAGAATACGAGCTGGAATCTCGATTACATCTCCAAGATATTGTGACTGCGATTGATACTTGTGGATCTCTCTTAGAGCTTCCATCCAAAATGTTGGGAGTAAGACGTGGCAACGTTTACTGTATTGCTGAATGAGATTCTGTGTTTGTCCGATAATCCCCCATTCGTCATTCTCCATCTCAACTCGTTTGTAAGGTTCACGAGGTACTTCAGGTGCTTCTGATACAAGCGATACAATAGCGCCATCATCTCCTACGACAGGTACAATGCCTTGGTCCGCAGAAGCTTGCATTTCTCTCTGAGGCCCGCTACCTTCAAGAAGTGAGAGGATCTCAGCAGCAGGAGTTTTGCTCTGTTCTGCTTTCTTTGCTTTCTCTGAGAGCTTTGGCAAGATACTCTCAATTTGAGTGAGTCTCTTGACGATAAGACTAAGGATGTTTGATGTAGAAGCAGGAATGCCTTCTGATGTTGTGGCTTCTTCTATCCAAGACCTAGTCTTGATTAGCCCTTGTGTTAAGGAGTCTACCCTATCAGGGTCCACATATCCCTCAACTTGTGAGCTGATTAGGAAATGAACCAGCGTAGAGTTGAGGGTAACTACTAGTAGAAGCCTATCCACAAGGTCTTCAGTCTTGAATGAGTCTGACACGATTTCACACGCCCTGTTGCATATCTCCAGATCCAGGTGTCATATAGTAGCTAAAAAGCTCACGGAAATCTGCTATAGCATCAACGAGCTCTTTCCGTTGAACACCCTTTGATCGCATGAACCAACTCTGTTTTAGTGGTGAAGCGCCACTGTGAAGGTTCACGAGTTGTGTTGCTTCATTGATAATCTGAACTAGCTCAGGTATCTTGGGTAGACCTAAGAGTAACAATAAATCAGTCTTGGGATCCTTAGTGTGTCGTTGCACATAGCAAGGTGTAATAGCTGCACCTGGCGCAATGAACTTGTCAAGTGCTTCCTTAAGGTGCATTCCATACTCAGCTTTACTTATGTGTCTTGGACCTGAGAAGACATAGTATACCGATTCTGCATTTGGCTCGTCGCCAACATCAGCATAGCTGCATTCTTGGACAGCATAGTCAATCATGGTCCTAAGCTGCTTTGGCATACTACCAGCATCTGGAATAAGTCCAATATCTTGATAGAGTGCTGGCACAACTACTGGATCGAGTTTTCGAGCATAATCTGCAAGATCTGTTGTTGGAAAGACATCTTTGTTGGGTTCATAAACACCTGGTGAAAGCATTGCTTCCACAACATCAAGAGCAAGTGGATTCACAAGTTCGACGAACGCTTGCTCGGTTCTTGCCTCCAATTCTCCTCCTTCATCAAGTGTAGAAGGAACCATCGTTTCAATAGAATCAATATCTGCGATATCAACCTCTAGCTCTCTCTGGAGATAGTCCACGCTATCAGCTCTTCTTGATTGTAGGATGCGTTTCAGCATAGTCCTGTTACTAAGGAGGATTGTGAGATCCGCACCTCTCTCTTGAAGCTGAGCTCGAAGTAATCTGGATACAGCCCAGATGCTATTGAGTGCTTCACTAGATTGTCCTTCGAAGGGGAGGATACCAATGACATATACGAATATCCTTCGTCCTTCCTCTTCTTGAAATCGCTGCTTCAACAACTCGATAATTGCGGGAGTTCCTCCACATCCAGTACCACCACCAAGGCTTGTGAAGATACAGAAACCTGAAACCCCCTCAAATCCGAGGTCACCCAACTGGTCAAAGATGATATCCTTTGACTCAAGAATCGCATTATAGCCATCCATGAACCTACCACCCACACCAATCTCACTTGCTCCATACAGCATGGTGTGTTCTTTTGGAATCTCATACTTCGACCGTACTTTTGTAAGGTCTGCTCTATCAGTATTCATGAGGAGATATCCTCTAACTCTTGAGGGAAGCCTTCTATCCTTGCTGGCTTTTAGATACGAACCTACAATGTTGGATCCACATTCTCCAACTCCTATTGCAAAAACCTCTGCTGCTTTTGTTTCATCTTCTCCAATTCTTGGTGGACCATTTACCATTGTCTTAATCTCCTCACATTATTTTCGTTTACTAGTCATAGATTGAGCTATCTCTCTAACAGCCCATGCCAAATAAGAGCTTATGTCCTCTCTACTATAGGTTTCTCTTATCTTCCTAATAGCATCATCTAGGAATTTCTCACGCTCATCAATACTGGCTGTTGGACTAAATCCTGTCATGAACATCTTCATGGATTTGTGCCAGTCATCCATTTTCTCAGCTTTATCAATCCATTCTGTCCTGAGTGATTTCAGTTCATTGAAATACTCTAGTGCCTTATCGAGTTGCTCTGCCTGTTCAAGGTCCTTCTCTAACGTATGCATAGTATCAAGTGGGTAGATTAGCTTGCTGAAATCTTTGGGGTGCTTCTCATAGACGCGTTCGATAGTTGAGTAGTAATTGCTTCTCTCTCGAATCTCTTTATCATGCGCCTCTTTGTCCTTGCTTGCGATACTTTTCATTACTCCAAGCATCTCTTCCTGAACATTTGCGAGTGTCAGGCAGACCTCCAATGGTTCAGTAATGAACTTGGACTCCGCTTCCATCTTTTGAGGAACTTGGTTAAGCAATGCCTTCAGTCTCTTCACGAAATCAGGCATTCCTTGCTCCTCAAATATGGAGATCGCACCATTGATTTGACGATATGCATCATTGCCGCGTTCACGTACTCTCTTTTGAATGTCCTTAGATGTAGTCAAACCTGCTAATCTATCAAATGCATCAGCAGCATCTTCCAACTCTGTTGGAGGGCTATCAATGATATTCATGAGAATAGCTAGTTCCTCATCTAGTGGTACGCCAATCGATGCAGCTTTGCTAAATGAATCTTGAAGAGTAGTAGCCTCCTCTTTCAATGACGTAAGCACGTTGCCAGTGATCTTCCTCTCGTATAGCTCGATCATTTTCCTGGCTTGCTGTGGCAAGCTGAATACTGTATCTGCAGCGACTCCTATGCTATTTAATTCAGCAATAGCATCCTGGACCTCCTTTGGAATCTCTACTCCTGCGCCCATTAATTTAGCTGCAGCTAACCGAATCTTGACACCCAATCTATACCTGAGGTTCTCCAATGACTCCTTAGCTTTTGCCAGGATCGTTTCCTTGATGGTACGCATCTCTGAACGGATCTCGCCAAATTCATCGAGTCCTCTTATCCTGACTTCACCTTCATCTAATTCGGTTATGATTGGCATAAAGATCTCGGCATAAGCTGGCTTGATGGTTTGCAAATCCTGTATTATCGCTTCTATCTCTTGTTGACAAGCATCTCTGAATGTTGCGACACCACTCTCAACAGCAGTTCGTAGATTCTCAAGTGACTGAAGATGGAAGACTATTCCTCCCTCTAATTCCTCTATTTTTGGTGCTTTCTTACTTAGCTGAGCATAATCAAGAACACGATCTGCAGATGTAGCGAGTTCATTGAAACGAGTCAGATATGACTTGATGGCATCTTTGACATATTTCTTGTGTTCATCGGACATGTTTGAAGCCTTTTGATAGATATCAATCATCTCATCAAGTTCGCCTTTCTTCAGAATCTTATTTGACTCAGATACAAATTGCTTAGTAGCAGCGACATCACTAATTCCAGTATCCTTAGGTGCGTCAGTAGCCTTTTCGACGTCGTCAAGCAATTCCTCTATCTTATCCTTCAGTGATATCTTCACTTGACCTTCCCACTCAACCATCTTCTGGTATGATGATAACAGACTTGGAACTTCCTGATTCTCAACGACCATTGATGGTGCTTGAGGGATTATGTCAGAGGTTGTCGGAATACCCGCTTCAACGAATTTTGTTGTGACCTCGTGTTTCATATTGATGATACGGTCTTTCAATAAATTCGCGACCTGAAGTCTTGAGGCATGCATCTGACTCTCGAGGCTTATCAGAGTCGTGAGATTATCCGCACCGGATGCTTCTCTTGCAAGAATCCTGAGTTTTTGGGAGAAATCCATTGGTAATTCCAAACCCAATCTAGTAGAGGTTTCGACCCATGCTTGCAGTGATTCGATATCACCGATGAGGGATACACCCAGCATTCTGCCAACTTCGCCTCTTCGGCCATCAAGATAGACTTTCTCAGCTTTGAGCCTGTCATTCATTGTGATTAGATCCGTGACTGAGAGGCCGATTACATCCTCATTCGATACTGTGGTAGCCACTTCGCCTCTGTCTATTGTGATATGCCGTTCAAAGGTTTCTACTGTTCTATTGTTTTCATCAAGGAGGTCTTTTACTTCTCTGGACATATCATTCTTGAGCGCAATGCATTTCTTCGAAAAGCTATCTCCAAATTCAAAGAGTCGTTCGAAGTCGGCCATGTCTCCTGCACCAACAGATGGAAGGTTGATACCTGCAATTACCTTCGCTTCAGCTGGTTTCATTTCCTGGAGCTGGGGCATTAATCCCATGATATCCCTATGCTCTCTTCGAAATAGTTCTGCGAACTCTCGAACAATTCTCATGAATAGGTCTTCAAGGTCATTGTCAATCTTGTCGCGCTGAGTCTGAAACTTTCTTTTAGCCATGAATCCTGCTGTACCTAGTTCATTCTCTGTCTTAGTTAGATCTGCAAAGACATCGTATAGTTGACGAATCTGATGACTTGTCTGTTCTTCTAGGCTGGGATTCAATGAAACCAGCATTCCTTTCAATTCCGAGACTCTATCAAGTTCTCGTCTCCACTTTTTAGTGTCCAATGAAAAACCTCCAGTATGGCGATACATGAGAATGTGTATGTCTTAAGTGTGTTCTGTGTTTATTCCTTTATTTCTTTATCATACGTCTATATTGCCTTTTTTGGCTCGTTCTCATCGAAAATTCGCTGTTTGCACGGTTGAATAAAGCCTTAAAACAATCATTTGTGAAACAAAACTCACTTAATAGCGTTGAATTTGCTTGTAGGACTGAATATCATGGCTAAATCTGCGGGAGGTAGCGCGGCCTCACCGCGTCTCCAACACAATGTTGAAGCTCAACTAGAGGGCGACGCAGTCTATCTGAATGTTGATGACAAGTATGTATATGCCGCGTGTACTGATCTAACGGTAAGGGTGTGGTCCAGAGAGAACTGGCAACTCGTTGCTGAGCTAGGTGAAACTAGTTCTCCTCCTCTTGCTGTTCATGTCGATGAGAATCAAGTCTATGCTACTTGTGAGAAGCGGGTTTACGTTTGGAATAAGAACTCTTGGGGAATGATTGGATGGTTCGAACTAAGCTACTCAGCTGTTACATCTACTCTCCGGGGGGACTCGCTTTACGTCGGTGCAAAAGAAGGTCGGTTAGTTTCAATAAAGAAAGAATCTCATGATACTTCGAGTTGGCAGCTATTCAAGGCTGATATCGCAAATCTCTGGGGCGACGGTGAGATAATATGTACAGGAACAGGAAAAGATGAACCAGTCATCTGGAAGTTGGAAAATGAGGGTGCACCAACCGAGCTCAAAAGACTGGATAAGAAAGACAAAGGAGCTAAAATTGTAGGAAATGCCAATCTCATCATCACTGCTGTAACAACAGCAGATGTCAAACTCTGGGATCGGGTCGAGTGGTCTCATATCAAAACTCTTCCACCTATTGATAACAATGCGATGGGTTCTATGTGGGCTAACAACTTCTATCTTGTCGTGTCGTCAAATTCCTCAAAGGTATCAATCTGGGATCTTCGCAAGGGTGTTGTTGTGGGTTCCATTAGTATTGATGGATCCAGGATTCTGCATGTACGGGCAGATAAACAATTTGTCTTCCTTGCAATCCCGAATAAGATTCTTGCAGTATCTCTCTCCCTTGGTCAACAACCTTTGGACCTCTCAGCTGAAGATGGTTTGCTTTATGGCCCTGGCATACTTAGGACATCTCCCTATGATGTTCTCGAGAATGTTTTAGATCTCCAGCGGAGGGGAGATGAAAGGATAAAGGAAGGGGAATTTCATGATGCTGTCGCTGACTACGAACAGGCGCTCCAGCTTTTGATTGACAATATTCATGCTTTAATGGAAGTTCCAAAAGAACGAGAGACTTTGACCAATGATTTGAATGAAAGACTTGGACATTCGCTTCTCAGGGCAAAGATCTCTGAGATTCAAGACCTTACAAAAGAGATTATGATCATATCTGATGAGTTCGATCGAGATGGACATTCTAGCAAAGATGAAGCAGAACTCGAGAAGCTCTGGAATTCAGGATCCCGAGCCATTAAAGAAAGTAGAGTCCTTTCAGAAGCGCAAGCTGGACATATCCTTAGCTATCAACTCACTCACGCCACAGATAATCTTGAGGTTGAATTGAAAGAAGCCAAGCAGAAATTCGAACTATATCAGGAGAAGATCACAGGAGCTCTCACACTTACTCAGAATATTCGAAGTGAATGGCGATGGATAGAACGCAAGCGATCCTCTCTGGAGGAACGTAATGAGTTCCTTGCTGAGGCAATTTCGAAACTAGAAAAGAGTATAGAAAATGCTGAAGATGATGAGGTCATTGAAATTCTTGAAACCTCCCTATCTGAGTTCACAAACCTAAAGGAGCAGATCGAGAAGATACTAAGCGTGTCTAGTAGTGAACGTCAGGATGTTTCTCTATCAAAGGATGAGACTATTGCGGCAATCAAGGGATTACTCAGTGTGTTGAGTAAACGCAAAGAAACCATTTCGAAAACTGAAAACAAGACTGATGTTGAGCGTGAAACAAATCAGCTGATTGCAGCTATTGCTCAAGCATTAGAGGCCGCAAAATCACATAAACTGAAAGATGAGATTGCACTTCTAACAAATGAATTAGACCTGCTAAAGGGTACTGAACCAGCTACTCCAGTAAAACCTGAGAAGGTTGAAACTCCCACTGAAATAGAAACCAGTGAGAAGAAACCAAAGAGTAGGACGCGGAAAGCTAAGAAATCAGAAAGCTAGCTACCAGCAGCAAGATCCATGAAGAAGTCATCATCATCTAAGGATGGTTCAAAGGTTTCTTTCAGTTCATCAAGCCAATTGTCTTCTGAATCATCAAGACTTGGATCAATAGATGTTGCTTGTTCTGCCGCACCAAGAGCTGCTCCTATATCTCCAAGCATATAATTAACAGCTGCCAAATTATACCATAAAGCAGAATCATTTGGATTGAGTTGAAGTGCATTGTGGAACGCTCCCCTGGCTTCGTCCCATTCTTCATTCACCATGTAGACCGATCCCAATAAATACCAATCTCTATGGTTTCTAGGATTGAGTCTAAGACTTCTCTTGAGAGCCTCTACTCCCTCATTATCCTCCTGTAACAGAAAGTGTAGGTAGGCCTTATCTGCCCACACCTGATGAGCATTAGGGTCTATGTTTAATATTGAATTCATTGCTTCTAGTGCTTTCTTCGGTCGCTTAAGTTCCAAATTGCATGTTACAACATTATCCCAAACAAAACGATTGCTTGGATCAATTGAAACGGCCTTCTCTAATGCTTCTATCGCATCAATGAACTTCGAGTTATTCATTAGGTTCGTGGCCTTGTCTAGGATTAGTCCCATCTCGGGACCGTCTTTTGCCATCGTCAACACTTAACCCCATTCGAGTTACAGCAGGAACTATTTGTAGTCCACGTTTCAGCCGGATTTTTTCATATATAAGATAATTCATCATTGCATCTTTTGTGTAAATGACCATACAACTGAAGAAATCTCATAACCGTATGGTTTATTAGTATTATACTAGTATAATATAATTATTCTACCAGTGTAATACAAGTGGTGAATATGACTGATATGGATGGTCTACTTCCAACTACATACCTAACCGTTCTAACATTGATTGGACGCGGTGCAAAATATGGGTATGAAATCAACGAGATCATTGATCGCCATGGATATCGGAATTGGGTTGATCTCCAATTCTCAAGTATCTACAAGGCTCTACGAGAACTTGAATCAAAAGGACTAATCAAAGGAATAAAGGAGGACCAGTCAGTCAAAGGCTCAAAGAAAATCTATTCACTTACACGGAAGGGAACGAACACACTTAGGAAACAGATTATGCAATGCCTAAGTGATCCCCCTCGAGCATATACTGTATTTGATCTAGGACTATCAGCGATGGGGTTCCTCACAAAAGAGGAGGCCCTCGAAGCACTGAAGAGATACAGAAGACGCCTTTCAGATAATATCGCATTCCTTGCAGGACAGGCAAAGATACTGAGGAATATAGATGCAGTAATGAGAGATTCCCCTAGTAGCATGGTTGGGGTTCAACAAGTATCAGATTTTGATGGTAGTGCAGAAATCGAGATTGTGGCTGCATTGTTTGAAAGACCCTTGAGAAGTATTCAGTGCCAAGCCGAATGGCTAGATAACTTCATTCAGAAGGTAGAGTCTGGAACTGGATTCACCTTCTCTACATCAAAGGATTAAGGATAGGGAAATGTATGGTAAAGGACATTGAATTAATTGGGTTTGATAATGAGCGAATCATCCTAGATTTCATACACCTTCCTGGAGGAAGGAATTGTATGACAAGCTCACTCTGGAAGCTTTTCAATCATTTTGGATTCAAGATAAGTGAGGAGATGCTTGTTGGCATTGCATCAGGACTGGGTTTCATTTATTGGAACATGAAGCAACTCCCAGTACCATTTGTTGGAGGTATGAATGGAGGGCGATTCCCCACAATCCTAGGACTGGCTACAGAGAGACTTGGAGGAACCTGGAAGGTCCTGAAAAGCTCCTCAATGCCAAGAGCACACGGACACCTGAAGAAGGTACTGAAGGCAAACAGCCCTGCCCTTGTTTGTGTTGATATAGGATACCTTGACTATCTGTCTCTTGGAGGCGACGATCATTTCGGAATGCATACGGTATTGGTGTATGGGATCGATGAGATGAAGAATGAAGCGTACATTTCGGATAGATTCTCCACACCCATCACTATTTCACTTGCAGCTCTTCAACAAGCTAGAGCTTCAAAGTATCACCCTTTTCCAGCTGAGAATAAACTGCTTACTGTTGAGTTACCTGAGGAGCCCATACCCCTCACCAAGATCATTCCAAAGGCAATCAAAGATAATGCAGATTTCATGCTAAATGGGCCAATCAGTAACATTGGCATACGAGGTATCCTGCGTTGGCAGAAGGAGCTAAAGAACTACCCTAAGCTAATGCCTGAACCTCATAATCTCGTACGTGCACTTTGTGAGCATTATGTATACATTGAAACTGGAGGAAGTGGTGGAGCTCTATTCCGACGTATCTACTCTGATTTCCTCAAAGAATCCAGCTCCATCATGAAGGATAAGACTCTCAAGGAATCTAGCAAAGACTATGCAAAGATATCCAATATGTGGAGCAATCTAGCAAAATTAATTTTACCAGATGAAAGACCTGCTCTTAGGGAGATCAGAGAGATTCTATGGACCAACAATGAAGAGATGGAGAGAGAGGGTGTTGCTGCGTTTGATACCGTAAGAGTGCGTACGCAACGGTTGAAAGGATTGTATAAGGACGCCGAGAAAGAAGTTTCAAGATTTAAGGAGATCCTAGAACCAATCCTTCCTCTACTAGATGAGCTTCATTCATCAGAAATGGATGCGATGCAGAGGTTGCATCAATGGTCTAGCGAGGCCTAGACATTCCTTAGAAAGAATTAAGAAGAACTCCTTCTCCATCAAAGATACTACTAATCTTGTTAGGAGGAAAGAAGTTTGATATTGTTACCCGTTGCATTATTGGCAATTATCATTGCTTTGCTTTTCGTACCCTCTGTTGTATGTAGCAGAAAGGCTGGAGCGAAGGTTGTTACGAGCGCTAAGAAGGTTGAGAAGGAAGAAGAACCTGAAGAAGAACCTGAGGAATCTGATGAAGAGGAAGACATACCCTCCTCTGACTAAAGGTTATCTCTTGAACGACTGGGGGGTTCCCCAGTCCCCACTTTCTTCTCAATTGTAAAACATCATATATGCGCAAAAGTACAATCTTCATTCGACATGAGAATTGCGAAGTATTAAATGGAAGTTTGGTAAACAATTTTTAACCATTCTCGAATGGTAATTGGTATTCGCTGGGAGATATGGATGAGCCACAGGCAATTCCTATGTGTAGGTGTAGAGCACGCCATTAACTCTACCATTGGTGTACTTGCTCGTTCCAATACACAAGGTGTAAGGCTCACTTCTATTCAACTCCCTTTTTTCACCCAAATGGAGGTCTCTGATTTTGAATTCTAAAGTAATTGCTCAAAAGATACTTGTGACTCTGCTTATCGGAATGCTAACTATTTCCTCATTCATGATAACAGCTAGTGCAAGTGAGCTAGATATGAAAAGTGATGCTGCAATATCCCTGCCAGAGGAGTTCGTGGTTTCGATCTTCTACGATCCTACTTCTGAAGATTTCTATGATGTTGTTAGCGATATCCAAGATCCCTTGACGAAGCATGGATTGAAAGTTAGTCTTGTCCCAATTGACTCCTTCTTGTATCTTGAGCACTTGGTGAGTATGTCCCAAGGGGATGAGATAATCTATATCTTTCAGACCAATTCAAAGGGACTTCTTGTTGGAGAGACCTTGACTCCATGGAGCAGAGTTGCTCAGATTGTCAAGGAATCGACTCACATTCAGCATGTATTTGGAGTTGGAAATGCTGAAGAAATGATACCCTATCTGGATGGTGCTGAGAATGTCCTTATTGAGGAATCTGATGTTATTGACCTCCGAATCACTGTTCTTCATGGACTATTAGCAACTGTTGAAACCCTCTTGGCATCAACAGATGATACACTAACTGAGCGTGGTGAAAATCTCAGGATATGGGTTGTTCAGAATTTTACTGACGAGATTAATGAGATAATCTCCAAGGGAATGATACCTGATACATATACTGGGGAGCGAATTCCAGAGCCTGTTACCGATCCAGCACTGACCGATTCATGGATCGAAGAAGAGATACAATATGATGATACCGGTGAAGAACTGCAGCCTGTGATGCGAGCAGGACATGTTGAGGCTCAAGACGAGAACTACATTGGTCTTCGAGAGATGAGCCCGTCTAGTGGCGTTGGTGGCTCGATCGGGTGGATATTGGATACCCTACTTGATTTGATAACTGACCATGGGTTTGAGGACCTCGAGCTGCATGTGGACGCAGCTTCTATGATAATGAACCGGATAGATGATGCGATAAATGAAAGCATCTACAAAGTGATTGATTTCTTCAATGAGACCGGTATCTATGTTACTAGATCGAATTTCTCTGACGCTATTCCTCTCCTTCGCGGCGGAGATATGTTACGCTTATGGACTTACACAGACCAAGTGATCCTCGATGCTTGGTATGAATTAGATGGCTGGATCAGCACTTACATTGAGCGTCTTGTGAATACGCCTGTGCAATTTGAGCTCAAGGGACTTACTCCCGTCTTCTTGATGCGCCTTGGTACACCCATCAATCTTGGTTCGAGTTTTGCCAGCTTTGGGTTGGTTGTGCGTATCAAGCTGATTCCAGAATTCCAGCTTGACAAGACTCTTTTTGAGGAGTTCTTTACTGCTTCACTTCTTGGCGATGGCAACTTCAGTGAGACCCTGGCGACAGAGGATGTTCCTACTGCCTTCGCTGAAGTCAGAAGATTCATTGACGTCGTACCCATCATGGACATCGATTTAGGTGTCTGCGCGTTCTTACCGAAGAAGAGCTCATGGACACAAGCCATCCTGAGTGGCTTCTCGTTGGATTTCTTCGGAAGCGCACATTTCCAGTTAGCCTTCCCGCCAATCGATAATAGCGAGACTGACCGTGCTTTCATTGAAGTTCGGGAATGGGGCTTTTACTTCGAGCTGGATGCATCCTTTACGCTTACCATTATGGACTTCCTAGCACCCGGAGCGAGCGGTGCGATAAGTACGATATTAGAATGGGTGGACGCACTGTTACAAGCGTCCGTCACCCTTACTCTCTCCGTAGAGTTCGAGATCAGCAAGAAATACCAGGGCCAAGGACTTCCTTCGCTCTCGACCTTCTTGTTGGACATCGTAGTTGGTGTCACACTGAACATCAGGCTTCTCATATGTGTCTTCAAAGGGACGTTTCAGGTAGGTCTCAAGTTCCTGCAGACGTCAGGTGTGCTGGAAGAGCCATCTCCTACCATGACTCTTGCAGAGGAGAGCATCACGCCTGGTGCCAAGTTCTTCCCTGCCGCTACCTCGACTTCTGAGGTCGGTGCATGGCTCACCCTCTACGTTTCTCTGTACCTTGGTATTGACCTGTGGTTCGTGGAGTTCGGTACGCACTTTGGCGGACCCTGGACTGAGACCTGGACTATCTACCATGACACCAGCCAAGCAGAGTACGGTACAGAGTCTGCGGACCTTACAGATACCGACCGTGATGGTCTTCCAGACGATTTCGAGACCCGCATGAACACGATTTGGGGCGGCACGTATCTCAATCCCAACTCTGATGATACCGACTCTGATGGTATCTCGGACAACCTAGAGCTGATACTGAACACGTATCCGCATATCGCTGATTCCGATGGCGATGGGCTCAGTGATGGGGACGAGTATCTGATCTGGATGACTGAGCTCCTGCTCCCTGATACCGATTATGATGGGCTCACGGATTACGAGGAATGTATCATCTACCATACCAATCCTCATGAACTAGATACTGATCAGGACCTCTTGAGTGACTACCATGAGGTAACTACAACTTACGATGTGAGTCATACCTACGGAACTATTGGTAGCGTAGAGGGCGTAGAGATAGGCGGTGTCGTATATACTGATAGGACTGATCCGTTGAATCCTGATACAGATAATGATGGACTAATGGATGGCGAGGAATGGGACAATGGCGTCGAGTTCCTTAATGAGACCGAGCTTGCGACCATCCCCTATGTATACTTCCAGTATACGCATCCTCTTGATGCTGATACAGATGACGATTCTGTAAGATGGAATTGGGAAACTGACCACTATGAGCCTGATTTCTCTGTCATCTATATGGACTTGAACGATGGAATCGAGGTCTTCGGATTCTATGCGACGATTCCCGACACAGAAGGATATCCAATCGTGCACTTCTTGCACACCAATCCTTGCAATCCTGACACAGACAACGATACTGCCTGGCCGCCTCCACCGTACCAATACATGACAGATGCCTACGAACTCATCAGACAACCATACCCGACAGATCCAACAGACGGGGATACTGATGATGACATGTTGAAGGACGGATACGAGCTGATTGGAATTGGCGGTTCTGGTACCGATGCCCTCACACCTGATACTGACAATGATAACCTCCCCGACTATCTAGATTGGAAGCTACCAACTGATCCAAGAGACCCTGATACAGATGATGACATGGTACTTGATGGTGACGAGTATCTCATCTATGGAACAGATCCGATCAGAAATGACACGGATTCTGATGGTCTGACTGATGGAGAGGAGTTGTTCTACTTCTATTGTAACCCGAATATCCGAGACTCAGACTATGACGGTTTGACGGATGGAGAGGAGATCCTGATGTACCTGACAGACCCACTTGTCAATGATACGGATCATGACGGTCTCTCGGATGGATACGAGGTCTTCTCATCGCACACAGACCCGCGTCTGTTCGATACGGATAACGACCGACTTGGTGATGGAGAGGAGCTGCTCATCTATAATTCCAATCCGCTCGATTGGGATACGGATCATGACTCCTTTGACTATCCCAATGCTACCCATGCCATGACATTGCCACTTGGAGATGGAGACGAGGTCCTAGACTATGGTACTTCCCCGATAACGGTTGACACGGATAATGATGGCCTGACCGACTCACAAGAGATCTATCTGGGAATGGGTTGGCCTGGTCATGATCCAGTCCCACTGAATCCTTTGAGCAATGATACAGATGGGGACGGTCTAATTGATGGTGATGAGATGATCATCGAGAATATCTCGATTATCAACTATCCCTATGAGGGATTGATCATCACTCTGAGGTGGGGCTCCTGTCCTGTCCTGAATGATACTGATGGAGACCTCTTGATAGACTCCCTAGAAGTCGCAAACTCCACGGATCCTGCGGACTGGGATACTGATGGTGACTCCCTGAGTGATGGAGAAGAGATGCTCTATCTTGGAACGAATCCGCTAAGTAATGATACAGACGGAGATGAGATACCGGATGCTATAGAGGTGTGGAATGGAACGGATCCGCTGGATAACACGTCTCTATGGCTGGGATTCGCGTTGGCGGACTATGTGCTAGCGCAGAATCCACGGAGTGCGTTCTTCGGAACGTCTGCGACGGATTCTGATACGGACGATGACCTCCTGCCGGATGGTCTTGAGCTGTTGTATGGTACAGACCCGCTCGATCCGGATGATAATAATAATGGCATACTCGATGGATACGAGTTTGATGCAGACCATGATGGTCTGAGTGATGGAGAGGAATTCTACATATATGAAACGTGGAAGACGAAATTACCGATAGCGAACGGCACCTGGACGGGTGACCCAGGAGGCTTCGACAACCCTGATTCGGACCTTGATGGAATTCCGGATGGCGTTGAGGTCTATACCTACGGTAGCGATCCGACTAACCCTGATACTGATGGGGACGGTATCCCCGATGGCGAAGAGACTGGCTTCCTTGGAGGTATTCTCGTACCTGTCACCGAAGGCTTACCAAGTTGGTTACTACTACTGGTTGGTGGAGGAGTTGGTCTACTTGTTGGCATCATCCTACCGCCCACCTTGAGATTCATTGGTGGGAAGGTCAGGGGTTCTGGCAAGTCCGAAACGAAGACCACCAAGAAGACAGGTGAAGCGAAGAAATCGACAAAATCAACGAAGTCGACTAAATCGACGAAATCGACAAAGAGCAAGTCCACAGAGGAGGATGATAAGAAATGAGAGGCATCGAACTTAGATTAGCGACACTGGTGATAGCCGCTATACTACTACTGTCACTATCACCTCAGGTATTGCCCAATTTCAGTCAGGATGCAATCCTGCAAGATTTGGATCTACCTGACGATGTGATCGACGAATCCCTTCTGAACTTTGAAGCTGACTTCAATCTCACCAATGATTACCAGAAGTTCTGGGAGCCCAATAACATTCAAGGCTCCTCACGAGCAGTAGCGGTCTCCGAGAGTAACAACTTCATGGCTGTTGCTGGAGGTTGGATGAATGATGCTGAACTGCACATCTATCGATGGTTAGAAATCTCAAAGGAGTATGTGCAGGTTTGGGATAGCGGAGATGCTGAATTTGGTGGGGATATCACAGACATCGAGTTCATGGACTGCGATAACAATGGTCGCCTTGAGATCGTTGCGGCATGTCAAGACGGTCTTATCTATATCTATGAGGCTCTAGGAATTGAGGACGATTCGTTCTATTACTACGAGGATTGTAACATCTTCGAACAGGTATGGAACAGTAGTACAGTGATGGACCAGCAAGTCTGGGATATCGAGCTGAACGACATCGACCATGACAGCCATACGGAGATAATCGCTGCCAACTGGGATGGAAAAGTGTACGTCTTTGACTACATCGATCACTCTGCATGGCCCTATTGTCAGGAAGAGCACTGGATCGAATTCGAGCTGGTCTGGGATAGTGGTGATGTGATCTCTGATCGTGTCAACACAGTGGTTGTTGGTGATACTGATCAAGACATGAGATCTGAGATCATAGCAGGAAGTCAAGATGGCAAGGTCTATCTCTTCGAAGAGAAGCCATGTCTACATCATGTCTATGAGCTCAGATGGACCAGCGGTGATGCAATCTGGCGTCCCATCAATGCGATTGCCTACTCAACATCCTTCGATGGTGATTACTTTGGAGAGTTTGCAGTATCAGCTTATGGACAAGGTCTCTATGTCTTCCACTATGATTACGCCACAGATGACTACTACGTCAAGAAGATCAACCGTCAACCAGCTCTATGGGAACTTGGAGCTACCGCGACCAATCCACTTGCATATACTGGATATGAAGTAGATCCCTATATCGACCGGAAAGATTACGGATGGACCGCACAAGGTGTACTTGAGATAGAACCAATACTGTACCCATGGAATACCACTGAAATCGGTGGTAATACTTCCATGGGTGGTCCACCGGATGATTCCTGTACTTACTTCAATGCATCTGAACAGATGGTTCCTCTAGGTTCTTGGGATTATGAGATTGGGAATGGAACCAACGATTTCAAGTATCCTCTTGCCATGGCAGTTGCTCCAGATGGCACGATCTTTGTAACTGATAATCAAAATGATAGAGTAAGGAGACTAACAGCTGACGGTGAACCAATGTTCAATTTTGGTGAAACAGGAAACGAAACAGGACAGTTCGATGGTCCTGCAGGAATTGCAATAGATGATGAAGGATTCGTCTATATCTCAGATACCCTGAATTCGCGGATTCAGAAGTTTACACTAGATGGTGAATTCGTCGCTTCTTGGGGCGAGAATGGATCTGAATTCGGTCAATTCTACTTTGCATGGGGGCTTGCCATAGGACCTGGCGATTTGCTATATGTAGCTGATTCAGGTAACAATAGGATCGTGTCATTGAACCGTACAACTGGTGAATTCCTCGATATGATCGAGCCTACAGGTGCATATGCATTGGACACTCCTACTGGACTTTCAGTCGATCAAGAAGGTAACATCTATGTCTGCGACTCCCTTAAGCATAGAATCATCGCGTTCACACCTGAAGGTTGGTTCGAGGTTCAATGGGGAAGTGGTGGAACTGGACCTGGTCAATTCAATCAACCCCTATACTCCACAATCACTGATGATGGAATAATCTATGTGAGCGACTGGGCGAATTCGCGTGTTCAGAAATTCACATTGGATGGAGAATACATCGGGGAATTTGGAGGACTAGGATTCGAACCGGATCAATTTGCTGGTACGACAGGTATTGCTATTGACTCAAGAGGTCAGCTTCTTGTTTGTGACTATCTGGGTGTCCGGATTCAAAACTATGGCGTACTTGGTTATCCTCTTATCGATGTCATTGGAGGTACTTATCCTGGAACAGGTGGTCTGGGTGGTCCATATGATGTTGGACAAGGTCCTGACGGTTGCATCTATGTGACTGATTACCCTGCCCATTTGGTGGTGAAGTATGCAAATAATGGAACATACCTTATGAATTGGACACTACCATCAAACCATGCACCAGTGACCATTCAAGTCGAAGATGATAATCGAGTCTTTGTCTCAGATTATACCTCCCATATGATTCATGTCTTTGATTACAATGGGACTCTGCGTTATTCATTTGGAGAGGCAGGGTCTGGTCCTGGCCAGTTTAACGGTGTATGGGGTATGACATCGGAAGAGAATCTTCTCTACATATGTGACTACAACAATGACAGAATCCAGATCTTTGATAAGAATGGAACCTTCATTGATGTCTGGGGCATCTCTGGTGCAAATCCCGGTGAAATGAATAGTCCATGTGACCTTGCCATTGGACCGGATGGCCTCCTTTACATAGTTGAGTACTCCAACGATCGAGTATCGATATTCATGAAGAATGGGACGTATGTTGATCTATGGGACATGCCTTCAGGAATAATATATCCTCGGGGAATACTATTCGATAATGATGGCTACATTCACATTAGTACAACATACGACGGATTGCTAACATATACATCCGAACACTTTCTGCTTCAACAAGAACCTGAGGCCTTCTACAACTATGAAGAAACCTTTGACATTAGTTCTGGTCGTCTATGTCTAATGGATTTTGCAGATGATGGAACAATAATAATTCCTGATAATGCGAATGGCAAGGTTCTCAGAATAACGACCGAAAAGAAATTGGATTTCGTTGCTGAAGCAATCGTTGACTTCGGAATATATGAAGAGATGGCAGGTGATGCCACTCCCGCATTTGATGGCGATATATACATACCATTGACAGAACCAGATCCAGCGACCTTTGAAATATCAATATCCCAAGACGGAGTTACATTCGCAAAGATACCATTCAATCATACTTACGCATATTTCATATCTGGATATGGATATTCACTTCGTTTCGATATTGATTACACTCTTAGAACCATGGGTTGGACAAATGCAAGATATATGAAGATCGGAGTGAAAGGGAATCAACTCATTGGAATTGACGCAGCGCGAATTAATGTCGACCGTCCTGTTGATACAGCAATGTGCATGATTGCTGGTCAGGTTCATACATCTACTGGTGTGTCGAATTATGAGGAGATCATTATTGGAACTGTTGATGGTCAGATACTTGCGTACAATATTGCCTATGACACTTGGTTGGGAACTGTGGCAATCCTTGAGAGCTACTCTGATACTCCGAAATTCGCACTGGATGGAAGCATTCGTGACATTATCCAGCTCGATAATGAACGAGGAAGGATGCCGTCATGGAAATTTGATGAGGTCCTTCTCTATGGAACAGATGTCACTGGAATCAACTTCGAGAGATTCCAGAGTTGGACATTCTTTGATCCTGATGAGGATGGTGACCATGACATTGCTGCAGTCATTGATAGAGTTGGAACTCCATATCTACTCTATTTTGAGAATAACAATGACGATGAAAATCCAGCCTACTCAAGAGTCAATGGATACTTCACAACGTATTGCAACGTATCACTAGAAGTTCTCACAAATGTTGCTTATGCATCAATTACTGCAGCAGATGTGAATGACGATGGAGATGAAGACTTAGTACTTGTCGAGAGATATTGGACCGGTGTAACGTATACATATCGGATGCTCTTCCTCGAAAAGGAAACCTATGAGTACTTCAGAGTATGGCCACAATCTGAGGTTTCGAACCAGTTCTTTGGAGTCACTCAAGCTATCCAAAATGCAGATTTCGTTTCGAGAATGTCATTCTACGATATGGACTATGATGGTGACGTAGACCTTACCATTGGTGCTGAAGAACTCCTATACTTTGAGCAGACAACAACAGGGTCATACATGACCTGGCTCCAGAATTTCAACTACTACAGAGATATCAATGATGACCAGACCAATGTGACTGTATTTGGAAAGCTCGGATTCCACGACTATGACTATGACTATGACATTGATGTGACAGTATCGCATGGTTGGGAAAACTACACCTACAACTCACAGATACCTGAAGCATCAATGCTATCCTACTATGAGAACATCGGTACTGTTGAGAATCCAGTGTGGGAGAAGAATAGGCGAATCTACGAACCTGATTTCAGAGGAACTCCGATTAGTCCTGGCCTAGGATGTGCTGAACCAAACATGATTGATATGAACGGTGATAATATTCCTGATCTTGGCCTTATGCGTGAGCAGAATCTGACTATCTATCATGCAAGTCTTGATCATGATATCTTCCTCACTGCTACATATCCATATGTCCACTTGGTCGAGGTTGAGAAGAAGAAATCAGCTCCTGGATTCTATGGATTCGAAGTTCATGATTCTTGGGACAACAGTGAGAGATTTGAGCAATGGACAATGTGTGTTGAGATTGCAGACACAGACGAAGATGGTATCACTGAAGTCATTGTAGGCTCCATGGATCAAAACATCTACACCTTTGAACAGGTTGCCAACAATACCTATCGACGAGCATGGCGTTCTCCGGATCTATTCAGTATCCGCAGTACCGGTAAGGACCTGATTCCATTCTGGAATGATGTGGAGTCGATGGCAATAGGTGACCAAGATCGTGATGGGAAACAAGAGATAATCGTGGTTGCTGGTGTTGAGGTTCTCATATTTGAAAACACGCAAAATGACATGTACGAACTAGTTTGGTCCCAATATTGGATTGACTGGGGCGAGAGCATGACGCATTATATCGGTCCCAGTGCCCATGAACTGTCAGTAGTTGCAGTGGATAAGGACCTTGACGACGATGGTAGATCTGAAATCCTTCTAGGAGGCGATGAGTTACTTCTGATCTTCGAATGTGTTGGAGATAACAACTACACTGCAGTATGGGGAATAGATTTCAGCTTATTGCCTAGAGAGAATGGTGAGCCCATCATACATGCTATCCATACAAACGACTTTGATGGAGATGGTAACCGCGGTTTCGCAGTCGCAGGGTCTGACACTACCTTTGATAATTGGGGTAATGTAATCGACGAGGAAGGCTGGGCATACGTCTTCGAGAATAAGGACCATGAGGACAATGTATACGAACTTCGGTACTTTTACATCAAATGGAATGATGGTGCTTATGATATCGATTCGGCGGACCATGATTTCGATGGTTTGTCTGAGATATTCGTCGCACATGCGTCAGGTATCCAAATGGTTTTACCCGGTGCAGCTTATTCCTTGGGTGTCGTTATACCCACTCTGAATGCCTCTCATGCTGTTAAAGCTGGAAATACTGATGGCGACAGTTGGATGGAGCTCATTGTGGGTGCGGGTCCATATATCGTAGTCTTCGAACAGAATATGACATATCCACGGTCTGCGCATCATTACGATATGGTTTGGAATACGACCGAGCTTCGTGATGATGTTACTGACATAGAGATCGGCGATACTGATAATGATGATATTCTTGAGATCATTGCTTCTGCTGCGATGGGCAGTGTGTATGCATACGAGTTCAGACCCAATGTATCAGCTACTGCTGAGGCACTTCTGGCTGAATTCTCGCTTTCATATGAAAGCGAGACTCCAGCTCCGGATAATCCTGAGATATTGGTGGCTGTACAGCCTAGTACGGTTCAATTACAACGGAGGTTCGATTTCGAATAAGGAGGTATGACAATGAACAGAACAAAGATTATTCTACTCTGTGCAATGATAATAGCTGGATTAGCCACTACAATGGTGATTCCTGCATTTGACGACATCCCAAGATTCCAATCCTTAGATCCGGTGGAACTTGCACTTCAGAGAGCAGAAGCCGCGTATCGAGATATTGTGGATTTCGGGGACAGGGACTATACAGCGCAAATGGCAGACCTCCATTATAAGCTTGGCAAGCAATACACAGAAGCTGAAACCGCGTTGACCAATTTTGGTTGGCGGAATACCTTCAACTTCACGAATAGTGAGGATTACTTCGGTGAGATCATCATAACAGAAGATGAGGTTGACCGCAACATTCAGAACATGATTCATATGCTTCTCTATGGTGACATAGAGACTGCTTGTGAAGTAAGTATTCTCGACATTGCCATCTTCAGATCTCTTGACATGCTTATCCTTGAGTCTTTGGATATGGAATTCATGGGATATTGTTCAGGGATGGCTCAAGCTGCTCGAGAGTGGTACTTTGATCCTGGCAAGATTCCAATGGCTTATGACTATGCATTTGATCTGCCTGCTCCTGATTTCAATAGGACTATATCTCGACTGACTCATGGAGATGTGACGGAAACCGCTATTGAGCAGTATGTGTTTTGGCGTGGATCTGCTGCATTCTTCAATATCCAGCATCTTCTGAACTGGTTACGGATATTCCTTGGTCTCAGTGATGTCACTGGTTCAGGGAATAACCTCGCAGAATTTGAGAAGATCGCTCAGGCACTTGCTAGAGATGAACCGGCGGTATTCTTGATGACTCAACCATGGTATGATGGCTCTGAAGCTACTTCAGCACACTTTGTCAATGCATATGACTACGATTTGAATTCCAATGGATCGGTTACTCTCTACTTCTACAACAACTGGGAGATATATGATTCAGACGATGACTTCTATACGACTGATTACCTCCTTCTGCGATCAGATGGTACTTTCTCAAGTTCGAAGCTAGGAAGACTTCCCGATCACAACGCGACTTGGTCAAGAATTTCCTACTACACACCTGGAGATGAATACAATAGCATCATTGGAGATATACTGACCATTCTCGAGTCGCTACTTGATCTTCTGTTGGGAATAGATATCTTCAGCCCAGTCGACATAACCATTACAGACCCAATGGGTCGGAAAGTTACAGTTGGTGAAGACGGAATCACTGACTTGGAGTTTCCAGCTGCCTGTGTCGAACGCGATGGCCGAAAGACCATCCTTATGCCATATATGAAGAACATCCCATATGAGTTTGAACTGACTGGGACTGACTCTGGTGAATATAGAATGGAAGTCTCTAGAGCAGCGAACGGTCTGATTCAAACTGAAGTCGTTGAGGGTACGACCGAGCTCGGACAAGAAGATAAGTTCCAAGTGACCATGACGGATGCAAACCTATCAGTCGTGGAGAAGGGAGTTACACTATACAGTCCCGTGATCCTTTCAGGAAGTGCTGTTGAACTGAATTGGACTCGGTATGATGACAGTGACTTCGTTGAATACCAGATCTATGTTTCTGATGATGTCAGCGACATAGGAACTCTCTATAATCAACCAATCACTGACCAAAATACAGTAACTGCTGTTGTAGATGGTTTGGCTCCGAAAACACCGTACTTCTTTACAGTCCGAGTTGTAACGACAGGAGATCAATATGCAGACTCAAACAAGGTCGGAGCGATTACTCCTGAAGGTATCAACTGGCTTCTTTACGGTGCAATTGGTGCTGCTGGTCTTGCAATTGTCATCCTGATTGTATTGATCTTTCGAAAGAGAAAGAAGTGATAGGGTAGGGAACCCACCTACCCTTTCCTTTGTTTTTATGAGCAAATTATTCTAATCCCTTGGTTTGTTATTTTTGGATTCAAGATGGTCAATCCAACTTCTGGCCATTTCTCGAACCAATGCATCCTCATCACTCAATTTTGTATAAAGCGCATCTCTAACTTCAGGCTCATCAAAACTAGCGAGATAGCTTGTAGCCACTAATCTTACTTGAGGATGTTCATCATCAATTAGATCCAGAATCGCTTCGAAGGAAGTTCGTCCACCAATCTTTCCAAAAGCTGCTGCGACATTCACTCTTACCTGCCAATTAGTATCTCTTGTAGCCTCTAATAGCGCTTCGACCGAGCGAATGTCTTTTAGCTCAGCAAGTGCCCAGGCCGCATTGCATCTTACATCCTCGTGTACATCATGTAAGGCATTAATTAGAGCGTCAGTCGCTCTAATGTCACCAATATCTCCCAAAGTTGCTGCAGCTCCCATCCGGATCTTGTAATGTTGCTCCTTGTCAAGTAATAATTCCATCATCCTGTCATATGCGATATTACCAAACTTACCTATCTGAATTTGAGTTTCCCGCTGGACTTTTAGATCATCATCCATGAAGAACGGAATGAGCTCATCAATGGCCTTTGGATCACGCAATTCATAGTAGGCTCGTTCTGTATAACCCCAAGAAGTTCTTTCCTTGTCCCCCCATTCTTTAATCTCCTTGATACCTCTCTCGGCAAGCTCCCGGAGTTCTTCATCAGAATCATTTCTTAGCGCCACGAGTGCTCTCAGTGCCTTCTTGCCCTTATAGATACGTAATCCATCCGCCGCGTTATAGCGAACTTCTTTCACAGGATCATCAAGTATTGCAATCAATTTGTCAATGACTCTATTACGATACACAGATTCCTTTGTGAGATTATGTGCTTGTCTTATGAATCCCAAACTTCCATTAAGTCTGAATTCCTTGTTAGGATGATCTACTGCTTTGAAAAGCGATTCGATTACTCTTTCATCCTCAATGTAAGCCAACGAGAGGACTGCATTGGCACGAGCAGGCAAGTAATCGTCACTGTCCATAAGCCATGCCAGTGCTTCAATGACTCTTCCTCTGATTTCCATGAATTCCTCGTGATTTAGATACAATCTGCCTAAGGCCCAAGCAACATTCTGTCGTACGATTTCATTCTCATCATCAAGTGCATTTAGCAGTGGTTCTGTGGCCGTTGCAAAACGTAGTCTACCAAGAGCCTCTGCAGCTCCCATTCTAATTCTATAATCGCCACTATCAAGAGCAGCAATTGTCTTAGCCACCGCTCCTAATCCAATGTTGCCAATCACCCGAGCGGCTTTCCCGCGAATGTACTGATGCCTATCGCCTAGTGCCTCAATCAAGGGACCTATAGCTGACGGGAGATGGTACTTGTCTATATCTTCGATTGCTTTCTTTCTAACTTGAAATTCATCTGCAGTAAAATTAGGTCGAATCTCATCCAAGAGGATTAATCCGGATACTAGTTCACTAACTTCTTCATTCCGGGTCTTTTTCTTCACCTTATCTATCAAAGGTCTAAGTGTCTTCAATTGCTGATGAGTCAATGGTACGATGGAAAGGAGCTTGATTCTATGCAAGGTGTCTTTTCCAATGGTGTTCTCATTATTATTCTGCGTAAGGTTCGTAACTAATGGTTCTGCAAGATCATATCCTGTCTTGACAAGCTCCTCTATTGTTTTGAGAATCTTCCTTTGCAGATAGTCTGTTTCTGGATTCATGTATTCCTGGATGAGGAAGGATATGACATCAGAGTTTGGAGTGCAGATGAGTGCTGCAATGGCATCATGCTTTCGATTCTCCGTTTGACCTTCTCTCCTATAGAGCCTGATGATGGATTCGCCTATTCTCGAGTCCACAAAGGTCAAACCTGACTTTGCTAGGGGTAAGAGTATCCTACCTTGACAATTTGGGTCCTCTTCCTGCAGAGCTCTCAGAATCGTATCTACCGCATCATCCCCCATTCCAAAAAGATTCTCCCAATCTTCATTGACGTAGTATAACCAAGATTTTTGATCATCAAGTGGATTCCAGCCTAGCTCACCAAGTGATTCAGCAATCATCTTTCGTGTCCAGTACTCACTGGTGTAAAGTCCCTTGACTAGTGGTTCAATTGCACGTTGGTCCCCTAGGCTACCTAATGACTTTGTTGCAAACTTCTGTACTTCCGTATCCTCGTCATCAAGACAAGCAGATATTCTATCCAATGCATCCTTAGCTCCCATTTCCCCCAATGATTGAATGATCGTCTTTAATGTGTAAATTGCTCGTTTCTCTCTTCTTTCGATAATTGCCTCAGATAGATACTGAATAGCTTTCTTCCCCCCAATACCAGCAATTAACTTAGCAGCTGCATTACTGGTTTGATCATTTTCTGACTTGAGTAGAGGGATCAGAGTATCGAGTGCAGGCTTGCCTATCTTAGCAAGTGCTGTTATCGTAGCATTAGTCGGATATTTCTCTTCTACAAGAATGGAACCGAGCGTCTGAATTGCCTTAATCCCTCCTACCTCCCCTAGAGATTCAATCGCTGAGTTTCGAACGTGTGTATTCTCGTCACTGCTTGCCAGAATCAAATGATCAACCGTTTGAGTATCTCCAATACGTCCAAGCAATCTAGTTGCTATCTCACGAATTAAAACGTTGGAGTCTTGTAGTAATAGTACTAGCTCATCAGGAGACTTATCGTCAAATACACTCAGGTCCAATTGTTCCTGTGTCATTGTGGCAATAGGTGAAACATCCTGAAATCTGCGATTACCTACCGAATATACCTTCACGATTCCATCAAGAGCTACATCTTCTACATAGCGGTCTTCATGTACACCCCATACCCCAACATCTGTAAACTCCCTCACATATCTAGTATGAAACAATGACCACTGGGTCAAATCCTCCAGGCTCGACACTTCCATTGGAGCAGATGTGATTTTTCCAATCCAATTGTGGAAAACTTCTGCAGAGTACGGGTCTCCGCTCAATCGATCGGTTGTGTAGTCCCAGGTATTGCCCTCATAGTACGTCTTAGAAGACACCCAAAGCCAGATCCCTCTATCCCTAACTTCTATCGCTAGGTTTGGGGAACCATCCTCCTCAAAACTCGCATACGTACAATGTTTCTCTTGAACATCCACAACTTCCTCAACAAGTACTTGTTCAAAGGATTTTGAGAATCTGATTTGTTTTGATTTTTCCATCGGATTCTTCTTTACCTCGTCCATTGACCTCTCACTCAAGAGCAATAATATGTAGGCAAACAAGAATATCTATGAGTATATCAATCTGCTAGAAGAAATGTCCTCTTTGCGAATCTCTATGCCTGCGTAGCAGGGTGTTCACGTTTGGGAATTTCAAGAGTTGGAAATCTATCCCAAATGTCGGCAGGAATGATCTCCTCTTTCTTTACATATGAGAGGGCTTCTTCTGCAGCTTTCACTGACTCTTTCAGATTCATGTCATTGGCAAGAGACATCAAAATCATCCATGTGGGTTCATCACCTGGTCTTAATTTGAGGTAAGCTATGAATCCAGTATAGGCTTCTTCTCGTCTATCTTTCGCTGCTGCAAGTGTCAAGATCCTTATCGCATCCTCGGAGTGATACCCTGATCTTGGAAGTAGGAAAGGCTCATGTCTTATTTCTTGGTCACATAGAAAGAATAGATCTCTCAATACGCTTGTTATCAGGGCATCTAACATTTCATAGGGGTAGTGATATTGAGGGCCTTCAGCGCTCTCTCGGATCTCTGTTTCTGAAATCTCCTCTTCTGATTTTGCTTCTTCAGCGGGAACTTGTGAATCCCTAAGACTTGTAGTGAATTTCTCCCATTCAGGTTTCAACGCAATGACTCGTTCGATACACGCTTCTCTCTGAGCTTCGTTTCCTTGCTTATGATGGACCTTTGCCAATTCATACCAAGCATCTGCACTATCGGGTTTGCCTTCAATGACCTGAATGAGCACCTTGATTGCAGCTTCATATTCTCTCATAGCTGAGAGTCGCTTGCCTTCTGTGAGTAATGACCGAATTTGAAAGTCATCAATTCCTGTCAAATATATCCCTATGCTTTCCTTGAATGTCTGGATATTATGATTTACGGTCTGCTTTAATAGAGTGCTACAGGCAAGTTAGAGAGTTGCTATAGCTTCGATTTCAATCCCTACATCCTTAGGTAGTCTGGCGACCTCAACTGCGGCTCTGGCCGGTGGATTCTTTGTGAACCATTTTGAATATTCAGCATTCATCTCAGCGAAATCATTCATGTCCTTCAGGAATACAGTCACCTTGACTACTTTCTCCATAGATGAGCCCGCAGCCTCGATGACTCCTTTCACATTAGATAACGCTTGCTTTGTTTGTTCTGTGATAGAACCAGAAACTAATTCTCCTGTGGTTGGATTCGCTGGAATCTGACCGGAGCAGAACACAAAACCATTCGCTTTGATTCCTTGAGAATACGGACCAATTGCTTTCGGAGCCTTATCTGTAGCAATAACCTCTCGAGTCATTTTTCATCGATTCTATTCAGGTATCGACGTATGCTTTAATGTAACGGTCATTCTGATGTCTGACTGCAATGTTGCTAGTATTCATCATCGAATTGATCATCTTCATCAGTTTCGCTTGGTTTCTCTCTGCTTTCTCGATGTTGCATGCTATCTGATGGATTTTCATCTTGCCACATCCCGATGATGCCTTCAATGAATTTCACGGTTGGTTTCTTAGATTTTAAACCGAAGTTAGGTAGGAAGAATTCTACAGACTTGCCTTGAGTTTCTAGAACAAGTGTGTCATGATATCTTCCCATGAAACCTGGACTTTTCCTACTGATCAATCTCTTGATATCGGACCATTCATAATTTCTATCCATGAATAGAATCCTGTAGTGTATTCCCTCTTTGTCATATTTCAAATACCAACGCCCTCTCATAAGCCATCCAATAAACCAAAGATAGACGATCCCCATTGGTATGAGAAGTATCCCAAAGGCAACTCCAAATGCTTCAGGCATCCATAGTCCAAAAGGGTAAGCAATGGCATAATCCGCAAGTAGGATTGGAATGCAAGTCAAGCAATCATACCAAGGTGTTCCCTCAGTTCTTTCTAACCTGTCTTTCTGTGAAGATGTCAACTATCATCACCTTGTATGCTAAGTCTTGAATCTAACCTTCTTTATCACAAGGATTGCCACAACTACGGCCACGCCAGCTCCAGCTACAATTGCGATTACTAGAATGGTATCGTTCATTCCAGTGCTACCTGGATAGCTCAAAGGATCAAGCGGATCTGAGCCTGCGATGACTTCTATGCCATCTAGATATGTATCTGAATCACTGTCATCAACCAAAGGATCCGTTCCAAGTTTTACCTCGAAAGAATCAAGGAGATTATCTTGGTCGGTGTCTATGCAGAGCAAATCCGTCCCATAATATATCTCATCAAGGTCATCAAGACCGTCGTAGTCCGAGTCTCCAACACTAACTCCTAGTTGATCCAGTATATCTCGTATCTCATCCATGTCCTCTATATAGGACGCATTGAACGTTGTAAGCGCAGTGATGTCTTGAGCGATGAGAGCTGAAAGCAGATCCAATTCCGCACTATTATCATTCACGGTGGACATGATATCCAAGAGGAGGAGAGTTGCGTTACCATCGAGATTCGCATAGAGAATGTCCACTAGACTATCAATCTCAGAGAACCAATTATTGAGCTCTTCAATTAGAGTAGTGTTGGCATCAAGTTCGTCCATTGTTTGTCGTAGTAATGTCGCATTCCCCTCAAGGTGTGTGAACAAGATTTCTATTGCTGTGTGGTTCCCATCAAGCCAAGATATCACTCGTGTCAAGAGAGTTGTATTTGCATCAAGCTGCAGCATAATGGATTCGATCAAACTCGAGTTGCCATCGGACCAATCGATGAGATACTGAATTAGAGTCGAGTTCCCATCAAGGTCAGCATAGATGGCATCAAACCATACTTGTGGCATCGCAGGATATGATTCTGGGTCAAGGGGATTTGAGCCATACCTGACTTCGTAGGCATCAAGGAAATTATCATTATCGCTATCAATACAAAAAGGATTGGTACCATAGACTTCTTCTAAACAGTCTGATAATCCATCAAAGTCTTGATCCTCGAATAGGACTGTGATAAAGCAGTCCATCGATCCATTAAGGATGGAATCTGATGCATCTACAATTGGATAATCAGAGGAGTCAGTATATCCTGTAATGAAGATGTATCCGGATTCACTTGCAACAGCAATGTCCGCTCCAGAGTCATCAGATGATCCTCCGATGAACGTGCCATATTCTAAGGATTGACCAGAGGAGTCCAATCGAATCAGGAAACAATCAGTTCCTCCATTATATGACTCATCAATTCCATCTGCAGTTGGAAAATCGGATGATGATGTAAAACCTGTAGCAGTAATAACTCCATTTCCCACAACCATAGATTCTATAGATTCACTTAGAGTACCTCCAAAGAAGGTACTAAAGATTAGTGATTGACCATCGCTTGCGAATTTGGTTAGAAATATATCACCTGCTCCATTATATGTGGAATCATATGCATTGTATATCGGATAGTCTGATGATGTCGTTTCGCCTGCAATGATTAGATTTCCATCTTCTGCTACTATTGATCTCGCCTCTTCATCCAATGAACCACCAATCAAGGTACTGTAGATAGCAGGGGGATGTATATCCGTTGCTGAGTACCATGCAAGGAAGGCATCTGTTGTTCCATTAAGTGTAGAGTCGTATGGATTTACTGTGTTGAAATCTGATGAGAATGTATATCCGGTAACATAGATGATGCCATCTTTTACGACGATACCCATACCACGGTCTATTGCAGAACCTCCAAGATACGCACCAGTATAGCTCGCTGGATGAAAAGGCCATGGAAGTGATGAATTTAACCTTACCCAGAAACAATCTTCTTCCCCATTGAAAGTATCCATGAAATTAGTAGAGCGAATACCATCTCCAAAGCCCACAACATAAACGATAGAATTCTCAACATAGATATCCATACCTTGGGAAGCAGTCTGATAGCCATCAGTATCTATTAGAGATGTACTAAAGAGCAGAGATTGTCCGTCAGGAGACAACTTGACAATAAAAGGAGCACCATAAGGGGGAATATCTGGATCTGTAGGGTTTGGATCAGTGAATTCGTATCCATTGACTACTGGAAAATCAAGGGACTGACATATCCCAGTTATATACATGAATCCATTTTCAACATCAATGGCATTTCCTTTGTCAAAGAATCTGCCTCCAATGAACGTGCTGTAGATAAGTACATTCGTAAAGACATCAAATTTAGTCACAAAGCAATCTCCATCACCTCCATGTGTTGAATTATATGGATTTACTAGAGGGAATCCAAGCCCTTCTGTTACACCTGTCACGTAAAAATAATCATCTTCTTCTGTGACTCCAAATCCTGCATCAACTCCTTCACCACCTAGATATGTACTAAATCCAATAACAGGATCAATGATAAGTTTCATAGAGGGACTGTATTCCCCAAGTGTAAAGCCAATGGTCTTTTCATCAACGCGGGAAAATTCACAGTAAACACTCTGAAGGTTTTCGTCTTCTTGGTATACGTAGAGATCCGTATCACATATTTGATTCTCATTCTGTGACACTGTAACCATTTCGCTCAAGAGCACGATTGAAGATGAATCCGGATATCTGCATTGAATAAGGGTAGGATCTGCAAAAGGTGCAACCTCAAACTCGTACTTTAAAGCACCTTCTGAACATCTATAGATTAGATCAATACCTTCGTAGATATCTGGATATCGTAGTGCTGCAAAATCCTGAAGGCCAGTCTGCCATTTATCTTGATCATTACCCAAGAGGTAGTTGGTCTTCGAGCCTGTGGGATTCTCTACAACTGGAACAACTAAATTACTACCAGGAAATTCTAGTTTCATGCAGGTTCCATCTAGATTGTAGAATACTTCAGATGCTCCAAAATAGGCAATCGTAGTGACACCTCTGCGACATGTGTAGTAAATGCCTTGATCATTATGAACTGCTGGAGAGAATAACATCATACCAAAGTCCATGTCAGGGTTCATTTGCTGATTCAGTATTTCTAAGGCATTTGCAGGTAGTCCAATTGTATCTGTATTCTCTGTTCCAAAATGTACAATATGCATCATAGATGGTATCGTTGCTAGGAGCAGGAGCACAATGCATGTATAGGATATTATTCTCTTCATTAGTATCTTCTCCTGTTTTTCCTATGGTCTTCTTCTTGCTCTAATTGCAAATACTACGATGATTATAGCCACCGCACCAATTCCTGAAATTGCGACAATAACGAGAACCGGATCAATTCCCTGCTCACTTCCTGGAAAGCTGAGAGGGTCTAATGGATCACTTCCTTTCAGGACTTCAAGTCCGTCAAGATACGTATCCGCATCGCTATCATCATCAAGTGGATCAGTTCCCAATTTGATCTCAAAAGAGTCCAAGAGATTATCTTGGTCCGTATCTACACAAAGCAAGTCAGTACCATAATATATCTCGTCAAGGTCATCGAGACCGTCGCAATCACTATCGCCTACACTGATACCCAGTTGATCTAATATTTCCCTGATCTCATCCATATCCTCAACATAGGATGCATTGAAAGTTGTCAGTCTGGTGACATCTTGTGCAATGAGAGCAGAAAGCAGATCCAGTTCAGCACTATTGTCTTCCACAGATGACATGATATCCAGTAGGAGCGTTGCATTGCCTTCTAGATTGGTGTATAGAATATCAACTAGAGCATCAATCTCATCGAACCAGTCAAGAAGGTCTTCTATGAGTGTCGCGTTGCCATCTAATTCACTGACTGTCATCTCTAGTAGAGTCGCATTACCGTCGAGATATGTAAAGAGGGTCTCGATGGCAGTATGGTTCCCATCAAGCCAGGATATCACTTGTATCAATAGAGTTGAATTTCTATCTAGTTGCTCACCAAGCGATTCAAGTAATGTGGAGTTTCCATCTGACCAATCAATGAGGTACTGGATTAGAGTCGCATTGCCATTTAGATTGGTATAGATTGCATCATACCACGTTTCTGGCATAGCTGGATACGAATTCGCATCACATGGATCTGATCCATATGCTACTTCATAGGCATCAAGGAAACCATCATTGTCGCTATCAACACAGTAGGGATTTGTTCCATACTCCGCTTCCTCCCAATCTGAGAGGCCATCCATATCTGCATCTTCAATGATACAACTCACAAAGCAATCCTCAGTGCCGTTGAGGGTCGCATCGAATGCAGAACATATTGGATAATCAGCAGATCCTGTAAACCCAGTAACGAATGCTTTACCTTTCTCAAAATCGAGACCGTAGACAAACTCATCTTGTGCCCCTCCTAGGAATGTACTATATACTAACAATGTTCCATCATTGTTCAGCTTAGTCACAAAGGTGTCAAAAAAGCCATTATGCGTTGAATCGCATGCGTTTTCCGTCGGGAAATCTGGAGAGTTAGTATAACCAGTAATGTATGCATATCCATTGTCCACATCAATATCAAATCCATTCTCGACGCTGCTTCCTCCAAGATATGTGCTATAAATTAGTGATTGGCCATTAGTCGCAACCTTTGTTACGAAACAATCACTAATTCCCTGTAGCGATGAGGAGTACTCGCTTATGAACGGAAAATCTGTTGAAGTTGTCATTCCAGTGATGTACGCATACCCGTCTTCTACAGCTAATCCGAATCCATCTTCACCATTTGTCCCCCCAAGATATGTACTGTAGATCATTGTTCCCCCAGTAGTTGGTAGTTTTGCCAAAAAACAGTCAGAAGAACCATTGAGGTACATATCATAGGCACTTAGAACTGGAAAGTTTGCAGAAAACGTAGTACCTGCAATATAAACATAGATTCCCTCAACAGCCACACCATACAAATAATCCCCTGCGTTTCCGCCATAGTACGTAGTATATGGAAGACTCTGTCCATCTGAGGAGAATTTAGCAACAAAGCCATCATATGTTCCCCCGTTGTATATGCTATCATACCAATTGGTTCCTAGAGGAAGGTTAGAAGAGTCAGTGTAACCTGCAATATGAGCGCAGCCGCTATCTACAACCATGTCGTACCCTATGTCCACTCCAGACCCTCCAAAGTAAGTCGAGTAGAGAAGTGTTTGCCCATCAGGCGATATTTTGGTCAAGAAACAGTCTCCTGCTGAGTTGTAGCTGGGATCATATGCGTTAATGGTTGGAAAATCACTTGACCATGTGCTCCCTAATAGATACACAAAGCCATCTTCAATGTCAATCGAATATCCATAATCATCGCTAGTTCCTCCGAGGAATGTACTGTATATCAGTGTCCTTCCATTGGTTCCTAGCTTAAACACAAAGCAATCATCTCCTCCGTTAGATGTTGTATTCATTGCATTGCTTGTGGGAAAGTCTGTAGATGATGTGAATCCTGTTATGTATGCATACCCATCATCAACAGCGATGCCCCATCCCTCATCATAGTTTGACCCTCCACCAACGTAGGTGCTGTATAGAATATACGGGTCAATAACAAGTTCTCTAGATTTGATGTAATTGCCAATGTTGAATCGAATTGTATTCAGACTATCTGTTGCAAAGACGCAATCAATGTCATTTATCTCAGTATCCTTCTGAAATGCATAGAGTCCCACATCGCTGAAGAATAAGTCATTCTTTGATACACTCACACAATCATCACAGATGTCTATTCTATCGGCATCAGGGTATCGTATTCTAATGTCGTTGGGATTCGCATTGGGCCTTATGATGAATTCATACTTTAGATCACCACTGCAGGTACTATAAACTAGATCAATTCCTGGGTAGATTTCGGAATATCTTATCTTGGTACAATCCATGAGTCCAGTCTGCCATTGATTTGGATCATTCCCAAACATGTAATTGGTGATAGATCCTGTTCGTTCCTCACCTACGGGTTCTGCTCTGTTGCTTTGTGGGAATTCTATTTTCAGATTGTAATTCCCTATCCTATAGAACACTTCTGATGTCCCAAAGAATGCTACAGTTTCTACACCTCTGCGGCATATATACTGAATTCCGCAATCATTCGTTGCTGCAGGAGTAAAAACAAGTGAAGAGAGTTCAATGTCACCTCTTGGTTGCTTTGGAAGATTTTCCTCAGCTCCAGCTTTTTGTGGAAACTCATTAGAATCCCAATCGTTGGATTCTGAGTCCACAACTGCATGGAATGACACAATCAAGCTCATTACAAGTATTATTAGCATGCAATAGGAATATGCTCTTTTCATTCAATCTCCTCCTTACTCATCCCCGTGTTCGCTTGCTTAGAAATACCACAATCACTACGACTACGATTCCAATGGCTGCGAATCCTAGCACCATATAGATCAAGGGAGTTGGTTCTACTGGTGGCAGACCAGTATCAGTGTCTGATGTCCCTGTAGATGTATCCGTACTCGTTGTTGTCGTCGTTGAAGTTGTTATGGTACTCTGAAGCACGACAATCTGGATGGTGGCATTCAATGAATTGCCATATGGGTCCTGAAGGGTAATTAGTACGTTGTATATACCAGGGTCGAGGAACTTGACACTCATCATCAGTCCTTCAATATCTATTGAGAAGTACTCTGTATTATTTACGTCCCATGAATGGATACCTGAAGCATCCTCTGCATAGAACCGCTTCTCGAAAGAGTCGCCATAGTTTAGTAGTTCACCTTCAGGTGTAACAGTCCAGGTTGGGGCTGTAGTATCTTGTACTATTACTTGGAATGCGACCTTAATCAGGTTGTCATGATAATCCCAAGCTGATATCTCGACACCATACACACCAACAGCGAGAACTGTATTATTGGTTACCAGACCATCGTCATTTATGTAGAAGAGTCCTGTATCATTAACAGAGTAGTAGACATAGTACGACCAATCAGTTGCATTCATGTCATATCTGAACTTTTCTGCAAATTCTACATACTGATCACATATTTCGTGGTTCCAACATGGAGGACATGTATCTGCAACACAGATCCAAATGAAGGCACTGCAATAATATCCCAAGGGATCATATGCTCTGACCTCTAAATAATAATCACTCCAACCAAGCCATGTCGCATTCGTGATGACTCCAGTTAGTGATATTGAGAAGGCTGAGGGGTCACTGATCCAATATGACACAATGCCAGAAGGATCACTTGCATTCAAATCATAGACGAGAGGTATTCCATACTCCCAATCAATATCAGTAGGCGGTTCATCCCAAGTTGGTGCCTTTGTATCCTGACATGTTATACTAATTATCGCGGAACACCAGAGACCTTGATCATCATACGCTCTAATCTCAATCCAATAGATTCCTAACTCAACATTTCCCAAATCTGAGAGAATGCCCTCTGATGAGATAGCGAAGAAGTCAGTGTTATTCACCCAGTAACTAGCGATTCCGGAGAGATCAGTTGCATTGATATCATATGTGAATATCTCCCCTAGTTCTAAAACTTGATTTGATAGTTCCTCTTGCCACTCCGGCGCGGTCGAGTCTGCAACTGTAATGCTGATTATTGCTGAACAATAGAGTCCATATGGATCATATGCTCGAACCTCAAGCCAATAGATTCCTATGTCTGGACACTCTGAGGAGGTCATCCAACCATCTTCATCTATATCGAATATTGATGTATCATTAATCCAATAGTGGTCAATATCTGATAGGTCACTAGCGTATACCGTGTAGTCTAAGTTCTCTCCGAATTCAATTACCTGATTTTCAGGATCTGGGTTCCAATCTGGTTCTGTTGTATCTTCAACAGAGAGAGTGAAAATATCCGTCTGAGTATTGCCTATGGTATCATTTACCCAGACTTGAATACCATATGATTGAACCTCTAATGGCGTAACATTTTCAATAATCCCATCTGAATCAATCATGAAATGGATTGTGTCATTTATCCACCATTCATCGATTCCTCGTAGGTCTGATGCATTAAGGTCGTATCTGAACAAAAGTCCGAATTCTAGTTGTCTATCTGTAGGTTCCTGATCCCAAGTTGGTGCTGTGCTATCGATGGTGAGAGAACGTATCAATGAGAAGAATCCCTCTTCACCTGAAGCTTCTCTTGCGGCCACCCTCCAATACCAGAGCCCATCCGCGAGTGGTGAAGCTGGTGTAAAGCTGGTTGCCCCTGTTGTATAGTTGAGCAGGTCTTCAGAATCAAAGCTGGATACTCTGTCAAGCTGAACTCTATAGCTTGATGCCCCTGTGACCGTACTGTAAAGAAATGTTGGCGTTGTGTCTGTTGTAATGCTTCCATCTGCAGGCGATGAAAGAGAGGGAGCAGGAAGCTTCGTGCAATACGAGATTGAAAGTGAGTCTATGACAGGAGATACAGTTGGGTCGGTCGTTGCTAGGACAGCTTTCCATTTCAGATTTAGTCCTGGATATGAGAACACATGCTCGACTCCTGGGGAAACCGATTCCCAGTGCACACCATTGTCTGCTGAGAGATAGTAGTTAATGGAGGTGCCAGCAGGAAGGGCAGCAGTCTGTGAGAGCGTAGCTTTGACGATTGTGTTTGATGCGGTAATTGAGAGAGACTGCCCCACACCCGTGGAATTATAGAGGTCGGGTAAGTGCCCTTCAGCAACCTCGGTCCTCATCATGATTAAGCCTGTTGAACCATCAGCAACGCATAGATACTGCCCCACGGGATACACTGATACAGCGCCAACCGGAGTATCACATGTTGCCATGAGGGTTGGCGCAGCCGGATTGGTAATTTTTATCGTTCTGACTCCGTAGTAGTCATCCGCCATATAGGCAAAGCCGCTATCGATGCCAATGTCAAGGTATCCATCGTGGCTAATATCACACACGCCAGCTGATGTTGGGGCATTCTTCACGGTAACATTGACCACTCTAAGGCCCGCGATATAGGCTGCAGTGTAGGCATAGTTTCCTTCAACCCAAACTGAACGCCCCCATGATGGCAGACCAAATGATCCAACAAGACTTGGAGAGGCTGGACTCGACACATCGAAGATTCTTAGAGCTCCACTTGCTGTGCTGCTCCCGACTTCGGTGACATATGCATAGGTGCCAAGGACATACACGCCGGATGTGAACCAGTTTGCACCTGTAAGCCAGTACCCCGTAAGGCTAGTGGCGGCAGGATTCAGTACATCAATTATATAGAACCCATTTGAATTAGTGACATACGCATAACGACCCGAAACGAAGATGCTATTGTAAGATGGACCATCATAAGAACCCGCATTGGGGAATGTGGGCTGGCTTATATCAATGATTCTTATTCCGATACTGGTGCCGGTTACATAGGCATAATTACCCGATACATAGACATTAGTTGCAGTATTTGGAGTGGCACGACTGCCCAGAATGGATGGGCTCGCTGGATTTGAGATATCTACAACACATAGACCAGAAGCTCCGTTAGCGATATAGGCTCGAGTACCAACTGCCATTACATCCCTAGCAACATCAGATGTACTTAGAGTGGAAACGATGTACGGTGCTTGCCTTGGCAAGCTTATTGCACCAGTTCCCCATCCGGTGACATTAGTATATGTTGCATCTTGATATGTTGTATTTGAAAATCCTTCATCAAATACTATTGTTGCTGCTTCTGCATATTGCATCTGTGTGCTTCCAATGCCAAGCAGGATTACAATGAAACAAGAAAATAGTATCTTACTTAGAATAGCATGTCTTTTTGACATTTGCATTTGATATACCCCTTCCTAAGCTTGGTCTGCAGTGCGTAAAAGAAGTCAATGTGTTACATGCGAATACCTTGATGCTTAAAGTCGTGCTTTGTCTTGAACTTATTAGACCAATCGGATGTATGTGAAAAATGAGGTTGGATATATACATTACGGGAAACGCATTCATCAGAACAATGGGTCTGTTACAATTCGTCACAATCATGGTCTGTGGTGCACTATGTAAATTAGGAATTGTTACTTATTCTGCTTCAATCGTTAAGATATGTGAACTATTACTAGGAATCTCCTTGGTGGAGGAAGAGGTATTGGCAAAACTTGGAGGAATGCTAAATGTCGTGATCACTCATTGGAACTTATGTTTCATTGTCAGTTGTCGGAGAAAGCATCTCTGCTAGTTTTTTCTTTCTCTGTTTGCGAACTTTCTGTCCATTGATTCCACTATAAAGGATGAACAATCCTGGAATCGCGACCAGAGTTAGAATAACAACCAGACGCATGTTTGATGTATATTGAATGTTGGCTTCTTGAATAGAAATGGTATAGTTACTGAAAATCTGAGGATTCTCTAATCCTTCAACAGGAATCCAGCGATATCTAAGAAGTCTATATGGATTATCTGGGCCTCTTGTGAGTGTGATACGCTTTGAATCAGTTTTTAGCCAATTATCATACGTGCTTGTCTTCCCTCTTGTTGGATCTGCTGGAAGCATTCCCACGTTTTCAACATAGAACATAGGGTACGCATGTGCAACTGCTCCTTCGTCTGAATATACCATCCCTGGAAGAAAGTCTGCGAGCCATGCGGTATGACCTACCGCTGGAATTCCGAGTGCTCGTGATAATGCTACAAACAAAGTCGTATACTCATCGCAATCACCATTGCCATTTCGAATCGCATATGATGCACCACGAACTTGACTTTGAAGTTTGTATTGAAGGTAGTGCGCTGTGAAATTATATACATTAAATTCTGTTTTTAGGATATCATCTGGCTCCTCCAATGATTGAGCGACATTTCTAATGTTCGCATCAGTGTTGTCCTCAAGAGGATGAAATGCTGTGAAGAGTTTGTACACTTCTGAGGAGGTATTATAGTTTAGAGTCGCAGTATCTATTTTGGTGAAGTCGACAAAATGAAGTGTTAGATTCACGTCAAACCTAAGATCTAATGTATCATTAATTCTGAAGTCCTCGAATTCATACCAAGCATACTCATTTCCATACTCATCAGTAGTTGTTTGATTAGGCAGTGTTTCTATTGCCATATCGGAAACTGTTTGAACCGGGTCCCAAGATTTTAGAATTGCTAGTCTTATTGTAATTGATGTGAGATTCACAGGTCCTTCATTTTTTAGATAATATCTATAGCTTAACCTGTATGTGGCAGATCCTCGCTCAGTTTCCTTAGCTTCATTAGCATAGATTACTCCGATGGGCAGAATGATACCTGCCAAGATAAGAACTGAAACCGAGAGAGTAAGTATGCTCCTTTTCAGACTGGCTTGTGTTTTTTGATTCATTTAATATCACCTTCCATCTCCCAATTACTTCTCGCTAATTTCATTCCAAGCTGCGCTGAGCTGATTGGCGATTGAAGAGTAGCGTCAAGATTCTCTTTTTCTATGAAATCGAATCTTGTTAGCAAGCTACTCTGATTGATATTTTGGATTTCAAGACCGGGTCTCTTATTGATCTCAAGTAGTAAGATTCGGTTATTCTTGTCAATGACTATATCAACGCCAGCATATCCAAGTCCACTGCTCTTTTGAGCTAAACATGCAGTCGCAAGAATCTGAGTCCAATTTTCCAGTTTGAACCCTTTGATCTTCTCTCCTGTGTCAGGATGGCGTTCAATTGGAATTCCTTTCATCTCAGCACGGAATACTATGCCATCTGAGAGTCTTACCGCTGCACCAATCGCGCCTTGTTTGAGATTCGCTTTGCCATGACTTTCCTTCGTTGAGAGTCGCATCATTGCCATTACGGGTATTCCTCGAAAGACTATAACACGCACATCTGGAAGTCCAACTGAAATCTTCTGCAAATCTGGATGATTTGTGATTTTTTCTTCTATGATGACAATGTCTCTATCATTTAGCGTCTGGCTTGTAAGATAATCTCCCTGTATGATTTTACGGATCTCATTTTCAATTGCTATTGGTGCATAGGTTGATTCACCTATGATATAATTACCATCGTTAGTCCTTTCGGAAACTACTGTGATTCCCTTTCCTCCGAAACTCTGTGCAGGTTTAATGACAAAGCCATCCTTGAATGCATCTTCGGATGATAGTCTTTTCATCAACTCAGAAAGCTGCTCCTCACTATTGACGATAGCGAGGAGTTCAGCTGTTGGTACGTTCCATTTCTCAAATTGTTCTTTCATATTGTATTTGTTAATAATCGGAAATAGCATCCGAGAATTATACCTAGCAATATAATCACGGTTTCGTATTTGGATTGAAAGAGGATCCTCTCGCTTCGAAAAAAGTCTGCTAAATCTCTGTTTATCTAATCTAGAGTACTTTGCACTTCGACCGAAGTAAAGAACTGCACCTGCCATGAGAAGCCATAGTTCTGGATTAACAACTATGAACTCAACAAGTGTATCAATGCTCATAAAGAAATAGGCTATCAAAGTGACAGTAATTGTCGTTGCAAATCTTGTGAGAGCTGAAAGTTGATCGGATTGTTCCTTCTCTGTTACGAATCTATCTATATACCAAGGAGTTATTATTATTGGTAGAAGGATGCTTCCACTCAGCACTGGTATTAGAAAAACTTCTCCTATAAGTTCTAGGAGCCCAATGAAAGAGATAGTGAATACCATTAGAAATCCAATGCGAAAACCCACTGCTAGATTGAATTGATCAATCAAGGATCTGAGTACATATCCGACTGTAAACACATTGAGAAATACAGCCAGCCCCCAAAGCGGGCCGAGAGTCAGCATGGAAATTACAATGACAGTTGGTCCGAAGAGCCCAAAGGTTTTGAGTCCGAATACATATTTGACAATCAGAACAACAAACATGCCAATAAGGAACCTGAAAAGGAATATTGAATTCTGGAGAATGATAATTGCATCCTGAATGAATAACCTACCCAATAGACTAATCGTTCCCATTACAATTAAGATCCCAATTGTACTTAGGGCATCATTATTTAGCAGTCCTTCCTTTTTTGTGATTAGTGACATTAAAACATCCCTTTCTTTTTCCTTTCTTTTTTGATTGAATGATATGATTCCTTCAACAGCTGCCAGTCCAAAGAGGAATGGAGTGATGAATGGTAAAACAGCATCCACGAAATTGAAACTGGAAGATGACACTCCTGTAACAGATGAGAGTGATCGAAGAATATACCATTCTGATTGAGCTGAATCATTATTCATATCACTGGCATGCACTCGAAATTGGAGAACTCCAGATTCTGGAAAGAATCCTAGTAGAAACAGCCATTCATTGGAGTAAACTTGGCTTTTTTCTCCATCAATATTGAACTCCTGTGTTTGATTGCTATCAATGCCTGTCCAAAGAGCTTCAACCCATGCCCTATCAGTAGCAGACTCAGGATCTTGTATCACAGCTGAAAGCAGGTACGATCCTTGGAATGTCTTGTTATTATCTATCTGAGGTATGAATGCTGGTATAATTATTGGAGAAAAGAAGTCGTCCGGACTCTCAGTGAAATCTAGTTTTGTCAAAGACATTTCATCTTTGTGTAGTAGCTGGAGTGCTAGTAGCGCGTAAAACGTCGAAGTCATTCTACTTGAAAAGCCAGGCCGTAAGCCGAATCCACCATCCTGGTTGTAAAGGGATAAAATGAATTCCTCAACTTTTGTTCTATTCAAATCTTGCTTCAGTATTAATGTCAGTGCAATGCCGTAGAATGTAGATTCCATTGTTGGTACCGAAGTATCTAGCGAATTCACATATCCCCCAGAAGGTGTTTGATAATTGGATAACGAGGTGCTTAGTGAGTCATTTTCTGAAATACTCTGATTCAACAGCTGCAATAACTGGAGTGCACGATATGTGGATCGCAATGTTGCGTTCTGTCCGGGGAAATTGGAATAGGAGCCATCTGGCTTTCTTAGATAGAAAAGCCAATTCAGTAGCTTTCCTATGTCTAGGATATCATTATCCATTTCTCCTAAATCATATAATCCAAAGGTTGCCCAATATGTATGAGTAAGATAGCTTAGACTAGATGCTGGTTGCTCGCCAAATCCTCCTTCGACATTCTGGGAATCCAGAAGGAATTGAGCGATCTCTTGAGCATTTGAAAGCGGTTGACTAAATGCTCTCGCTGCTTTTATTCCATAATAGGTATATTTGACTCTCGCGGTAGATGAAGGTCGAAAACCAAATCCCCCTCGTGACTCACTATATGATTCATCAATATACTGCTTTACGCCAGAGTCTATCAATGATGTATTACCGAGGATCTTCCCGAGAAGAATTGCGTAAGTTGATAGCGATAGATCTGGATTATCTCCAGGGTATTCTCCAAATCCATAGGTGGGTTGAATCCCATTAACAAGAAAGTCGTATACACCCGTTAAATCAGGTATAGATCCCAGCAACCCTTTTTCATCCATCAGCATCAGAGCTCGAAGAGCAAACATTGTTGAGCTGAATTCTGCCGTTGCATCTCTATCAGATGCTGCAAAACCTGAACCTGAGATTAAATTCGCTAGAAGGTAATTTGTTGCATCCTCAATAAAAGACGAGGTGATGTAACTATCTAAATCAAGAGCAGTATCATACCGTAGAAGCAAATAGAGCTCTATTGCTGAAGCAGTATATCCTGTTGTTGGATATCCGCCGATATATCCTGAAACTCCACCATTGGTAGCTATAAGAGAATCCAAGAATTTTGCTACCGGTTCAAGTTTGGCAGAAGATGTAGAGTTTAGTAATATGTATGCTTCGAGTGCATATAGAGAAGCAAGAAGTTCTGGAATGCCACCTATATTTTCTGAATACCCAGATGCTCCGAGAGAGAAAATAGGGGGAACATAGGCATCATCGAGAAAGACTATTGATGAATTATCTGGGGGGTTCTGTATCTCTTGATATTCTGTATGGAGTACATCCTTCGTCCTGATTGATCTATAAGTTGAAGAAACATCTGGCGCATCCCACTGAGGAATTGGCAAGTAACCTTGCTCTATGGTCTTCAATCCTTGGATGAATTCAATTGTGATATTCGCTTCGTTTGATGATAGTGCATCTTGGTAGCCATAGGCTTGCAAGAGTACTACCGCTTGGTATGTGGACTCCATGGAGCTTTTAGCTCCTTTCCAGTTTGCGTATCCTCCATTCTCATTTCTTGCACTCTGAATGAACTCTAGACATTGGTCCTGCAGTGATGTGGGAATTTCAAAGGAAAAATAATCCAAGTAGTGCAATGCCATTCCCAGATAGTATGCCATATCCATGGATGGAATTCTTTTGGTACCATCATCTTGTGACCTTTCAACGAATGATAGCACACTTCTCGCAAATGTTTCATTTAACGGACTATCTGATCTATAGTGTTCTGATGTATATACTAAATCACTCTCTGTGTTAGTAAGGTTTGTTTCGACACCTCCACTCAATAATGGAGAGAAGATGGGCAGTAAGAAGAACAGCAATAGGAGTGACATTGCTATTGCTTTCGACCGCACCATCTTCCTTACCTCCATCTAGTTCTATTTTCGTCTCAGGTATGATATCGCACCTATGCCCACAATTGCAGAAACTGCTCCAAGCATGATGAAGATCATACTTGGATCTAGAGGACTTGGAGGTATGCCAGTAGAATCCGTTTGGTTGGTGTTTGAATCTGTGCCTGTATTTGTAGAGGTCTGGGTGCTGGAAGATGTTTGGGTTGTAGTTGTTGATGTTTGAGGACTCCTATCAATCAAGACCTCGAATTGTGTCGATATTATAGCTCCAGTACCATCTTCTACAGTGATTTCAAATATGTATGTTCCATTCACTAGGTCTGATGTATTCGCCACTATTGGTCCTGAAGTTGGTGATACCCCCACGACGGAGTTTGAAGCATTCGTATTTGTAATATTATATGTGAAACCTCCCATATATCCAGCAATGGAAAATGTGAAGTTCTCGTACTGTGATCGTGGTGAGTTCAGATTATCAGGGATGCTCATCCCAAACCCTGAGAACAAATGAAAATTCCGCAGTATGTACAATGAAACGAATGTATAGGAAATGTCCGATGTAAATTCTGGGTGCTCTGCATAGCCTCCATCGAAATTCTTCACCGTTTGAATAAAGTTGTAGACTCCAGATAGGTTGAGAGGATTTACCCCCATAATCTCCATTGCGCGCATTGCCGAGTATGTATAGATAGTATTTGAGATATTATTGGGTAGGGCTGTATCAAGAACACTCCTTCTGAAACCTCCATCGGGATTCTGGCTATTCTGGAGGAACGAAATTGCCTCACTGGTATCTGTGGGCATTGCAGAAAGAATGCTTAGAGCACTTATGGCCCGATATGTGTTGGTCACATCGCTGGTATCGCCAAGGTATCCTCCATATCCTCCATCTCCATTTTGAATACCTTGGATAAATGATATTGCCTTTGGAACATCATTTGGTTGATCTCCTAGCAATTCTAAAGCTCGGATTGCACGGTATGTAGATACGATATATGCTGTTGAATCAATTGATGATTTCACAAATCCCCCATTAGGGAGTTGGAGTGATTTGAGAAAGCTAATAGTTGTTGAAGAATCTGGGAATGCAACTCCCAAGAGATTGTAGATCTCTACAGCTCTTAATGTGCTTTCAGTGAAGGAACCAGAAATACCATAGCCTCCATCTGGGTTACGATAAGATGAAACATAATCTATGATTCCCTGCAGGTTATCAGGGACATTTCCCATTAGCGAGTAGGCATATACCGCATCAAACGTTTCTCTAAGTGATGGATCTTCTCCGGGTGTACCTCCAAATCCATCTACTATTGGTAAATGCAAGAGATAATAGATGGTATCCAGGATACTTGTCGGATTCTTTCCTAGGTCCGAGAGTGCCTTGACACTGAAGTATGTACCCTTTAGGGATCCCTCAGCACTTGTAGGTGTCAATCTGAAGCTTCCATCAGGATTCTCTAGTGAATACAAGTATTCAGCAGCTGAAGTGGCATTTACTGGTGAGTCTGCGAAGAAATTGATGGTATCCAGGGCGGCTGCTGAATATGATGAAGAAGAACTAATGGTAACGAGATCATTAGCATATCCTCCGTCTGAAAGCAATTGCATTCCCCGAACGAAATCAAGTGCCGCTCCCGGGTCATCTGCAACACTGCCCAGCATATCAAGTCCCAGAATGGCATCCTGAGTTACTGTGACTTTAGATGTCCAATAGATGTTCTTTTGGTTGTTAGTCTGCAATCCAAATCCGCCATCGGGATTCTGAGCCCTTATCAGGTAGTCTGAAACGGCCGCTACGTTGCTTGGGGTTTCGCCGATCAGCTGGTATGACGCAATAGCAAGAAATGTTGAGTGTACATCACTATCAGTATCTAGTAAGTATGAGTTGTATCCATTCGTCAGGCTGTTCTGAAGTCTATCAAGGTATGATTTTACGAGAGTGGAATTTATCCCAGTGTAGCCTAACCAAACAAGAGATTGCAATGCCATATGGGTTGAGGACACGCTACTCCTATCATCATGCCAGTGGCCAAATCCTCCAGTGTTCCGCTGGAAAGAAAGGAGTTGCGAAATTAAGTGATTCTTTAGTTCAGAGGTTAAATTTGATAATGAAGGATCAAGTATCTTAAGAGTTGATAAACGGAAATAAATCAGTTCAACATTTGAGGCATTATTATCAGAAATAGACCTAGTGGCATCCATAAAGGATCGCGTTTTAGAGTCATACACAGATTCTGCAAAGGATGTCGGACCATACTCTATGGAATCCGCTGGTAAGAATCTATTACTTGCTTCCACTGAGCTTGGTCCTATTTGATTGGAGGAAACAAATAATGGTACTGATAAAAGGACTAGTAATCCGATGATTGAAAGGGTAGCTCTTTTTTGAATGGATAATTGAATCGTAAACACCTCTTAAGGATCCAATCGAATATGTCCTCTAATTGGCAAATGCTAGTGCCTGTGGCAAACGTGCATATTCGAAAGGAAAGTTTGGTTGTGGCGCAGTAAAAACTGCGAAACAAGTAAGGAGCACATCACTTTCTATATAAGGACAGTTAACAATAGTTCAAAATATAAATGGAGTTGAGGTCTGTTAGGACCCCAAAATCCGCAAAATGCTTTATAATGCTTCAAAATTCTTCCAATGAGGTGTATATCCGAGATAGATACGCTTTCTATTGAAATGGATGTTACCCCGGTGGCGGAGGTGGAACAGCGAACCCTTGGACGATGGTCGTACCGGTTTCACCTCGGAGAGCACGAGTGATGTTCTCAGGATTGGTGATGATTGCCTGCTTTCCGCCTCGCTTGATGAAGTCGATACATGCCTCAATCTTGGGTAACATGCTTCCTGCAGCGAAATGTCCCTGCTCCATATACTGCTGTGCCTTGATGTGGTCCATTTTCAGAATAGCCTCTTGGTTTGGCTTTCCGAAGTTCAGATAGACCTGTTCTACAGCAGTTGAGATCAACAGAAGATCTGCATTTAGACCGTTAGCAAGTAGGCTTGAAGCTCTATCTTTGTCTATAACAGCGGCTATTCCCTCTAACTCGCCGTTCTTATTCTTGATGACAGGAATTCCTCCTCCTCCAACTGCGTAAACGATGGTGCCCAACCGGTTCAGAGTCCTTATCGATTCTAATTCAATGATATGTTTTGGAATTGGAGATGGTACCACTCTGCGCCATCCTCTGCCAGAGTCTTCCTTTATGCTCCAGTGTTCTTCTTTCTCTCTGCGTTTTGCATCGTGCTCATCCATAAAAGATCCAATTGGCTTGTTTGGATTCTGGAATGCTGGATCCTCTTTATCCACAAGAACTTGTGTGACTATGCTTGCTACTTCCTTCTGAATTCCTCTCTTAGAAAATTCATTGTACATTGCTCGCTGGATCATATAACCAATCGCACCTTGAGTGTCAGCCCCACAATAATCCAATGGAACCTCGTGAAGCTCATGTGCTGCAAGCTCAGATCGTCTGAGAATGAATCCCACCTGTGGACCATTTCCAGAGGTAATGACCACGTCCCAACCTTCCTCAATCATATCCGAAATATGCTTGCAGGTTTCAGCTGTTGCCGCAAACTGGTCTGGAACAGTCTTGTGGTCTTTGTCCTTGATGAGTGAATTTCCTCCAATTGCAATGACTGCCTTCTTGGCCATAATATCAATCCTCGTCTTAGAGGTCACCTACGAGAGCATATCTCCTACATAAACCGAGTGGTCAAGGTCTATATTGTGGTGTGTGTGTCCTTAAACGTGAAGTGTAATAAAATGAGTGGCAAGAGACCTCGATATGAAGGATGCATGCTTGGCCTTGCTGTAGGAGATGCTATAGGTGCACCGACAGAGTTTCTCTCATTTGATGAGATTCGTAACCGATGGCCTCCGAATGGTGTTGAATCGTTCAATCCCTTCAGAGGGCTTCGACCTGGTTCGTATACCGATGATACAGAGATGTCTATTGCAGTGGCTCAAGGCCTTCTGAATGCGAAGGACTATGGAACCAAGACCATTATGGAGAGTATGACGAAGGAATTCGTTGATTGGATGGCAAATACGAGTAGTTCAAGGTCTCCAGGGAGTACCTGTATGATGGGAGTTCAACATCTTAAATCGGGTATACACTGGTCAGAATCTGGAATGAATGATTCAAAAGGTTGTGGCACAGCTATGAGGGCAGCTCCCATAGGTTTAGCATATCATCATGCACTTGATGCACTTACTAACATGTCTTCTCGCATTTCAAAGATGACCCATGGACACGATTGTGCAACTGCAGGTTCATTTGCTACAGCATTTCTTGTAGCACGGTCTCTTGATGGTACTGATTGTGCTGAATTGGTTGAGGATTTGATTACGAGGAGTGCCCTCATTAGTCAGGAATTTTCCAATCACCTACAGACGGTTCAACAAGCATTGGAAACCGATGACCAACAGGAAGCTCATGAACTGCTAGGAAAAGGTTGGGTCGCTGAGGAAGCGGTTGCAGGAGCTATCTATGCAAACATGAAACATCCTGATTCTTTTAGGGATTGTATTCTCGAGGCTGCCAATTCAGGTGGTGATACTGATACGAAAGCATGCATAGCTGGTGCGATAGCTGGCACTCGATTGGGAATAGATGCCATTCCTTCTGGATGGATTGAAGGAATTGAGAATAGGGTCCTTCTATTTGATTTGGCAAATGGTTTGCATCAATTGCAAAAGAAACTAGAGCAGATTTGATTCGCTATGAATCGATCTCTGCTTCTTTGTTTATCTGCGCTAGGTAATCTAGATAATCTTTTGAGACCTCGGAATCATCTTGTGACTTAACTGCCATTTCTTTCAGGAATTCTTCAAAGTCCTTCAATGATTGTTGAAATGCGTCTTTATCAAACATGGAGTGCGCTTGTTCATAGATCGTCTGTTGAATATTCTCAACATACTTGTGAATGTCACTCATACTATCTGGATTCTTCTTTGACAGCAACCGATTCACGCGTTCCCTTCTCCACCAGAAGGAGTTCTCTGAGAATTTCTCTGAAGCTATATCCCACTCTTTGTAGATATGGGGATCTCTAAAGGTAAATGGCATGTGGATGCTGAAGCAGGGATTTGATGAGCCTGTAAACCAATGAATAGGATCATCGCCTAACTCTGAAATCTGACTTCCTGCAGATGAATCTCTTCCTTGATGTGATGTATGCTGACAAATTGGAGGATTCTCGTACATCCAAGGTCTCCAATCGACTGGATGGCTTCGCAGAATAGTTGCGATGTCAATAAAATCGATTTTTCCCTTCTTATGTTCTAAATACTCAGAAGTATTCGATTGCCTGAAGGTGCATCCTGTGATGTAGTTCATCATCTCATTTTCATAGGCTCGTGCGAACGAGAATGACTCCTTGTCTTCAGCCCATCCTTGTTCTAGAGCAAACTCCACTAGATCCACTGATCCCAGATCCCAATCACTTTCGATTGTGTAGCCGTTTGAGATAGATCGAACATCCTCCACTCGCTCTGCAACCCAACGACGTTGTGATGTTTCTAACACCCATGCTTCCATACCATCTGCGATGATGAAGCTGTTATGATATGTTAGAACACCATTGAGTTCACAGACTCCTCCCTGCCCATATTTTTCAAGTAGCTCTGTGATGACATCTAATGATTCATGTGCATTCTTCCCACGTTCCAATCCTAATCTAAGTAGATCCATTCCCAGCAGTCCGGTTTCTGGTACTTCTTCCTTTGAGAAGACAGCCTCATTACCAATGACGACACCATACTCATTCGCTCCCATCTCTGCACCCCAAATCCAGAATGGTCTTGATAAGACGACAGCATGAGTGTGCTTTACTTGTGGAATCTCAATATGTGTGCACTTGAGAATTTCAGTATCCCAATCTGCAGATGGATGATACTCCACAACCTGAGCTTCATTTGGTGGTCTGTCACTATTCTTTCCAAAGAGTACCTTTCCATTGTCAGTTGACTTGCCTAGAGCTACTATGGTATCGCACATACTAATCGCAAAATAATATGCAAAACTCCATGAGTATTTTGCGGTTTTCAAGAAATCGAGTTAAATTACTGTTTCATCTCATTGAGCCATTCTTCAAGATAGGTAGATTCCGTTTCATCTGCTCCGCCAACAGTTCTTCCCGTCATGGCATCTACTAGACTCTTGGTCCTAAGCAATATTGAACGATCTTTTTTGATAAGTTCCTCAGCATATTCCAATACTGCAGGCATTAATTCTTCTGGAGACAGGACTCTATCAGCGAGACCAATCCTTAGACACTCATCTGCAGGAACTGATCTTCCAGACAAGAGAATGTCCTTTGCATGAGAAGGACCAACTAGATGAAGCAAATTGGATGCCGCTCCTGCTCCTGGGAATACTCCAACATCAATCTCTGGAAGTCGAAAGGCTGCGTTCTCTGAGAAGAATCTAAAATCGCAAGCACCAGAAACCATAGCTCCAAATCCGATCGCATAACCATTTACAGCGGCAATTGTAATGCAATGCCTAGCCTGCCTGATCATTCGAATTATTTTCTCTAGCTTTTTGAAGAAGTCGAATTTCTCTTCCTTATCAAGTCCAGTTATCATCTTGAGGTCAAATCCGGCACTAAATGCCTTCTGTCCCTCACCAGTGAAAATGATGGCCCTGATTTCAGAATCATTTATGAACTTGGACACCTTTTCTGCAAAATCATCAAGCATCTCAGCGGTTACACTATTTAGTTTTTCAGGTCGCGAAATCGTTATCGTCAGGATTGAATCGTTCCTCTCTGCTTTGATTTCTCCATTCACTATCCTTCACCAGTATAATCGTTCTTATCCTGCCGCGATATAGCCTTTTGGGGGTAGGTAAGTCTTCTATTTCTTGGAAAGGAATCTTCTTCTGGTTCTGTATCCATAGTATTCCATTGGTGGGGATATGTTAGTCATACTTACTCCGCAGATTGTAATTGGCGGTATCATTACTTTCGTCATCTATTTCAAGGAGCTACGAAAACAACGGCTAGAAGGCGATATGTTCCTTTCAAATTTCGTACTACTGCTCTGGTTTGGTTTAACTGTGGGTTTCTTCTTCTCATCCTATAATGCGTATATTCATTATATCACTGTTGACCCTTGGGATGGCGCAATCTCACCTTCAGATGGAATGGTGTATTGGGCCACCCTTATGGCTCTAGTTCCATCTGCAGCTATCTTACTTCTACTTTCGATTACAAGTTTGGCTGAAAGAGTCGCGCTCAAAAAATCAGAACCAGAATCTTTTAGGCCTCCTGCATGGTGAGTGCCTAACACTAGTCGAGGTATAATTGGTCTAGAGGTTTTTCCCCTTTGTAGATATACTTACACTCTGGATAGAGTGCACAACCATAGAATGAACCTTTTCCATCTTTCTTTGGTTTCTTTATCAATGGATGTCCACTGGGATCAACATAATCAGTGATCATCTCAATGAGCTCATCCATCTTGGCTCTCACATTATCATCCCAGTTGGTCGTTCTCAAAGTCTTTGGTGCAGTTTCCACTATTTTGCGGTCATCATACATGAGTACAACTCTTATCGCATCGCTTCCTTTCTCTCTTGAAATCCCTGTATTCTTGTCTATGGTAGAGTAGACCCAGATTGACATCTTATTCAGAAAGGATATCTTGTATACCGCTTCGAAAACACCGGGTGGCCTGATTAGAATTGGTTTGTACTTCTTCAAAGCCTTCTCAAAATCATATTGGGTTATCTCTACATATCTATCAACCAATGAAATCTCCCGGGTGTGTTCTAGACTCTATTGAAGATAAATCCTAGCCCTCACTTTTCTGAAGAAGGCCTTCAACTCTGGCCAAAGAATCCTTTACATATGTGTTCTCAGGGTCGAGTTTGAGGGCATAGAAGAATGCATCATATGCCTCCTCGTACCGCTTTAGTTTGACATAGACTCGTCCCAATGATATCCAAGCAGTTTCCTCTGTATCATCAATATCAAGGGACTTTCGAATCATCTCGATAGCATCCTCGTCTTGGTTCTTCTTCTCCAATACATTCCCCAATCGATGCCAGTTTCTCGCATTCTCAGGATTGAGTTTTGTTGCTCGCTTGATATATTCTTCAGCTCTATCATATTGATCCAGGAGAATTAGTGATTCTCCAAGATATGCCCACGCAAGACCATTTGATGGGTCTAGTTTGACCGCTCGTGCTAGATACTTCATGCCCTGCTCAGCTGATTTACGAGAGGTGTTCAGAAGGACACCAAAAGAAATCAATGCATCGAGATTATCAGGTTCCCTCTTCAAGACTCTTCTAAAGATTGCACGTGCTCTATTTTGCTCACCCTTCAATGCAGCACTTTTTGCTTCGAGTATAAGTAGTTCAATATCCTCTGCCATTTTGATATGCAATGTTATTTCTCTGCTTTAACAAACTTGTGCTATCCAGACACATCAAGACTTTTATCCAACCTTTCGTAAGGAATCAATTCGTGGAGTAGATGGTTGGCGGGTACCATTGAATAACAATCAGTTCAAGGATTATCCAGTCGCAATTTTCTTACTTAGTATACTATTACTACTACCTATTCATCAACTTATATCAGATCAGATACCCGATAGGAACGAATCTCCCCGAGTAGTGTTCATCAAAGCTCAAGAGTATGAAAATATAGAGAGCATTAGGATCAATGATAATAGTGAACTTA
>JAEORN010000221.1 GCA_016840825.1 Candidatus Thorarchaeota archaeon | reverse complement strand
TGCATTTGGCTCAATCCTTTCAACTATCTTTCCGCCTTTCTTCGTTTCGCTCCAAAATGTGACTTCAGCCATACTAACAAATCCAAGAATCCTGAGTGAAGAACTCTCTAATAAAGGGGTATGAATGCAGATTTAAGAGCTCATCGATTTCGTTCAGAGAAGAGGTTGTTGTAGTGGAGAAGGTTGCAATTGTCAGATTCGAAGAGTCAATTAAAGCATCTATTCTAAGAGGGTTGAAGTATCTACAGGGGATAGATGCTTTTGAAGGACCGATTCTAATCAAGCCCAATATATGTACAATGTCAGATGGCACTGGACATTCCGTGACAGATGTCAAGTTAGTAGAAGCACTTGTGGAGATCATCTTAGATTCAGACCCAGAGATCCATATTCGATTTGTAGAATCAGACAGTCAGAGCAAGAACACAATTGATTCCTTCAATAAATTTGGGTACCTCTCACTTCGAGATAGGAAGAGAAAGGAGGGGTATGACATCGACATCGTAAATCTAAGCGCAGAGCCTTTGGTGTCTGTCAACGTAGATGGACTGCACTATGAAACCATAGACCTCCACGAGATTCTGACCAAACCTCACTATTACATATCTGTCGCTATCTCGAAGACACATGAAACAGCATTCCTGACCTCCTCACTCAAGAACCAATTTGGTTTACTCCCGAGGAAAGGTAAGGCTGCGTATCACTCCAACATCAGTAAGATAATCGTAGATATGAACAAGGTGGTCCCTCCAAATCTCTGTATAGTAGATGCAAGAGTTGGAGTGGAAGGGTGGAATGGACCAAAAACTAGACCAGTTGGAGTCTTCATTATGGGGAGGAATCCTGTGTCGGTTGATGCTACAGTGATGAGAGTTATGGGACTTGATATCAAGAGAGTTCAACATTTGATGCTCGCAGCAGAAACCAAGCTTGGAACCCTTATTCCAGAGGTTCTCGGTGAAAGAATAGAATCTGTTAAGGTTCAATTCAATGCACCATTTTAGAGAAAGGGGGAAGTGAGATGACAACGAGTACAAAACCAGACTATGCAGGAAGAAGTATTGTAAATCTCATGACAGACATTGCATCAGCCTGTGGAGCATCAACGCCCTATCCAGGGTTATCACATCAGTATTTGTCAGACCTTTCTGAATCAGAGAACATTGTTCTGTTAATCATCGATGGGCTGGGGTACAATTACCTTGTTGATAGAGGTGCAGGCACCTTTCTTCAAAAATCTGTAAAGGATGTACTTACCTCAGTATTTCTCCCATCAACTGGTCCTGCTATAACCACTTTTCTCACAGGAGTAGCACCACAACAGCATGCTATAACTGGATGGTATGTCCATCTTCCTGAATTTGGGATTGTATCACGATACCTTCCATTTACTAATGCAGTAGATGGCAATGTCCTCGGATTAGATTTCAATAAGACGATAGATGCTCTCCCTTTACTCCCTCAAATGAATCGTACCGCTTTCAGTATAATGGGAGAAAGAATAGTCAATTCCACCTATACTCGTTTCATGGCAGGGGATACAAAAAGAATGGGCTATTCAGGAAGTTGGGAATTCTTCAAACGAATCGAGAAGGCCATTTCAACTCCAGGAAAAACCTATACTCATGCGTATTGGCCTGAGTTGGAGACCATCGGACACTTGCTTGGAATTGGGAGTTCAGAAGCGGCTGAACACCTGATAGAATTTGACCAAGCTCTCGAAGCCTTTCTTGATGATATAGAAGATACTACATTCATCATTACGGCAGATCATGGGTTCAATGATGTTCAAGAAAATGAAGTCATCTACATGCACGAACATCCGAGATTACAAGAAGCACTGACTCTTCCTCTTTGTGGAGATACTCGAAGTGCGTTCTGCTATGTAAGACCTTCAAAAATACATGAATTTCAGAGCTACGTTAAGCACAACCTATCTGATAGTTGTGATATGCACGAGAGTCAAAGGTTGATTGCTGATAATTGGTTTGGATTATATGACGTCAATCATAGACTAGAGAAGAGAGTAGGAGATTACACTTTGGTTCTCAAAGAGGGGCATGCGATAGTCAATTCATTTCCCGGGTTCGAACCATATCAGCTAAAAGGTCATCATGGAGGCATGTGTGAGGATGAGATGCTTGTTCCCCTGATTAGAATAGACTGCTGAAGTAGGAAATCGATATAGTGCTATACAACCTTCATGTATATCTTAGTCATCGCACGAATTTGTTCGAAATTCACATTTAGCTCTCTGATAGTATGTGAGTCGGCACTATAGATCGGTTGACGCATATCATGCAGATTTGGTGTCTTCTTGCAGAGAGACCTATCTGTCAATCTCCGAAGTGCGTCAGAAACAGACCTAGGAGATAGAGATACCCCATCTCGGAGTTGCTTTGGTGTCATTGGTCCTTTTGTGGCAAGCTCATTCAAAACGATCAGTGCACTAAGTGGTAGTCCCGATAGTGTCATTGTCCTCACCCTTGACATGGCGGCAATATTTTAAAAGATATTTTGCCGAGCCTTATATAATATATGCGGCAAGGTTAATATAAAATCTTTGCCGAGCGCAACCGAGAGGGTTTTGAGTGGAACTGGAGCTCAATATTTGTAACGGGATGTGTATTTCTCATGAAAAGATGGTCCGATGACCAGAAGATACTCGCTGCTCTTGAGAAGCTAGGCGGGAATGCATCAGCTCAGGAGCTGAGCGATTATATCAAAAATCATGAGAAAGACAAGGATGGAAACCCGAAACGAATCCCAGCCCGGACGATTAGATACAGACTCTCAACTCTTATGGAGAGAGGCATCCTACTCCCATCATTCCTTGAAACTGACGAAAGAAAGATTGGATTAGGAGAAGGAATTCTAGTATTAGAAGAGAAACCAGAATGTACTGAAGCTCTTGAGAGGATAATTCGCGAGATACCGATATTCCATTGGTATGTGCCAACGAATGGGAAGTTTGATGGATACCTTGTACATACTGCCTACGATGTCACCCAACCATCAATGGTCGAGGAGATATCTAAGAAACTAAAGAAACACGGATTGATTACAGACTCGCTCTTCTTCGATATCGCTAATCACTACACAAAGACAATCGATTTCAGCCTTTATAGACCAAGTAGGGGATGGTCTTGCAAGTGGGACGAATGGAGAAGACAAATTCAAGCGAATATTGAGAAGAATATTGAGTCCCCGATAGAAATCAAAGGATCAAATGAGATGATTGAATATGACTCGAAAGATATTCTGATTCTTCGGGTTCTTAGAGAGGATCCCGATGCCACAATGACTAGTCTAGCAAGCATTACACGCCTACCAGTTAGCACAGTAAGGGATAGGATACACCGCTTAAGGAAGATGGGGGTAATTAAGGGATATGCGAGAGCCTATGGATTTGCAGGAGACTTCCTTTGGTTCACTTGCTTCATAGAACCCAAGAAGAAAATGGGAGGTATCATTCAGAGTATTATAGACCTTCCATTTCCAGGCATTATTCTTGTAGAGAATCCCGAGAGTTTCTGCATAAGGTTAGGCCTTAACGCCACGGATCTTAAGCAGTTTATGGATGGCTTCAGATTATTTAGACCTCATCTCAAATCATATGCGTTTCAATTTCATCTGCCCGACAAGGTGGAATCAAAATACAAAGAGATATTCAATCTGTATGATAGTCAAGAAGAAAAATGGAACATACCTCTCGATGAGTATCTTCAGACAATCGAAAGGTATGCTAAGTAGCTCACAGTTTTCTAATAGCTCGTAAATCCTCCATGAAGAGTAAACCGAAAATCAAGTCACCGAGAACGACTATAACTACCCAGATTGAAGCTTCTGCTATTAAAAAGTAGTACAATCCAATAATGAAAACCCATACCTTCTCGAATGACGCTGTCATTATGAGACCATGATTGGCTTTAATATCCAGACTTATCAAATAGAATCCTATTCCAAATGCAAATACCAATCCCATGAACGAGTCGAACCATAGCAAGGTTGGTGGGATAGTGTCACCTGCAATATAGAAGTTATTGATATCTATCCGAGGTAAAATAAGGAAGACTATGGCTAACGTCCAATTCCATATCGCTGCAACGGTAAACATCCATTTGTGGTAAATTTCTCGGTTCAATGAATTCACACTCAGGATTGTGCTGAACAATCCAACATATATTAACAACGATGGCGTGGGTGAGAAGGCTCTTTACATGTGATTTTTGCATGGCAAAAAAAGTGACTGTAGTCGATTTGCTCCCCTGTTAGAGTATCATTTGCTTTTCTTTTGCTGTCGCCATATTCTTTCTAACGATGTCCAATGTAGAATCTAATGAGAGAGCTTTTGAATAACACTCCATAGCCCTTTTCACTTCCCCTTTTTCTCTCAGTACTACGCCTAAGTTGTTCCAGCCTTTGGGGTCATTGGGCTCCATCTTTACATATGATTCCAGATATGGAATGGCAGCAGACCAATTCTCAATCAACCAATGCGAAACTCCCAATCGATAGAGCACGACAGGTTGCTCTTTGTTCTGCTGGAAACTAGGAGTATACAGTTCAATTGCGACAGGGTAGTTGCCAGCTTTGTAGGAAAGCTCTCCTACAGTATTGAGTGCAGAAATAGAACCCGGATCCAATTCTAGTGCAACAGTAAGGCTAGTACATGCAGCATTAAAACGGTCTAGCTTCGCTTGGCAAATGCCTCTCATAACCCATACTTGTGAGATTGAGTCATCTTGATCGATTATCTTCCCCGTGACACTCAGCACATTCTTGCAGTCTTCAGTCTCGAATGCAGCACGTGCTAATGTAAGAAGAGTGTCAAGGTTATTTCCTTCCTTCTCCATGTACTTCTTGAGGTGTTTTACAGTTTCACGGGGATTATTAAGAGAGAACTCCATTGTTCCAAGGGTTTCAAGAGGTACTATCCAGTCAGGATCATTGGAAATAGCTTTCTTCAAGCAATCACGAGCTTTGTCAAACTCCTTTCCATCTCTGTGTGCGACACCGAGGAGGTACCATCCCTTCGCACTGGATTCATCTATCTTCAATGCTTGCTTGAAGGATTCCTTTGCCGCTTCAATCTCGTTGAACCTAAGGAACTTCTCACCGCGTTTCAGTAAGTCCTCAACTTCGCGATTTCTTTCGACAGTCATCTATGCACCGACCTAATTCAAGCAATTGTATCAGATACGATTGTGAATAAAGCGCTACATTTGTAGTTTAGTGAGATGAACCGATAGATACATTTGTAGTCACCTGTAGAATTTGCTCCGGTGGAAATCATGGGCAGGGGTAAGTCAATCAAAGATGATTATTTGGATGCGAAAATGAAGAGGAGTTATATTAGCTCTAAACTGCCAAAGCTCACTTACGAACAGGTCGATCTTCTTCATAATATGGTGAAACGTTGGCTGAAGGAAGAAGAAACTTCTGGAAAAAGACCAAAATAGACCGATATCTGATTCATAATGCACATAAGAGCTTAGATGCACATTCCAACGTGAACTGCAATGAAACGTGCAATCATCATCTATGAGAGCGTTTATGGAAATACCAAGAAAGTCGCTGAAGCTATTTCACAAGGCATGAAATTAAGCGGAGAGATTGATTGTCGGATTGTCAAGACAGGAGAGATTCACACAGATGAGATATGTGATTATGATGTCATCCTCTTTGGATGTCCAAATCACAATCAAGGTCCTGCGCTAAACATGATGAAATTCTTGGAACGTGCCTCTATTGTTCATGTCAAGGGAAAAATTGGTGGAATATTCGATACCTATACCGGCGGGAACAAGGGTATTGCAGTAAAGAAACTCGGCATGGTTGTTGAAGAGAAATTTACAGGGATAGAGCTTGTTGGCATGGGATTCTCTGCAAAGGTAGAAGGTAGGAAAGGTCCGCTTGCTGATAATGAGGTGGAAAAAGCCATGGAATTCGGGAAGGAATTAGCCAAAAGAATTCTCAGCTAATTCCCGTAGAGATTGGTATGAGCGAATTATCTCTATAAGTCAATTAGACAGTATTTTAGTTGGTAGGCCCGTAAACATATCAACTGACATTATAGATGGCGCCACCGAGATGATACAGAATGCGGGTGGAAGTTCCAACAGAGCACTCTCTAGATTACCAAGTTGCATGCGGAAGGAAGGGGTGTGTTGTATTCTACAAAGGAGATCACTGCCTGTTTTGCCTTCCTGCGGATGAGATCCTACGAGATACGCTCAAGCAATTTGGAGTTTCAGAGAGTATAATTCACGAAGTGGATATTAGCATAGATGATAATGTAGCAATGCATGAGGGGATAGTTGCACTTCCAACTATAGAGATTTGTAGCGAATGTCTTGTAGGCATACCACAAGAAGGCGCAATTCGAGATGCTGTCGTTAAAGCACTAATGCGAGAATGTTTTTGTGATCAGTGAACTTACTATTCTTCCCAGACATATTTGAAGTCACAGCAGTCATCTCCATGCATGAGTGTTTTAGTACGTTCAAGTCTAAGATTTGGATGAAATGCTTCAGCTGATGCTATATCACCATTGCAAAGAACAATCAGACCCAAATCTGCGGCATCTAGATTTTTGAAGACTTCAGCGTACAGACACTCGGTTGTACAGAATTGAAACGTTCCCGGTTCTGATTCAACGAAGACATCAGTCTGGCATTGTTTTGAAAAATGAGATCCCTTTAGTTTTTGCACAAGATCCCTAAAGTCATCAATCGATTCAATTGGATGTTCCAATGAACTAACTAGTTTTCTTACTCCGTCTATAGATTGTTGAGTATAGAATTTCTCAATAATCTCAGCAGTGCGCTTTTTGCCAATAATCCCTTCTAACTCTCTAATCAGCTCAATTCTACTAGCATATGCATCTCTTAGGTATTGTCGATATGATATTCCTTGAATATCTTGATCGAATTTATGCAAGTCACCGTTTGTCATCCTTATAATCTCCAGTAGATTTCGAGAGATTTGGTTCTAGTCAGGTATTTGATATGAGTGGTCAAAGCATCTTTGTTTGCCTACCAGATAGGTCTGTCTTTAGTGATTCTAGAAATCGATTTGAATTGTTTCCCATTTTACTCTTCCAGCTTCAACAGCTTCCTTGATTTTTCTTTCAGTTCGGTTTAGAGTGGCATTGCCAGTTTTGATATCTGCGAGAATGACTGTAATGGGTTCATCAAGACCGTCATCTTTTACGCGTGTGTAGCCGTCGAAGATGAGATAGTCGATTGGAGCTCCAATAAAACGTGCGTCAGCGGGTTCGTAACGGAAAACCTCAGGAATCAAGGGAACCATGTGCTCAGCGATTTTTCCTTTCAATACACTTCTACTTCTAGTAGCTGCATCCTTTCTGATACTGGACTCTTGCTCAAGCCATGTCTTCTCAAATTCAGCTTGGACCTTCTCAATACGATGACGGAGTCTTGCGTTCATTGCTAGATAGACCAATGCTGCAACTAAGAGACCCATCATAAGTCCGATGACTGTATCAATTAATGCCATACATGTTTTTGCGTGTTCAACAATATATGCTCCAGTAATCGTGGAGTATTCTCCCAGCAACACATCCCAGTCAGCTGCGTATCTACTAACTATTTTATGATGCTTCATATTCTAAATTGATATTGTTGATAGGTGATATTACGTGAAGAAGCAGAATGAGGAGGCATGGGATAGACTATCTGAGTACTATCAGAACTCCCGCAGAATCTCCCTCAATAACTTTCACTATGGAGCATACGCCCCAGGGGAGAATCAGCTCAAAATCATAGGTGATGTGTTCGGGCTCGATGTACTTGAGATTGGATGCGGAGGAGGACAGAACTCCATCGTTTTGAAGAATCAGGGAGCAAACTCAGTTGTTGGAATAGACCAATCAATGAAACAACTGGAGTACGCAAGGGCATTATCTGAAGACCTCGGCATTGATGTGAGATTCTTGAAACAGGATATGGAGGACATGTACGAATTGGAGAATGGATCCTTCGACCTGATTGTATCTTCACATGCAATGAATTATGCTTCGAATATCAGAAAAGTATTCGAAGAGTGCGAGAGATTACTAAGAAACGAAGGGCGATTGGTGATATGCTTGAATCACCCTCTATGGATCGTCTTGGAGGGAGTCCTCGAGAACAATGACTTGTCTAAACTAACGAACTACTTCGATGGTATTGATGATATCTGGGATTGGGAGAAAGCTCCAGGAGAACCAGTCGCTACTTTCCACTCCAAGTCTTGGAGATTGGAACATATCATAAATGGCCTGATAGGCACAGGTTTTCAAATCGAACGATTTGAGGAACCCCGAGGATATTCGGAGAAGGAACTCGAATCGCTCCCTGCTGATGACATCCCTTATGTTGACATTGGTAATATCAATACGAATTTCATTAGAGCAAATAGAATCATACCTAGTGCTATGATAATATCCGCGGTAAAGACGCGATAATGTTCATTGATTCCGTATGTGGCTGTAAGTCATGCATCAAGAAATATGGTTAATTAGCCGGATGGTGAAAATGAATGTGGATTGCCAGCATGGAGGAAAATAGTAGCCTTTGCTAGAAAGAATCTGTGTTAGAATTGACTTATATTTATCATATCGTGAAGTGCAGAATGGTATTCGCAGGAAAATGCAAATAGAAATGAATGAAAAGGGGGGAATATCTGAATGATAGAATCCCCTAACAAGATCAATGAAGCTTCTTGGAACAGACTTGCAGCATACTATCAAGAATTCACAAGGATTTCTCTAAATAACTTTCACTACAATCCATATGGTCCAGGAGATAATGAGCTGGGCATAATTGGAAATGTAACAGGACTCGATGTCCTAGACATCGGTTGTGGAGGCGGGCAGAATTCCATCGTCTTGAGCAAACATGGCGCAAAGTCTGTAACTGCCATAGATCAATCCGAAAGTCAGTTGGAGTTCGCAAGAAAGCTAGCTAGGCGAGAGAAAAGAGAGATTAGATTCCTAAAGTGCGACATGGAGGACCTGTCAATCATTCGTGATGATGAATTCGATTTGATTGTTTCATCCCACGCCATGAATTATGCATCGAATATCAGCAAGGTGTTCGTTGAATGTGCTCGAGTCCTAAGGAAGGGAGGTAGGTTGATCACATGTATGGCACACCCCATCTGGCTGGTACTTGGAGAAGCTCTAGAGAAGAAGGACTTCACAAAGATAGCTAGTTACTTTGATACAAAACGAGGGAGATGGGAATGGGAGAAGAGAACCGGCGAGAGAATTGCCACCTTCGAGAGTACATCTTGGCGACTTGGTCAGATTTTGAATGCATTATGCGATGCAGGATTTGTGATAAACAGGATAGAAGAACCGAAGGGATATTCCAGAGAAGAGATGATGAATCTTCCATCCGATGCCATACCTTATTCAGATGCAAAGTGGAGGAATGAGGAATTCATCAATGCAAACCAAATCATTCCAAATTCTCTGATAGTTGTAGCGAAGAAACACACCTATGATCAGTAACCTGCACTGCTAATACTACTTCTTGAATGGATCCATATTGGCTGCTAGGTTAAGAAGGAAAATAAGTCTCTAATGCAATATGCACTTGGTGTATGGTCAGGTGGAGGTCTTCAAGAATAGGATTCATTCTCTAACCCAACAGCAAATCATTGGAATCATTCTCTTTGTCACGCTTGCATTGCCTGTAATGTCAATGTTCCATGGAGGAACTAGAACAGGAGAAGAGTGGGTAGTAGATATCTCATTAGTAGCTATCACCTGGATCTATTTGCCTGACCATTGGAATGAGAATTCAGGAACAATGGGAGCTATGGGAGGAGGGTTCCATATACTTGAGCCAGCTGTAATGCTATCCACTTCATTGTTGTGTATATTCAACATTCTCTTTGCTATTCAAGTTGTGAGGTTTTGCAAAGGAGATGCTTCAAAAAAGAGCGCACTTCTTTCTGGAGTTCTTACTTTGATACTACCGGTTTTAATGGCATGGCAGGCATACAGCTGGTACCTTCAGGAGTATATACAGCAAACTGAGAATTTTGTATATGTTGGGCCTATCCCAATCCAGCTAATTATTGGGCTACTTCTAATTCGATTCGCTGGACCTTGGAATGTAAAGGGGCCGTGGAAGGATAGCGAATCTGAACAAGACAAGTGGTGGAATAAGGAGGAAGAAGCGAAAAGTCAAATTTAGATGCGTAATTCCCTATCACTCATAATTTCTGAGAATCATGTTTATCATTCAGCACCAAGACCTTTTACACTGATTTTCAATCTGGAGGCATCTAGTTGAGTTCTGTCGTGGCACTTGTAGACCTTAGAAAGAATCGTGAATCACCAGTACGTGAGGCTATCGACCTTATCGGTGGGATTGATGATTTGAATAATGAGCTTCGAGAAGCTGTCATCAAGGTCGGAGTCTTTAGTGTAAATGGGCCACATCATTCCACAGTAGATGTTGTTCGGGATATTGTCAATGCCTTTAATGCTAGCCCGAAAGTATACCTTGCAGAATCTGACAACTATCGGGGAAAGGGAATAGAACGACTTGATATCTGGCAGGACCTATTCAATGATCGAGTGGTCCCATTCGATCTTTCTCAAGACACTGATACGTTCTCACTACGGATAGACAATCCAATCCGTGATGTCGTCCTCGACCTATCAAAGATCATTCTCAAACCAAGAGTGTTCGTTTCAACTCATGTTCTAAGAAGCTACAACAAGGGTAGTATCCTAAAGAATCTCTTTGGTCTGCCTCCAACCCAGAAGAAGGCACAGTATCACAAGAACGAGATATTCTATAACCTGTTGACCCAACTTCATGAAGCAATTGGTGGGATTGATCTCTCGATTCTAGATGGAAGCCGTTTCTGTCATCATAATGATAGCCTTCCTACAGATATCATTGCGGTGGGTAGAGACCCGGTTGCAGTGGAAACTGTTGGAGCCTTCCTTGCCGGTCTCAATCTATCCAAACATGAAACAATCAAAGCCTTTGCTGAAAAGGGATACGGAACCTCAGAGATGGATAAGATTGACATCGTTGGTGAATCGCTTGACGATATGAAAGAGCGCTGTGACAAGGTATTCATTCAATTAAAAAAGAAGTTCTCAGAACGTCCACGAGCATGGTCTCCAACAGCCGCACTGACCAACCTTATCAAAAGTGGGTTCTTTGCGCTACCAAATAAAAGATCACTAGTTGAGGTTGAAGAGGCTATGAGTAAGGCTGATGCACGTGCAAAAGAGCGTTCGAAAATCATCTATACGAACCTTCAACGGAGAGTAAAGAAAGGCATACTACAAAGCGAACGAACGGATTCAGGTGTAGTCTTCTGGAGCCCATAATTTACAGGCTATGAAGATTCATATCAACTCGATGATATATAGACCACATGGGAGATGATGAGATTCAATCCGAGGAGAAATGGCATTACCCTAAACCTCGATTCAAGTATTGGTGGGTCTGCTGGACAGTATTCGTTCTCATTGTCTTCTATATAGGGTATGGATTCGTTCTTGCTGGTGAAGGATCATGGCTTGAACTGATTCTTCTGACGATTGCCATGATGCTTTACCCTGCATCGGGCTGCTATAGAGTAAAGACAATACCAAAGAGTGAAGTTCTTACTGAGAGAGCAGAAACTGATATTGAAACATCAAGAGCCATTCAGAAAGAAGAATTGTAATGTGAAATGACCCATTTGATTGCTTGACTATTATGAAAAGAGAGGAAGGGCTTCCAGCCCTTCACTCAAACCGACTTAGCTACTAAGAGGGCTTTCTCCTCCGAAGGTAGTAGATGACAAGTACTACAGCCACTGCTGCACCAGCAAGAACAATGACAAGCATCATGATCTCGGGAGGGAACGGTTCTAGTGTGTTGGTGGTAGTAGGAGTAGATGGTTCAGAGATCACAATTGAGATCACTGCAGACGTGAATCGTCCCTCGTAATCATAAACACGAATTTCCAATCCATAGCTACCCGGTGTAATTGAGCTTGCGTTGGTTATGAAACCATAAGTACTGATACTGAAATGAGTTGTATCGTTAATCCACCAATGATGAACACCGGGAGGTCTGGCTGTCGCATTCACGTCATAACTAACTATGCCAGTGTTAGATATCTGATTACTCGGTTCTTGCAAGAAGATGGGATCTGAGCCCCGTGGAAGCATCACAGGATAGGGATCGTTCGGTCCTGCATAGAAGATACTATCACCTATGCCATCTTGATTCGAATCAGTTCCATCATAGGTCGAATAGTAGTTGTATTCTATGGTCGTATTAATCCCGATACCATGGAAAGAACAATCGTCCACCCAAGACGATCTGAAGGATATGAAGTCATTCCATGTGACAGTATTATTCACAGCTGGATAGAAGGTCGGTGAAAATCCGGAGTGAGCTATCTCCACGCAATAGCTGTCATCAGCCCATTGTGCTTGTATAGTATTGTTGCAAACAACATTGTAGGAAGCACAGAGGATGATGCCAATGGTGTTGTTCTGTAGAAGATTATCAATGATTGTGCTGTAAGTAACTGGAGAAGCTAATCCTGTTCTTGTTCCAAAAAAGATGCCCGACTCGGAATTAAATGACGCAGTATTGTTTTCGATGAGATAGAATTGGCCGAGAGATGAGATACCGTGCTGCGAGTTATAGCTAACATTATTGCTCGAGATTGTGTAGTTGTGTCCATAGGTCTTGATCCCGTCAAATCCGTTTCCACAAGCGGTGTTTCCGTTTATGGTGCAATAGTCTACAAACCCAGTGAGATCCAAACCAATATAGTAATTGTCATTTAGTGTGCAGCTATCGACAGTGATGTAATCTATATTGTCGCCATAAACACCTAGAATTCCATTTTCAGATATAATAGATGATAGAATAGTTACGTTTGATAGGTCGTTCAAATAAAGACTCGCACCATAGGAATAGAATGTTTCCATTCCAGTATATCCCTTGTTTCTTGAAATGTCACAGTTTTTGATTGTCACATTAGATCCATCTGTGATAAACATACCACATGCACGATGATTTGTACTGGTGACTTCCTCGAGTGTTACATTGTTGCAATGTGTTAGGTACAAACCTACAGTGCAATTAACCATCTCCTGTTGTTTGATATGAACTTCAGAGCAATTGAGAAGGACTATTTGACCAACAGTGGGAGAACTGTCAATCACGACATCAACTTCGTCTTGTAGAAATATGAGTGCCTTCCCGTTTATGAGATTGTTCTCGACAAGAGTCTGTTTGCAATATTCTAAAGCATCCGTTGGGGAACGATAACCAAATCCACAGTCCCATAGAATATTGTTAGTTATAGTATTGTTTACTGACTGGAATAGACAAATTCCAAATCCATCAGTGTCTGAGAATCGATTATGATCTAAGATTGTGTTCTGAAAATACATAAGCTGGATACCAGCATCGAAACTCATTGTGATATTATTATCATTGATTTCTGAACTATCACTATTAAGATAGATGCCATAGGTATGATTGGATATGTCATTATATGCAATCACTGAGTTGTGAAGGATTCCCTCAATGCCACAATCATTATTGTCAGTAATGATATTGTGGGATATCTCAAGGAAGAATGGATCAGAAGTGTAGGCTTTTCCAATATCAATTCCCCCATCTTGATTGTTCTGGATTGTATTATCAGTAATCAGAGTATAGTTTGATTGGTATATCGAAATGCCATAGTCGGTGTTGTCACGACATAAGCTACTGTTTACTTCACCATGAGTGACGTTGTCTAGACAAATTCCACTCCAACTACTATTGACCAGCTCACAAGAGTAAATCACAAAGTATACAGTGGTATCAGCGATCTTTATTCCGTCAGCTGCAGAACCATTAATCAAGTAGTTTTCGATGGTATAGGGAGTTTCAGCTGATCCATCCCCGGACCATCCTTCATCTGCCGCTTGATCAGCAAAGTCGGTATCATTCACGATAAGTATAGGATCGTGAGGTGTAGCAGATAAGGTAAACAACTTTGAATGCCTTACCCCAGAGTCTATAATAAAAGCTCCAGAATTCTCGACAAGCGAATTGGTTTCAACTCGATCATCGATTCCAATATATGCTACAGGATTCTCATCAACTATACAATCGCCAAGAGGATACCTGTTGCAAGTGCTTGTTGTTACTCCACTCAAGAGAAGAAGCAATGCGATGCATGCAACACTAAGAAATATTCGATTCTTCTGTATCACCAGAATTTCCTCCGTTAATCGCAGATGGACAAAGTGCTACAAAGAGAATCCAAACAGTATTCTTGGCATCAATAATCTATGCAAGATTCAACACGCGAAACCAGAAGAACTAAGGTTATCTTGTATATTAATTCATTCTCACATTAGTTACTTTCATGAAATACTCCAAAGTTCCAGATAATGTACCCGGTTTCATACTTAAAGAAAGACCGTTGGAAAATTTGCTATAATCTGTTTCTTGAGCGATCGCATATATTGAAATAAAGAAAAAGAAGAAGGGCATAATGCCCTTACTTCACTACTTGCAGTAGAAGGGAACGCCAAGGTTGTCAAGCATAGTTGGGCAGCTGTCAGGCTGCTCTGCAATGACAATGGGTCTTGCGTACCAGAAGGCGTCCTGGAAGTTGTTGTAGGGACCGTTGATGATGCCTTGGTCAAGGAACCAGTAGATGAATAGGGT
>JAEORN010000220.1 GCA_016840825.1 Candidatus Thorarchaeota archaeon | reverse complement strand
GGACCTCATGGTTTGGAGGTGTCTTCCCCTTCTGGACTGGTAATTCAATACCTGAAATCACCACAGCATTCACCGGGATAGGATGGCTCTGGCTCATATGGTTGCTGTATGATAAGAGTCAGTTGTCAGTGCTTGTTGATTGACGATCTAGATGTATGATAAACCATGTCACATTCATGTTGAATCTCCTTACCAAAGTTGATATTCTCTCCCACCAATGTAAGAATGAGATGGAGGGAATTCAAAATAGGTGCGGCACTTGATAGTTTGATAATTCTTTTGGAAATCGGAGGGTTGGCTATCATTATAGTCCTCGCTATCCTCATTTGGAAAGGCGTGCTATCCGGAAATCTCAAGAGTAGTTTAGTTAGAAGAAAACCACTGCTTGTGCCATCGCTTGTCTTTACGATCACCATAATTATTGCTATGACCTATCTACCTATTCCAATGTCGATTTATCATGGAAGTAATCAGCTTCAGTATCAAGACTATCAAAGCCCAAGGTTCCGAGTCTATGAAGCCGGAGCTTATGAATCTGATACGTTGGTTAGAGTGTCTATGAATGTTCAGCAAAATAATAGATTGGAAGTCTACACATATTTCTCCCAAGAGGGCGTTGTGATTGCATCGCTGTTCATCAACATAACCAATGATATTGTTGATTCCGATGGACACGTGACGCGATCCATCACCTTGGCACCAGGATTGTATGATGTGACCGTTAATTCCACGTATTTTCTTAATGGGGTCGAACAGGATGAAGCATATTACGATGTCCTTATCAATCAGCCAGTTACATCTTCGTTCATCCCAGAAATAACCTCCTGGAGCAGCTATCAGTTTATTCTCACAATTATCTGTATATTTTTAATTCTGGGAGGAATCTGCATAGGAAGAGATGACAGAACAAGAATGAGTGAAGAAGAAATAGACCAAGAACCTCCTAGAGAAGGGGAGGTATATGGAAGAAAGCTTGGTTGGTGATTCGTTCTGAGTGCTAATTAAGAATTAAAGCGTTTGTTCAGGATCAAATACTCTGACTAAGTCTTTACTCTCTTCTTTGCGACCAGCTCAGCCTCGGTTCTCTTAAAGCCCTCAGCATAGAAATGATCTAGGATGTCTTCATGACTATCCTGAACCCAAAAAACCGCGTTCTTGGTTGTAACTCCATCCAATGCGGCATCCATGACCTCAACACCAAAGCCAGGACGATAACTGAAAGAGATGACAGTGGAATCGACCAAGTCTTGGTCATACTCGAATCGAACGAATCCAACAATCATGTTACTTGAAAGCTCCCTCAAGACGTATGAATTTCCTCCTCGAATTGAGTATTCTAACATCCTTGTGTCTCTATAACCCCAGTATGTATCAGGTACAAGATGAAGTAGAGTAGGGATGTCTTCAAGCCTTGCAATATTAACATCAAGACTCATATCCGGGAGTGTTGGTTTCGCCTTGCCATCTAGTCGAAGCACAAGAGATTGGATTCCATATCCAAGTCGTTCAACAAACGGAATTGCACGGGGATTGTGCATTTTCACACCGGCAACAAAGTGGGTTATATTTGGATTGCGCTCGAGAAGTGCTTTTTCTGATTCCAATACGAGACTTGTACCAATACCTTTGTTTCGCCAATCTTGATCAACAACGAGTTCCCATATCGCTCCCCAACCAAGACTCTCAATTACCGCATTAATTGCTACGCCTACAATCTGGTCATCCACAGAAGCAACTCTCCAGAGAGTTGGTAAATCACCCTGTACTTTGCTTCTATTCCACCACCGTGAAAACCCATCGAATGTTAATTTATCGACATTGGGCAATCCAGTTCCGTAAACTCGATAGAAGGAGCTCCTCTCTTCTAGTCGTGGGGGGCGGAGTACTGTCTCAGTCATTTATTGCACCTCATGCAAAACCAGAGACTCTGTTTTCTCGAAGCCAATAGTGTGAAAACAAAATCTCAGAACATGTTGTATCTGAATTCTAATCTAGATAAGGATAGTTACAGTGACAAAATATCGATTTAAAGGCAATTAGTAGGCTCTCTGACCTATAGGATTAAGAAAGACTCATTGTTTCTCATAGGCACAACTAATACATGTAGAATTCTACTAAACTTAGCTTCGCAGGTGGAACTCAGAATGACTATCGATGCTCATGCAGCCAGACCGTCCCGTGCTAGGTGGATGATCTTGGTACTTGCATGGCTGGTCTATT
>JAEORN010000029.1 GCA_016840825.1 Candidatus Thorarchaeota archaeon | reverse complement strand
GGTCCCATTTCTGCAATTCGTCCCAGATACATGATAATAAGATAATCACCAATGTACCTTGCTTGAGCCAGGTCATGAGTGATGAAAATATAGGTTAGATTCTTTTCCCTCTGTAGGTCAGTCATCAAGTTCATCACTTCAGTTCTGATACTTGCATCCAGCATAGAAACAGGCTCATCTGCAATAATGAGTTCTGGTTGCAGGATCAACGAACGAGCGATTGCAATCCTTTGGAGTTGCCCGCCCGAAAGTTCATGAGTGTATCTCCGTGCAAACTGCTCTCCAGGTATTAATCGGACATCCTCCAATGCTTCAATGACATTGTTATAGAGAATTTCATCACTTTCCTCCATTTCATGTATGACCAGACCTTCTCCCACAAGATCTACAACTGTATGACGTGGATCGAGCACCTCGAATGGATTCTGGAAGATCAGTTGCATCTTCAATCTGAGCTCGCTCAGTTCAAGTCGATTCATTTCAAAGATATTCTGCCCCTCAAAGTAAGCTGCTCCAGCAGTTGGTTGGACCAATCTGAGTATCGTTCTAGCTAGTGTTGTCTTGCCACATCCACTCTCCCCTGCGATTGCTATTGATCCACCTCTCGGTACTTCAAAGCTAACATCATCAACTGCTTTGACATAGTTTGTTGGCTTCCCGAACGAGAGAAGCCCTGATCTTACAGAGAACCATTTTCTCACATTCTGGACACTTAGTATTGTATCAGATTCTACCATTTCTTATCTGCCTCCCCGATCAAGTTCTCCTGCAAAATGACACTTGGCAAAGTGTCCAGGTGTAATCTCTCTGAATTCAGGAATTTCTGCACTGCAGATGTCTTGCGCATATGGACACCGAGGATGGAAGCGACATCCAGTTGGAAGATTCATGAGGTTTGGCGGAGATCCTGGTATAAACTCTAATTTTGTCTTTGGCCCCACGACACTTGGGAATGCACCAATCAATTTGTATGAGTAGGGGTGCAGGCTTCTTTTGAAGACTTCCTCAGCGGTTCCTACTTCTACTAGATTACCTGCATACATTATTCCAACATCATGGCAGTTCTCGGCAACGACTGAGAGGTCGTGAGTGATAAAGAGTACAGCAAGATTGTATTTGTCCTGCAGTTTTCGAAGTAAGTCTAGTATCTTGTTTTGCACAATTACATCCAATGCAGTAACGGGTTCATCTGCAATGATTAATTGAGGATCGCATGCTAGAGCCTGTGCAATTATGGCTCGTTGTAGCATCCCTCCACTGAACTCATGTGGATAGTCCGTCTGTCTTTCAGGCTTAAGGCCAACCTCATCAAAGAGTTCGGATACTGTCATTACTGCAGCTTCTTCTGATACATTGTCCTTCTCACGAATCACTTCAACAATTTGACTGCCAATACGGAGAACTGGATTGAAAGCATTCATTGCGTATTGAAAAACTATCGATGCTTTCTTCCATCGGATCTCTCGCATCTCCTCATCTGTCAAATCGGTTAGTTCAATGCCTCCAAGGTTGATGCTACCTTTGGCTATCTTTCCGTTCTCAGCAAGTATTCGCATTATGCTATACGCAGTAGTGGTTTTGCCACACCCACTCTCTCCAGCCAAGCCCAATGTCCTTTTGCTTTCGATGTTAAAGGTGACTCCATCAACTGCCTTAAGCTCTTTTCCGCCAAGGTAGTAATATGTTGCTAGGTCTTTGACTTCAAGGACTGCCATCTATTCTCGCCTCCCTCGTAATCTCGGGTTGACAACTTTGTCAGCTGTATGACTCACAAAGACAAAACCTAGAGTTGTCAGAAGTATCAACAACCCGGGTGGTATGAACCACCACCACCTGTTTCCAAGCAAAGCTGCATTCTTCCAAGCCCAATGGAGAAGAATTCCCCAACTTGGCTGACCATGAATATCTACAAATCCGAGGAATGCAATTCCGGCTTCACTCAGGATTGCGTTTACTACTCCAAGAATCATATTTGCTAAAATCAAGGGCAGGGTGTTCGGCATAATATGTCGAATCAGAATATACCCATCACTGGCTCCTAGTGCATGAGATGCCTCTGTCAATGGACGTTCGCGCAATGATAAAGCCTCACTCCGTACCATTCTTGCAGTACCTGTCCATCCCAGGATCGCGATTACTACAATGACATTCTGTAAACCTTGTCCGAAGATTAGCAGGAATATCAACATCAATGGTAGAGTTGGTAAACAGAGGAAAATGTCAACAATCCTCATTAAAACGGAATCAAGCATTCCGCCGAAGTATCCTGAAATCAATCCAACTGCAGTCCCAATAGTTACAGATACAACACTCGCTACAAATCCGACTAATAGTGATATCTGTGAACCATAGAGTAGTCTACTGTAGATGTCTTCTCCTCGATGATTTGTGCCAAGAATGTGTT
>JAEORN010000219.1 GCA_016840825.1 Candidatus Thorarchaeota archaeon | reverse complement strand
TTGGCTTGTTTGATATACACTCTCGCAGAGTAGACGCCAGAAAGCAGATTCTGATATTTCGACCGTCTGAACTCTCCACGGAATCTCTTTAGCTCTCCCTGCTTCTTCCGTATTCTCTCAACGAACATTGGCAAAGTGCCTATGATTATCTGGTCCTCATGGGACTCGTTGAATCTTCGTACTACCTCGGGGAGATGTTCTTGAGGTTCAAGATGATCCGAGCCATTCATGAGAAGATAGGTTCCAACTCGTGACCACGGCTTCATCTTTTCGATAACGTCCTCAAGGACATAGATCGCATCTTGAACATCATCTGGTAGATTTGCTGCATTTCCATAGGATCCCGGTAGCCAATGAGCAAGCACTTCACTACTATCAGATGCTTCCCAGATGAACTCTGAACCTAGATCCTCTGATTCCTCCCCAGTACCTCTCGCAAAGATGATGGAGTCTATGGAGAATTGTGACAATATCTGAGGCATCTGGCTGACATGACCAAAAGGATCTGGAATATAGCCGACATCCATCCAACGACCAAAGTCCTTTCCTATCATTTTTCCTCGTAGAAAATTCCGGATAAGGCTTTCACCTGAAACAAGAAACACATCTGGTAGGATGTACCAAGGTCCTATGTCTATTCGTCCATCACGAACCAATTTGGCAATCCTGTTCCGTTCCTGAGGTTTTACCTCTAGATAGTCCTCCAATACAACTGTCTGACCATCAAATGTGTAGTGACTGAACTCAGGATCCTTCTCCAAGATATTGAGTAATTTGTCCACTAATTTGACTAGTCGAAGTCTGAATTGTTCGAATGTCTGATACCAAGCGCGGTCCCAGTGTGTTTCGCTGATTATTATGGTGTTGTATTCCTTGTCCATAATCTTCACCCGTGTCACAATGCACTCATCTAGTACCTACAACTAGTTAATTGCATCGTTTTCCAGTTTCAAAAAAAGAGGTGTGAGGGAGACGATCCCTCATTACAAATCTAGATCACAATGAACCCTGCTGCAACTAGGTATGCCAGCACAAATGCTAGAATCAGAATCCCTATCATGATACCCAAGGTTCTCGAGTATCCCTTTTTCACCAGCTGAGATTCTCTATCGATTGTTCTGACCAATGGGAACAATTTCCAGAAGAATGTCGCTGTTGAGATAGTCAAGGCTAATATTGCATATGATTGAGTGATAGGGTCTGCGAACGCCAAGATGACCACTAACAATGAAATGAAAATCAGCTTCGTTCCAGCGACCCACCAAACCAGATACTTAACAAAATTATGTATCTCGGGATCTGCCTTTGATTTCTCCCACGCTGTAAAGACACCTACAGCGTTGGCATTGGTAGTTCCTGGTTTGAAGTAGAGTGCCAATACATTGGATAGCTCCAGTATTATGAAGAAGCCAAGTACTATCAGGACTAGTGTCATAGAGTAGTTCATCTCTAGCGCATCTATTAAACCTACTTTCTAGATATGGTGATTAGATTCCTTCAGCTATTACTCCCCCAGGGATGGATACTGACATGACATTTGGTTTCATTTCCTTGTCAGATTCATATGCCTCTGCTATTGACTTCATGAAATGAGGAATATGTTCATCTCTCGCAAGAGCAAGGATCGCTCCTCCAAAACCTGCCCCTGTCAACCGAGCACCAAATACGCCCGCTTGTTTTACAGCAACATCGACGAGAAAATCCAGATTGGGATGGGAGACATCATATAGATTCTGAGAGCTCCTATGCGACGCTATCATGATTCGTCCAAATCTTGGAAGGTCATTCTCTTTCATAGCATTCATGCCCATTCGAACTCGTTCGTTCTCCTCAACGACATGAGTGACCCTAGCCATCAGTATATCGTCAAGTATCTCCTTGGCTTTCTCCAAGTGTTCTGATTGAATATCGCTCAAGTTCTGAATCGTCCATCCAGCTCCCTGTAATTCTTTTACAGCCTGTATGCACTCCTGTCGTCTTACTCCTAGTGCATTATCAGCAGCTCTCGAGACCATAGAATCTACCACTACAAATGATGCTCCTGAGGGGAGTGCGATATCCTTGGTCATGAAATTCCTACAGTTTATGTTGAATAGTGAGTCAGGTCTGCCCAATTGTGATGTGAACTGGTCCATTATACCACAAGACACTCCACAGAACAACCTTTCCGCCTCGAATGCTATCATCGCGGT
>JAEORN010000218.1 GCA_016840825.1 Candidatus Thorarchaeota archaeon | reverse complement strand
GCATCATCACTCCCTAAATCCATCTAATTCTTCCGCTATTCAGAGAAGAATTTGGCCCATAATATTATATATTGATTAGTTATAATATTATATAATATAATCTATGTTGTGTGAGGTCAGGGACAAAACAGATGAATATCCCAGGGAGTGATGTGGAAATCACCTTGCAGTTCGACAGGGTGGTGCTAGCGGATAGTTCTACTTCGAAGATGATCGAATACAAGGGAAGGACCTTTGAAGATGTATTAACTGATGTTCAAAGCTTCATCTATATTCGAGGATTTGATACAGCCAGACGACTCTTGAAATTCATCCTGTTACGGGTAGGACTTCCAAATGTGACTGAGTTCCCTAGAGATGATGAACTCAACGAGGATGATATGGATGAACTAAGTGAAGTCCTAGAGGACATAGATACTTTATCAGATCGCTTTCTTTCCGCGAAATTTCAAGATGATACGAGTGGGCTTGATGACATTCCAGAAGTCAAAGAAACTGTACGCGAAGAGGAAGTTTTGCCAAATCCATCAATATGGGAATCTCAAGAGCCAATTGAACTCGTTTTCAAATTCACTCCAGAGAATCTCCCGGCTAAAGAACGACATTCTGTCGTGAGGAACGATGTCGATTGGGAGTCTGCTAGATTTCCGGTGTTTGATTGTACTTACGATAATGAAGTAGAGGTCCTTAAAATCATCATATTAGGAGAATCATGCGTTGGTAAGAAGACTCTGCTTGCCACTGCCGGATTTGGCTCCCACTGCGTGCAACTATCAGATGTTGAAAACGCCAACCACGGAAATATCTATAGTAGGATTGTAGAACACAACGGGTCAAACTACAGAATAGATGCTTGGGCAGCAAAAGATCATCCTACCAAGGAATTCTTCGCTAATACATCAATAATGGTAATAGTATATTCCGTTGTGGATAGGTCAAGCTTTCAAAGCATCGACTATTGGATTGAGGAGGCATCCAGAGTATTGCTAAATGTCCCACCTATCCTTTTAATCGCCAATAAAGCAGATCTGAGAGAGGGGAATTCCGACAGCAATCCGGTCCTGTCTGAAGAAGGCTTCCAAATGAAGAAACTTATTGAAGAGAAGTTAGGAACACATCGTTGTATCCACCCCATTCATTTCATTGAAACATCTTGCAAGCGAGAGATAGGAATTGAAGAAGCAGTTAGAAAAATCTTGACACTTTGGTTAGAAAATGAAAAGATAGTACTGCCACTCATTGATTAGTCAATTATTAAATACCAACTAATAATTTCCTCATTCTCCTTTTATTATGCAGTCCATTTTGTTAAGATGCGTCTTAACGCTACCTTATACCAAGAAAACGAGTATAGTATTCATGACAACCTAGTGTCATTGTTCTGAACAATGTCCCGTATTCACATCTCCTCACCCGTTCTAGAATGGCACTAGGTCCTTCTTCTGTTTCAAGAGAATTCGAATGAGAAATTCAAAGAATGATTATTTTATACCGGAAATAGCTTCTTCAGCACGACGCTTAGCTTCTTCTCGCATATCAGCAATCTTTCTTCCTGCTTCGCGGATGTCCTCATAAAGATCCATTTGTGAGGCAATTCCTTTCTCAACAAAAGCTGATACTGCAGCGGATCTGCTGTTAAACACCTCAAGCTCGACTAACGCATCAAGAATCTCAACGATATCAGCGCTAAGGCGTGTCATGACATGAACTTCACGTTTCTTGAGTTCGAACTCCTCTGAATAAAGCTCGCCAAGAATGCGTTCTTTGATACTGGTCTGCGTAACAGATCCGGTGGACTTTTCCTTATCGGGGGGAGCCATATTTGTTCACCATATAATATGTCACCATTGATAGTATTTAATCTTTTCTATTCCGATAATATAATACGATAAATATATAAGTTGTCAGATGTAATACTATTAACAATAAAGATGGAAAATGTTCCGAATGGGGATGTGAAAAATGGACAAACTGGACAAGCAACTGCTTCTCAAGTTGATCTGCAACTGCAGACAATCGTATAGAACGTTGGCAACTGACCTAGGAGTCACGTGCCCAACAATCAAGAGAAGAGTAGATCTCTTAATGGAATCAGGGATCATTACTGGATTTACAGTTGACATTTCACAAGAAACCCTAGGTGTAGGATGGGCTATCGCCGAGATTACTACAGATCTATCAGAGGATAGGGCGATCCTCATCCAAGATATTTGTGCGCATAATGCCACAACAGAAACCTTCGCTGTAGGTTCTAGGAATTACATAGCCTTTGCTGAGGTCGCGTATCCTGATGGTCTCTATGAGTATGGTAAATATCTTCGAAGCCTCACAGGAGTTGTTGATGTAGATCTCCAAAATGCTCAACAGGTTCCAACTTCACAATTGTCCTACAAATGCAAATTCAATTCACGCGGTAGGAAAGTGGAATTTACATCTCAGCAACGCAAAGTCTTACGACTACTTGCAGAGGATGCAAGAATGCCAATACAGGATCTTTCAGAGAGAACAGGATTCAAACCAAAGAGGATAAGAAAAATCATCAAGGAACTAAGAGATGGCGGAGGGGTTCATTTCACGATCAAGTTCAACCCATGCACTGAAAACTGCATTAGCTTTCTCCTCAAAATGCGATTCGATGAATCGGAAACCTGTCCAAAGGAGATAGTCGAGCTCCTTGAAGACGAATTCCCAATGGAGTACTGGCTGACTTTCATGACATCCAATGAACCAATCCTGATCAACTACATGTCAAGCTACAGTCTTGCTCGAGTAGAGGATGTCATACGAAGGATGAAACAAGTACCCTATCTCAAGAATGTGGAAACCATGCTGGTATACCACATTGAGAAGTCACAAGAGAATGGAGCACTCCTTGCTACTGCATAATAGGAGTGTTCCTCTTTTTTTTCTGTATTTCAGAGAATTATCACACATATCATTCTTCAGAGAGTTACAATCAACAATGGGTTCTTAGCACTAATATATTCAGAGTGAAATTTAGGCAACTCGAAAGACTCTTACCAAACCTATGTACATATCTAAGAGAACTTCGCCTGAATGGAGATATGGAATAGATTGCAGCCAATTGGAACGATAACAATGTATTTTCCTTTCTTGGATAATGAGTCCAGGAATCTGTTACAATCCACGATGGATGCTGCAGAGAATTACCATGATTTTGTGATGCGATTGAATGCAACAGTCCTCAACGAAGAAGCACCGGACCTCGCAATATATTTCGCAATTCATCATTCCGCGCTTCTACTGGATATTGCCAGTATTGAAGAGATTGGCAAGAAATATGGAAAGATCCTGATACTGAGACCAAATCTATTCTATGCTCGAGTTCATCAGGGGAATGTTGATGATCTCCCGAAGATCCATGAAGCTGCAGATCAGGTTCTTTTTGGGAATCCTCCAACCTGGTTAGCTATCGAAACAAGATTTCTCAAGTTTGAAGCTGATTTGTTGCAATATCCAAAGACATTGTATGACACTTCAAATCTTGAAGAATTGGAAAGACTGATTCATGGTTCTCCAGAATTCAGATTCTTTGAGAGCATGTTATTTGATTACTATCGAGAGAGAGCTTCACGTGATGGCGATTTGGAGAATAAGATTCGCTATACAGAGATGGCAATAAAAAGTGCTGAAGAGTGCGATGATATAGTTCGATTGGCATGGTATCTAAGAATAAAGACAGATTACTTACGTGGAGTTAATGTTCGAGAAGCTAAGGAATCACTGACAAGAGCATATGAGATAATGGAATCTTTAGGCAATACAGCAGGCATCGCATCAATACTTCTCTATCTAGCTAGGCTTTCAGCGACACGAGGAGAGTATGATTTGGCTATCGAACAGGTTTCAAAAGCAATACAAATACGAGAAGAAATGGAACTACCACGCGGACCTCATGCAGTTCTGCTCTCTACGATATACAATGCGATTGGACAACCAGAGGCAGGTTTGGAATGGGCCCGGTACGCAGAAATCGATTATGACAGCAATCCAGCTATTAGACTTAGAGCAATATTCAATCAGATATGGTCATTGATCATGATGGAACGCACAACTGAGGCTCAAGTTCAATTGGATTCTATCCGAGAAGAAGTGATGAAATCGGGTTTGGAGATTCTTTTGGCTTGGTTATATTTCATCACAGGATTGCTTGATGTTCTTGAACGTGATTTCGAATCAGCAACTAGCAATATAGGGAATGCACTTGAACTATATGAAACCAAGTCTTCTATTGAATATGCTCTGATATTTCATTATCATCTAGCGAAGATTGAGGTCTATTGGACCTGTTATCAAGGAGAATACTCAACAGCGAGAGGTACCACACCATGGCTAGCTCTGCTTGAGGAAAAGGCCGCATCTGATGATCTGCCAGGATTCTTAGGACTTGTATGCCTTTTAAAGGTGAAACTAGCAATAAATCAAGGAGATGATGATGCTCTAAGAGAGAATATTGGAGTCATAAGAAATCTCTGCAATGAGTATGGTTTGGAATTCTTGGATACATTCCTTGAATCTACGCTTAAGCAAAGAGAATGACATCATCACCTTAAACTTATTCTTTTTTACTTCCTAGGTTTCACCATTACCTGATGGCCATGGTCCAAGTCCAAGTGATAATGTATCTATTAATTCCTCTGAGAAACCATAATCAGCCTTGTTTCTGCGGGCAAATTCAAGCACGAAATCGTCAAGACGCTCTCCTCTGAGAGAGCACCATTCATCCATAGTGATAGCAGGATCTGAAGAGTTGTTCTTAATGTCTTTGAGCATCCTGATAATCAACCAAGCACCTTCTGCTTCATTGGTTTTATCCACTAGTACTTTCCAGAACTTGTTCTTTTTGAGCTTATGAGGAGCTGAATGGGGATTTTCGCACTCCAAGACGAGCTCTCGCCAGTGTTCAGTACGTTGACATAGTCTGATAATGGCAAGTAAGGCATTCTGTACCTTTGAATCATACACTTTTGATTTCCTCCTGATGACGCAACCTAATCATATGGCGCAGCACTGGTCACATAAAAAAGGAGTGATTTAGTTCATATGCACATTTATATTGGTGCAAGTTGTATTTCTCCATCAGTTCCTCTTGTTGAGAATATATAGCACTATAACTGCAAGGACTGCTACACCTGCAATTACTATTACGATTCTGATGAGGTCCTCAAATGGTAAACCAATATCTGTAGGTGTTAGGACTTTTGTAACATTGATTTGAAATCCTCCTACCAATTCACCATCATAGAAGAGCTCAACAATGAAAATTCGCCATTCCCCAATATCAACAGAATCATTCAAGTCAATACAGAATTTAAGAGGCTGCTCCTCTCTAGAGGCAAGAATTTTGGAGGTGTAATTTGAGATCGAGGTGTTCCATATGTCATTATAGTAAGATTCCTGACGAAGTACAATATACGGATATCCAGCATCTTCTGTGGGATTTCCGATTACGAATTCCGTAATAGCTGGAGAATGAGCCTCCAGAACGTCCGCATTTTCTTGCCCCTCGTTGTTTCTAGGATTAATGTCCGAAGTCAACGAGATATTTGCCCGCAAGCATTGATGACCAAGATAACTTGGAAACCAAGTGAAATATGCAAATGCATAACCATGAGTACTTGGATCAAATGGATTACTTGCGGGGTCTACATCAACATATTGAGGAGAGTCGATTTTAGTCCAAGGAACACCTGCACCCCAGTGAGCAAACGAAAGGTTTACCATGGTGTGGGTAGCCTCTTGAATTCCTGAGTTCCATACCGTGACATTGACAAGGTACTCCTGCCCTAGAATTAATTGATGAGAGGATACTGTTGTGAGTGTGCTAATAGTTGCAGTCGGAGTGGATCTTGAAACTTCATAAAGCTGGATACACGGATTATTGTATGTTCTAACTTGTCCCGCCAGATGCCATGTCAGGGGATCCCATTGACTGTAGATGTATGGTTCGGGACCATCGATACTAAAGTAGAGTGCAATAGCTACACTTGTGACAGGATTTGATTGGTTTGCCTTCACATTTATGGGTCCAATTAAATGAGTTGTGATTGTATATTTCCCTTGATTCAGATTTTGAGGTATAGTAGTTAGGTATGTGTTTTCCATGTATATTTTAACAGAATATGAAGAATCGAATCCATCAATATTGAATGTCAAGGAAACATGTCCAGGTCCCATTTCAGGGATAATTACAAGCGTAGGAGAGCTATCAACAACTTGAATCGTACTAAGAAAAGGCCTGAAGTTATGCATAGTCACAGTGATGTTCATTTCTCCAGGAGTGCACGTTGGAATCTCAAAGACAATATATCCCTCTTCATTTGTATAATTCGCCTTATACACTTCTTCTCCTTTTTGAATACAGACCGTTGCATTTTGGATAGGTGTGCCATCTGTGTCATTTACTCGGACTACAAATCTCTGATTATCTGCTGTTCCAATTTGAGTAGGATAGCTTATGGAGAAATTCGAGGGGGTTTCTGTCCATAATGAGGTTTCAGGGTCACCAAATAAATGATACATCTCTAATGTTACTTTTAGAATATCATCATCAAGACCATATTGTTCTATTACATTCAATCGTCCCTGTTGCAATGCAGCGCCAAATTCATAGATTGGTTTTTTCTCGGGTGTCCGAGAACTTGGCCAGAAAGCATGGATAGTTCCGTTCAATAGGAAATATGATAGAATGTTGTAACTGAATCGTGTCGCTCCAACAACAGCGATAGCACCAGCATCTGGTTCCCTTAGAAGGGTTTCTGAGAGACACTCATAACTCCTCGAATAAACAGACTGAGGAGAGTTCTCTTGATCAGTTTCACCATCAAACCATCCCACATTACAGGCAGCACTAAAAACGAAGGGCAGACGATTTTCGTCATTTGACAAGTCCCCCATATATGTAGAAGTAAAGCGTGGCTCTGCCCATCCATCAAAACCTTCGAATGTCCCCAAATCCTCTCGATACATATTTCGTGAACATCCGTGATCAAAATACACGACGAAGATTCTGCCTTCATCGAAGTTAGCAATGATGTTAGATTTTGAACTCTCAAAATCGTCCCAATCGATCCATCTGAAATTCGGATACTCATCTAAGGTGAAATCAGGAATGTCATCACCCTGAATGTCCTTCAGAAGCGGCTCTTGTGGGTAGCAAATGAAGGTAGAATTTGTAGTATAGTTCAGATGAACATTATAACCAGTGTCACGGAAATATCTACTTACCATCTCACTCCATCGAATAAATCCTGTTTTGGTATCTTCCCATCCGTCTGATTCATGATATGGATAATAGTCTTGATAAAATGAAGCTGTTAGAATACCATTATAGAATTCCTCATACTCTTCTGCTGGGGGGGAGATTTCATAATTTTTTATCTTACTCACTACAGCATTTGCTTGTTCAAGAGAGTCAACAGAAATGCGGCCATAATAGATATCTGGAATAATATCCGGGCCGTCCACCGTGAAATAATAAAGATCTGTAGCAACCTTCCTATCCCCTTTTGAGTATGGTCTAAAGAAACTGTCAGGATGCTCTGTTTCATAAAATGTAGGAATATGGTCAGAATCTCCGAACAGAAGTATGTACTCAGGTGCTTTATCCCATGAGTATGCTTCGTTTTGGATGAAATCATGAATCTCTGTCAAAGTTGCTTCTTGATTATCAGTTCCCAGTTCCAGAGTAGTGAAAACACGAGTTGGAACACCTTTTCTTGTTTTCCAAGCTGCTAGCCTTTCTGCCGCACTCAAAAAGTCTTGGTCCACGATAATTAGATATTCCGCCCCTTCTGGCATGCATGAATAGCCAATGTCTGATGTTATGAAAGGAGGTGGTGTAGCAGAGATGGGAGTCAAGTCATAGTCCCAATTTTCGTAATTTAGTATAGTATTCTTGAAAACCGTTTCAATTGCAGGAGATTTTAATGAAGAACTTGGTGCTTTGATTTGTGCGGTTTTGTTGTAGCTTAGGTCGATTTCCATTTTTGAAAAAAGCTTGAGTTGATGAGTAAACGGATTGTAGTGAATTGGATAGAAACTAATCAATAACAATCTTCGCCCTCTCATAATGATAGGTGATGAAGAAGTTTCCCCTTCTGTGGATGTGTTATATGCTGGATAGAATTCATTTTCTGTCCCAATGTTATTCACAATGGTATAATCACTTAGATCAATAACTGGATTCCAAATCGGTATCGTTGGAGGTTGAACTGGAGCAATGTTATAATTCTCAATAGTAGCTTTTGATATATGTAGGACATTCATAGAAATGTCGACACCATAAGGGACTTCTACTATCTTCGTGAATCTCGGTAATTCTGGCATACCTGAAACACTAATGAAACCTACGCCTGGAATATCTGGGCGATTGTATTCCGTGTGATTTAGGGTGATATTTGTGTTCCAATAGCCATAGAAATCCGCAACGATTCTTAGGCCTAAAGTATCGGATAAAGTCACATGAGCTTCAGCAGGCGTTCCAGGCTCTATACTAGTGTCATATGAGATCCAATCAGTATCACCATCAACATCTATACGATGTGCCTTAAAGTTTGAGTCAGTTGCCAAAATAGGATCTCTAACTGCTTCGGGTAATACATTTTCTTGACTGACCATCGCGCCCTCAATAATCAAATAAGTTGGAGTAATCAATAGAACGATAATAAGCGAAGAAATGATTTTTAGGTGACGACCGTCTTGACTCCTCTTTTGCAAGCTCATATACCACGCAACACCTAGCTTACAAGCTAGCTGTAAAAGGGTCCAAAGCTTCCTAAAAAATCTAATCGTCAAATGATTATTTTCACTTCAAACATGAATTGAAAGCCTATCATCTAGAAAAAGAGAGCTCTCCCTGCTCTGAGCAGGGAGGTGTCCGTTGCCTTTGATCAGAAAGGATTTCGTTCTACCTTCTGATTTCATTGTGCTGTAGATGATGCGAGCATTCACATCCTCAGTGTAAGGTAGGTTGCTGATTTCTTTTGCAACGTAGCTCAAGTCCCCAACATGCTGGACAGTCATGTAATGCAGCATCTCATCCTTGCTCTCATTGTAGAATGAGAACCAATGCTCCTCAGGATAGATATCTGTCATGAACTCCGCTGCATCTTCGGGTCCAGTGCTCATCTCATTTAATCCATATTTGAGCATGAAATTCACACGACCTGAGGAGGGAAGATTCAATCGAACAGTGAGATTGATGCCTTCGCAATCTTGGAATCTCTGAATGATCTCACTTACCAGCTTCTGAGAATATCCAGTGAGTTCAGACATCTCAGTGATTGACATTCGAGCGTTTGATGCTAGATATCTCAGAATCTTCATTTCTTGATTATCTAGCTCAACCTTACCTCCAGTTGTGGTATATCTGCAGGTACCATCAATAACACCATTCCTGATTGGTCGGATCGTATCTATGTCAAGTGATTGAATACCATCCAATTTTCCTATGCATGATTCAAAGCCGCTTCGTTCCTCTGGGGCTATCTCAGCAAATACCAGATATTGCCCATCACCTAGCATCATGACTTCACCTATGCATTCGTTTGCCGCGAATTGCTGGAAGAGATCACTCTGACTTCCAAATCCATTGGTTTTGAGTTCAGCTAATATCCACTCTACACCAAGCATCTCATGAGAGAGTTCAGCAGTGTAACGCTGAATTACACCCCATTGGCGAAGTCGATTTGCTCTAGCGATGATCGTAGGACAAGTGACCTGGAATTCCCTCGCGATGTTCCTGAAGGATTCTCTACAGTTTCCAAGTAAGCGAGTGATTATTCTTTTATCTAACCAATCCATTTGTAACACCTCATTTTACCATAATAATCATAATAGTGAGAAAGGGAGAATAATGCCTAGCGCCATAATACTCCTGGCGCTAGGCTAGGATCTTTGCACCTGAACTCATTCAGGGGTTATTATCCTCCATGTGAATGGGTAGTAAGGTACCTCCCCACTGACCAAATCAATCCGATGTTCGACTACATCAGGACCTGTCCAAGAATCAGGGGTATTGGTCTTGTGAGGAAGGGAATCCTGATACGGAAGATCGCTCACTTCCATGCCTCCAGAGAAGGCTAGGAACCCATTCGCAATGGTAAAGACTCCAACTCCAATTGTGCATGCTAGGATGCACAGGCTGAGACCAGCTGCAATCATTCGAGTCTGTTTCTTCTTCATCTCTTTATCACCTCTGTATCCACCAACGATTTCTCGTAGAATTGATACAAGTATAAGATACATAGAATTAGTATAAACACGCGTTAGGGTTCAATCTTCCATACAGGTATAGGAGTGTACAGCAAAGGAAGAAATGTAAAGTACATCCTTTACAAATCAGACATTCCGAAGATTTTAGTCCTAGTATGCTTATGCTCAATCACTTGATTTGAACTCGTATTAGCTGGTGAAGTATCGTGGATCTCTTGGATAAGAAAATACTAACTGAGCTCACATTGAATTGCAGGATGAGCTATCAGGAACTCAGTTCAAGGGTAGGATATACAGCAAATGCGATCAGGAAACGAGTTGACAAGCTCTTGGAGAATGGCACATTATATGCCTTTACAATACGACCCACCTTGAATACAATGAACGCAAATATTGCTTTGTCACTTATTGAAACAGATGGGAATGAGAATGTTGAGGAACTACTTGATACTCTAGGAAAAAATGAAATGGTCGGTGAAGTCAATCCAATAGTGACAAAAGAGGGAGGTTATTATCTAATCCTCTCAGATTATATCGGAGCCAATGGAATTTTCGAACTAGGAGCCTTCTTTAGAAGACTGGATCATGTAATTAAAGTGGATATGCATTCAGTAATGACAAATCCCCTCTATCATGGAAGGAAAGTTGAATTTCTACCCCTTGAGCTCCGCGTTATGAAGTATCTGATTGAAGATGCAAGAATGCCAATACGAGACCTTTGTGACCGAACGAACCTGTCAGCTCGACGAGTGAGAAAGATCCTGCTTAAACTCCAAGAAGAAGGAGGAGTTTCATTTTCAATCAGATGGAATACAGCGGCAGCAGGTGCCGTTAGATTCTTCCTAGAAATCAGGTATGATGTAAGAAGGTTGGAACAGGAAGAGCTTATCTCCTGGCTTAAGGAGAGATATGACCGTGAATTCTGGCTTCACTGGATATCAACAACAGACCCTATTATTTTCGCTAGTTTCACAGTTGAATCTTTAGAGGACGCACGGAGGATTTCTTTGGATATCAGGAAGGACTCGCCATTCTCTTCTGTGAGGACCTTAATTTGTTATCCTCCACGAAAGTATAAGACATATCCAGAGAAATGGTTCGAGGAACATATCTATAGGGACTGATGCTCCAAATACATATGCTCATAAGGGTATGAGTTTTTGATTCCTATGCAGGACATCAAGCAGGATGCGCCTTATCTGAAAGAGATTCGTGATTGGTTTCGCACCGTTTCGCACCTCCCCGATGGATACGCTACTTTTGAACGACCTGCAATCAATTATGCTTAGGCATAAGTGAGTGATACAAATGAGTTACGACAGAGAGCCTATTGAGGCCCAAGTGGCTGATCTCAAGCCACGAATGAAGAATCTTGTAATCACATTCAAGATTCTGGAAATCGGTGAAGAGCGTGAGGTTTCTTCCCGGAATGATGGAGCAACCCACAGAGTACTAGATGCTATTGTAGGAGATGCAACGGGAACAGTCGCTGTCCCATGTTGGGATGATACAATTGATATGCTTGAAGTAGGAAAGACCTTTACTTTGAAGAATGGCTATACCGGTCTATTCAGAGGAAATCTACGCCTAAACATTGGTAAGTACGGAGAACTCTCAGAAGCTGAAACACCAATTGAAGAAGTCAATATGGAGAACGATATGTCTGCTGAAGAGCACGAGGACACTCGACGTCGTTATGGTGGCGGCGGCGGTGGTCGCGGTGGCGGCAGAAGCTACGGCGGTGGCGGTGGAGATCGCGGCTACGGCGGTGGCGGTGGCGGATATGGCGGCGGCGGTAGAGATCGAGGATATGGCGGCGGTGGCGGCGGTAGAGACCGACGTGACCGAGGCGGAAGCCGAGGCGGCGGAAGACGCTATTAGATCCAAACCAAGACTGTATTGGAAATTATCGGGTCTGAATTTTTAGACCCGATTTCTTATTCTTTTTCAGTTGCACTATTTGAGTTCAGATAGTCAACTTCACGATTCGTTCTTCTGATATCGGATGATAGCGTTCATCCAAACTGCAGATTATGATATTCATTCGTAATCAACTCATTGTGGAAAAGAGAGAAGGTGGGAAGGAGAGTAGGGTTGGACTCCTTCCCGAAGCGGTACACAGAATTTGACCAACCAGATAAGAATAATCCAGGCATACCGGGAAGTGTAATGCCATTTTTCTCTGGAGAAACAAGTCAGGTATACTATACTGTGTTATTCGAAATAGAATTCTATTCAGTTAATAAGCATCTATCGTCATTTAGCTATAGTTCGTTTGTGTATATAGCTTAGTCTTTTTTATTCATGCCAAAGATTACACTAACATGAACAACTGTGAATAGCTCGACTTTCTTGAAGTGCTTCTCTAGCTCTTTAGAGATTATCTCTCCAGGTGACATGCTGCCTACAATCTCAGAGGGGTGTTCTTTCTGCTCAAGAAACTCTCCGATACTCATAGGGTCCTCGACCTTTCGTATCAGAGCCGTTGGCGTAACAATACCAATCCTACCTTTGGAATTTAGAACTCTTCGCCATTCTTTAATGCAGTCCAAAATAGAGTCGACTCCAGTATATCCAGGAAGGACAAGGAGATCAAAATAATCGTCCTTAGAAGGGATATTATTACAGGTGCCCTCCAAGAATGGTATTGATGTCAAACCCATCTCTGCATGAGTTTCTCTCTGTCCAACAAAGTATACAGTAGCATTTGGCACACTATTGATGAGAGTTGACAAAAGTTGTTCGATCGATCTTGACATCTTCATAGACACAAAAGCGATTGCGGGTTTCTCACCTAGGTCACTTAGGAGATATTGTGATATTATATGAAAGGCACCTTTTTCCTTGGGTAAGGTTCTCAAGTATTCACCGTAGAATTCATGAACAGTCTGTATCGCATCCATCAAGATGTGTTCTCTAGTTTTGTTTCCTTTTGTACTAATACGATATATTCGCTTCTTGGGACCTGATGGACTTGGTAACCATTTGTCCTTTAGGAGTCCTATGCTAGACATCTGATTCAATATCTCGTAAAGACGCCCAATTCGAATCTTTATTCCTCGTTCCTCCAGTAGCCTATGGATATCATATCCATGAAGCTCACTATCTCCCAAGATTTTTAGAATCTCATACTGGACTTGCTCCTTTCTAATCATTGACTTGCCTCTATGAAACTTAGAGAAATATCTGCAGTACCGCGAAGATTAACAATAATGACTTCATTTAAGGAATTTTAGTTATATCTAATAGTCTATTTTAACTCTTGCTCAGTGTAGAGGAGCTTAAAATAACAATCTAGAATTAGGCAAATTTCACTAGAGAGTTCTAAAGAAATAATCGACTCTGAATCTTGCCAGAGGAATCATACTCAAAAGCAGGATATCTTAGTGAAGCACAATTCCTCAGAGGTAAACGCAGTGAAGGAACACAATAAGCAGAAACAGCATCGAAGATTCGAAGATGGTGAGAAGGTAGCAAAAATTTCGCTTGTCTGTATGATATTCCTCACGGTCATAAAGGGATATGCAGGAATTGTATACCTGAGTGTAGCTGTTCTCGCGGATGCCATCAATTCACTGTCGGATATCTTCGCTTCAGCTTTGGTAGGATCAGGTTTGAGATTAGCAGGCAAGAAACCTGATGAGAAGTTTCCTTATGGCTACTATCGAGGTGAAACTCTAGCATCACTTGTTGTTTCAGGCATGATTGTCTTCTCAGGAATTGAAATCATGATTGAATCTGTCAGAAGATACTTTGAGCCTATTCAAATCATTGACGGAACCATTCCTTTGATCGCATCAGCAATTTCAGCAATAACCTACTATCTTCTTGCTAGGTACAAATCAAAGGTAGGGAAGAGAATAAACAGTAGAAGTTTGATTGCGGACTCAAAGCATTCGACAATCGATGTCTATGCTGGAATTCTCGTTTTTATTGGTGTCACTTTGTCAATCGTCGGACTCTCTACCGCGGAAGTCATAGTTGCCGTTCTAATTGCACTATACATCATAAAGGAAGGAATCGAAATTGGTAGAGATTCTGTCTTTTCTTTGATGGATGCATCTCCCCAACCTGAAAAGGTTGAAGAGATTAAGACAATTGCTCATAAGGTTCCAGGAGTACTTGATATCCATTCAATTCGACTTCGAAGATCAGGACCTGTTTATTTCCTTGAGGCTCATATCACCGTCATTCGAGATATTACCGTTCAAAAAGGACATACATTGAGTGAGGTAATAGAAGAGAAAATCAAGGAATCGATTCCAGAGATAGAAACTGCAACACTGCATATCGAACCTGAAAAGGAGCACAGACTCAGAATAGCAGTTCCAGTGATAGATGCCTCTGACGAATCCTCGCAGGTAGAGAGTCATTTCGAGAGAGTCCTTGTTCTTGCAGTCGCTGATTTAGAAGGAGGGCGTATAAGGAATCTTCATTTTTTAGAGAATCTAGGTGATCAGGAAGACTGGAAAAAAGGACAGCATGCCATAAGTCTTCTTGCTGAAGAAGGAGTGGATGCGCTAGTAGTCGGAAGTATTGGTCAATATCCATTTGAAATACTCAGAAGTCATTTCATGACTCTGTATAAGCTACCAAAATCAGGGATGAATCTGAGTGAGGTATTATCCTGCTTGATAAGCGAGGAATTGGATATTCTAAATAGACCCTCTGAAGAAGCAGGATACGAGTATAATGACTGAGTTGGAAGGCATTCATTTTAAGTTAAGTAACTCTACCTCAAATACAAGTGTTGAATTCGGTGGGATTAGCCCATCGCCAATATCTCGATCACCATAGGCCATCTCAGGAGGTATAGTAAGTCTACGCTTGCCTCCAATCTTCATTGATAGGACTCCTTCGTCCCATCCCTGAATTACTTGACCTACTCCAATCGTGAATTCGAAAGGCTCTCCTCTATCAACCGAGCTATCAAACTTCGTACCATTAGTTAGCCATCCAGTGTAATGAACGATCACCTTCTGACCCCGCTGAGGAGAAGCTCCGCTTCCTACAACCAAGTCTTCAATATGTAAGTCTGTCATGACCTCTTTCCCTCTCAACTCCCATATTAATGTACTACATTTTTTTGTAGTTGCTTTCTATCACCTTAATGCCAAAGAGAATCTATTGCCATCACTTTATACCTCTTGTATAGCAACTCCATTCTGTCTTAATGAGATTCGATTCTTAGCCAAGGTAATCATCCTAGATATCCCCAATCCTCCAAGGAGGGCGATCAAGGATAATAATCCGAAGACCATAATCGAAATACTTACGAAAAAGTACTGGATACTTTCAATGAGGTTTGGAGCATACCAGGGAAGCCCAGGTCCGTTTCTTATCACAAATACATGAAGTCCGAGAACATAGACTATCGCTACTCCCAAGAGATAGGTAAGTATCCAGGAGAGTGTTTCTGATTCATGACTTGATTTTACTTTTATGAATGCAAGAAGAACACCAAATATAATCCCAGAGATGATGAATGTAATTGTAGTCGTTATCAACACAGGAATCATGAAATCTTCTGCTGCTTCAGGAACATAGCTAGCAGAGAATTTCCATCCTGTAAGGGGAATTGCAATTAGTAGTATTATGAAATACATGATAATAGAGAAAACTGATATTCCAGTGAATTTCTTTTCTCTGAAGAACATCTGAGTATCAAGATTGTATTTTCGATTCATGAGCATGAGAACGATGATTACTAGCGCAATGCCAGCAGCAGTCAATAATGAACGAGATATGATTTCTCCTGTTATCTTGGTGTTCCAAGATTCTCTGAGTACTCTTGAGGAATACTGTTCAGACTCTATCGCATTACTAATTGAATTTGAATATGCCAAATCCTGAAAATTAGATTTGGCAAGTGTCAGTAGACTTTCTGCATGTGGCAAATCGCTATTAGAGGTTAAATCAAGGAACATTCTCTCTCTTCTAGTAGCTGCTTGATTGTATCGTATCTCCGCAATGTGAATCCTATAGATCGCTTCTTGAACATTAGAGAAGTCAATGGCATCATATAACACATTCCCTGAACAATCAGATGGAATCTCATATCCCATTACCGCAGCTATTGTCGGTGTAATTGAATTTTGATGAACGAATTCATCATATTCGTATTCGTTTACTCCGGGCCCTCTAATAAGCAACGGAATATGAAGTGCCTCAGGTTCAATTCCACCATGATTTCCTTTGTTAGGGCCAACACTGACCATTCCATGGTCAGCAGTAATTATCACAAGAGTCTCATCCAAAATGCCTACACTCTCGTATGTTGACAATATCTCACCAATATACTGATCCTGATTCTGAAGTGCATCTATGTAAGATTGATCGAAAGGACCGTTATCTTCTCCAGCTGAATCAGTTTCTGAGAAATGAACTCCCAAAATAGATGGTCTTTGATTCTCAACCAATACTTGTGCAATTTGGCATACAGTACTATCGTTTCGTTGATAATTTGGAGTTTCTATTGGTATTCCCTGATTAGTAATATTGACCATGTTATTATCTCTAAAGAAGATGCTATAATTCATCCATCGACCAAATAGATCCTGCCAGCCACTACCTCCAACATATGCAGTTGTGTCAGAGCTCCTTAGAGTGGCATTCCAAATAGTATCACCAGTGAATTCGCCATCATAATCGTTACTTATCACTTCACTTTCGGATGTATTTATTCCAGAAAACAAGACTCCGTAGCCAGCTGTACTAACACTGATCAAGGTCGAGCATTGAGCATTTGTGAAATTCGCCCAACTATCATATCCTTCAATCGCCGGTTTCTAAGTTGAGAAGAAAGTATCTGCCCTGAGCCCATCCAAAATGAATACCAACGTATAGTTCGCTAGTGGAGTCATGCCCATTTCACTTGGAATGGATGACATAGAACCAAATGGTTCATAGTACGTATCTACTGGGACATAGCTATTTGGATTCTGATATGAAACATAGGTTTCGTATCCATATAGTGCAAGAAGCAAAGTCCCGATGGACATGATTGCTAATAAAGCAGAAGAAATGATGATTTTTCGAGTTCTTCTTCCCATCCTAATAACCACCGCAATGACCTATTCTAAATGAATACCTTCAACTGCATACATGACATCACCAGCAGTTTAGCGTTTCCAGGTTGGAACCAAGAGATTTCACAGCACTGCCAGTAACTGATGCAATGAATTGAGTCACATACGATACATCTAGAACCCTAAAAGGATGATGCTATTTCATGCTTTCATCATTCTGTATGCCCAATTGCTTGAATGTAACTACCTCATGCAAAGTACTGCCACTCTCCTCAAAGGTAGCACCCTCAAGAGTGACCTTCATCTTGAAGTCTGAATGCAATCGAAAGTAACCGGGTTTAATCCGCATGATGTTCTTGGCGATGAAACGAAGTGCAGCACCGAAATTGTCTAGCATGTTAACCGCTTCGTAGATTCTGTTTACTCTGAGAATCACATCAAGTTCATCTGGAATCTTGATTTCAATTTCCTTTGGATAACTGTGTCCAGCTTTCTGATTGAATTCGAAATCCCTCTGGAGAAATTCATAATCTCCTGTGCTCATAATTACCTCTTCGCCTTTCGCAACCATCAGCACTTTCACGGCATGGTTATCCACCTTCTCGTTACATTGGATGAAAGCATAGGCTATCGTAAAGTTATCCGAATAGACACGTCCCCACATCCAATATTCGATAATGCTCTGGAAAGAGAAGTCAAGCCAGTTATGGTCATGATATCCAACACCAGACACTGTCATTGTGTCAGTGCCATCGCGGACAGTTCCGGTGACGCTTGCACGCGCAAATGGAACGACCCAAGCAAAGTAACCCAAATTCGCAAAATGCGAATAGCCATTCCCGGGCATCCACATTTTGACCACTGACTTGTAAGTAAGATGAAACATGAGATCTTCATCCTCTATGTATATCTCATAGATTGGAAGTCCATCATCACCGAACTCCGCTTTCATGTAGTTCTCTCCGATCTTCACATCAGGTTTCTCACGTGACGCGTAGAAATCTGGTTTTTTGTACTTGATGAGTTTCTGTGTCTTTCGTCCATCGGGTCTAAGTAGCGTCATCTCAACAGCGATCTTCCCTGTGTCAAGTCCAGGATTTGGATATGCCGCATAGAAGAAAGCCACCAATGTATAGCCTCCTTCCAAGTGAGCATCAAAATACCACCACTCAAACTGATTCTTCTTGCCTACGTCAATGTGAAGAGCATCATCTTCAATCTTAGGAGGCATTATTACTCCATCCTTTCGTCCAGGTCCTGTCCAACCTTCCTTCACGTTTGGATTCACATAGTCTGTCATTCTCAGTTTCTACCTCCAATATTCTAGTTATACCAACAACCTCTCAAGACCCAAGTCCTTGAGGACCTCTATGTAGATTGGGTGCAGGGGTTTGATTTTTCCGATGAGACCTAGGCCTTTCATTACAGACCCACTAATCTTGACATCTCCTTTTGCCATTGCAACGGATGTCCTAAGTTTTCCTTGCCAGAACTTGTTAGTGATATCTGACTTGCTATAGACCGTGATTTCAGGCTCTGCATTAGAGTCAAAGCTCAAGATGCCTTGCTTACCATCTGGCCCTTTATTCTTGAAGTCAATAGTCACCTCTAAGGCTGGTTCTTCGACAACGAATCGTGCAATGATCTCAGACTCACACAATCGCTCATAGACATGAGGGATTGCAATTGCTCGAGGCCAGAATTCCTCAAAGACTTTCATTAGTTGTTCCTTGCTTTCAAAGAATGTCATATTCATTTCCTCCTATTCGCGGAAATATAGTGAGAGGAATCAGATAGGCCGTTTGGATCAAAGGCCTCCTTGATGCGTCTCAAGTATTTTGGATAGTCCATCGTTCGTGATGCGTAGTAGTCGTGCACTTTATCGCCCACAACAAAGAAGGGCATCCCAAGTGCTTGCTTCAAATCCACTTCATTACACTCATCCTGATAGTCAGCATATCCCAGACAGGATTCTTTTGATGCACCATCATAGACAGTTGGCACCTCAAGGTGTGCCATGTGTCCACCCTCGTAGGTCGTAGTCCAGATCCCTTCACCTTGATCGTCGCCAATCACACCCTTCTCGATGTATTTGTTCTTGATAGGCGTATTGACCTGAGCGAGCTTCACTGCCATTGCCACTGTATCCATTCCCCCATGGGTACTTTGGAAGCAGTTAGAGAATCTGAAAGCATGACCGCCTAGCATATTGCGTATGGTTTCGCCATAATGGGATGGTCGCGGTGAAATAAGACCTTCCTCCACCAAGTCCTCCCCTTCGTATTTCTCCATTATAGTTTGAACTAGCTTGACTCGGTAGTTGTATTCCCTCTCAGTATGAGCTGCAACAAGGATGATGAAATATCTCCTTGTTCTCTCTAAGAGACCTCCAAAGATTACCTCAAGTGCCTCCATCTTCGTATCTGTGAACAAAGCAGCAAGACCCTCTGAGGAGGAGGTCGTAGCCATCATGACGGCATCATGATCACTAATCTCATAGAATGCAGCTTCATACTGATCCCATTCTTGGAAGTTCAAGACGAACATCTTCCAAAAGGGAGGAACATCCCAATCGTAGCTTGGTATGGTTCCCCCGGTCTTCCATTTCCAATCCTTAGGAGCAGGGAAAGAGTAGAGCTTGATTGCTGCCTTAGTGAATACTCCAAGTCCACCATAAGCCCCTAGCCAACCTCTAATCACACCTCGCAGACTGAACCCAGGACCATCTGCTGTGAACCATTTCTTAGTAGAATCATAGGACCCGAGTCTGATGAGCTCTCCATTGGGTGCGACCCATTCAGCCCCGAGCAGGTTTCTACCACTGAATCCTGTATATGGCGATGTGAAGCCAGGACCAACGAATGAGGTGTGACTTGCCAGTGGAGAAGTCTGGGGACCTGCCCCTTGTGCATGGTGCATGAGACCGTATTTGAATAGCTCAGACTGTAATTCAGCATTTGTGACGTATGGCTCAATGACAGCATAGAGGTTCTTAGAGTCGACTTCCAGAATCCTGTTCATCCTTCTCAAATCGATCTGAATCGCACTAGGAGCCGACACTCCAGCCCATGGACCCATCCCTGTGCTGAATGCTTTGTACGGTATCATGAATTCGTTACATATCTTGAGAATTGCCTGAACCTCTTCTGTCTTTGAAGGCAGGATAACTGCATCTGGTCGCGTACCAAATCGTGATGGCTCCTCTCCTCTTTGTGCACTCTCAATCTCAAAGCACCATTGAAAGGCGTAGGTGTCCAGAATCGCAGGATTTCTTGTGATGTTACGTTCACCTACGACACCTTGGAGTCGTGAGTAGACCTTTTCTTCCATCTTACTCACCCTCCTCCAGACTCAACAGTACTAACTCTGTCAAATCATAGTACTCCATCTCTGATCCACGATGTTTTAAGGAATCCCGCAAGTTCGTAGAACAGAAAGGACAGACCGAAACAAGACCCTTCGCACCAGTCGCTTCTGCTTCCTGTACTCTCTCTCCTGCAGTCCAAAGGGCGAATTCTGGAAATGCAGATTTCACGCCGCCTCCAGCTCCACAACAGTAGCTGTATTCGCGTATCCGCTCCATCTCGACTAGCTCGACACCCGGAATCTGTCTGATAACGTTCCGTGGTGCATCATAGACGCCACCAGTTCCTCTTCGCTCTGGCTTTGGAGGATCCCACATGTAGACTTGTGAGAGAATCTCAATCTTCTCACCTTCATAGGGTTCGTACGGCTCTGACATACGACCCAAATGGCAGGGGTCATGATATGTCACCTTCATTGGAACCTCCTTCTGTGGCTTCAAACGACCATCAGCAAGCATAGATTCCATTAGCTGAGAGATATGTATCACTTCAAACGAATGATCAACATATCGTGGATACTCAGTGCGTAGCATGTTGAAGCAACCAGAGCAGCTAGTTATGATTCTCCTGACTCCCTGACTCTCGAACATCTCAACGTTACGTCGCATGATCTCCACAGCCTTCTCACGGTCGCCGACTCGGTATACCGGGCTTCCGCAACAGACTTCATCTGTGCCAAGGATTCTGAAACTCTCCTTTCCAGCATTCAAGACTCGAGCTGTGGACTTGGCTATCTCTTCCCTCCGATAGGCTGCAGTACAACCAACGAAAAAGATAGTACTAGAGTCCTCATCAAGTAGAATATCATCCTCAAGCCAGGCTGGACGTTTCTCCTTGGGTTCACCATAGGGGTTCTGATTTCTGTCAACAAGATCAATGTACTTCTTGTGCTTGGGTAGTGGTCCGAATCCAGACTCTACAGCCTTTGCACGAAGCTCGTGAATCACTTCGTTTGGCTCAAGATCATAGACCCATTTACAGGATATCTCACATCCTCCGCAATTAGTGCAGCTATAAAGCACATCAAGCATTTCAGGTGTGAACTCAATTCGATCCTTGTGGAGGGCATTGGCCATAATCATCCGCCCACCTCCGGAATAGGCATGGAAATTGAAATATTCGATGGAGGGACAGATGTGTGAGAAACGCTTGCTTTTAATTTGAATCTGTGGAATGAACTTACATTTGGAACAGCGAACGCAGCTGTCCATCATCTCTTCAAAATCATCGAGGGTCATTTTATCACCTCCTCGAAACAGAGATTTCCAGGGCTTAGGACATTATTAGGATCAAAAATGCGTTTCACTTGATTCATCGCTTTCTTGACTTCTTGAGATACCCTTGAATACGCAACAGTCCGCAAGCGATCGGGAGGTCTCGAGAAGAACGCTCCCGCATTCATCAACTTTTCAGAGCCTTCGTGATAGAGCTTCTCCATACTAGCAACCTCTCGTTCTTGCGTGGGATCATAAAAGATATCGAAGCAGCAGTAAGTATTGACACCTTGAACGATGGGCTGCACATATACGCCGATTCTATTACTTTCGATACCAGATTTCTTAACTTCTCCTAGGAAGAGAGAATATAGATCTGGAATCGCATCAAGTGTCGACGTGAAATAGACCTCTCTACAACCACCATAAGTCCTTAATTTCCAATAGGG
>JAEORN010000217.1 GCA_016840825.1 Candidatus Thorarchaeota archaeon | reverse complement strand
TATTAAAAGAGCATCTTCAATCCTGTAATTGGATGTCTGGTCAGAACACGTTTCATTAATGCTGTACGGAGCTCAGCATAGGCTCTGAGACCTCCTATAAGATCGGTAAGATACTCTCTCATCTTCTCGTCACGAGATCCCATCTGAATTGCTAGCTCCATGTTCCTCTCATTCTTGAAGAGAAGATTCGCCAAGAAATTCCCAACATCAAACTCTTTGCCCATTTTCTTTTTCCATCGACTCTCGTAGGTTCTCAAACTACTGACTTTACCTTCCAATAGATCTGCTATAGTTTCCGCTGCAATTTGCCCTGATCTGATTGCGTAATAGATGCCTTCACCTGTGCAAGGAGATACGAATCCTGCGGCATCACCAACTAGTACAATGTGATTCTTCACAGTCTGGCTAATCGGACCCTTTAGCGGAATCCTCATCGCCGTAGTTTCTGATAGATCAAGATTCACAGAGTAAAGTTCGCTGAACTCAGTCGTGAAATTCCTCCAAGCCACTTTCAGTCCCGAAGCATAAGGCACAAGGCATCCCATACCAAGGGAAATTTCCCCCTTCTTGGGGAATGCCCAGGCATATCCATGGTCCAAACCACCAAAATAGATCTGAAGACAAAATCGATCTGAGTCGTATGGCCCCCTCGTGATACGAACGATATCAGATTCATCCATAGGGACACGAGCCTCGAAGCACAGGCAAATCTCATCATCTTCCCATCTGGATTTCATTCCTGAAGACCGTGCAACTCGACTATTGACTCCGTCGGCACCCACTAGATAGCTTGCCCTCATAGTCGTACCATCAATCAAGTGAGCGTACACTTCATCATGCTGTTCTGTGACGCCTGTAACCTCCGTTTCAGAAATCACCTCAACGCCAGCTTCAGCAGCCTTATCCAAGAGGAGTTTATCGAACACCTCTCTTTTGACTAGATAACCAACCACTTGATCCTTTGTGCAGATAACCTTCGTTCTAGAAGGTGAGAACAGGTGAGAGCCACAGGTCACCCTATCAATAGCTAGTGTGATATCGAAATCTAGTAAATCGAGAAGTGCTGGCCTGAATCCACCACCACATGCTTTTCTACGCGGATGTGATTGCTTTTCTACAAGGACCACATCGAGTCCTCTTTGTGCCGCCCGTCTTGCGCATAAAGCACCTGCAGGACCTCCTCCAACTACAATCAGGTCATAAGGCACCTATAGCTCATCTCCAAAGATACTTGTTCATTGTAGTAGATATTTCTTCGCTATAATTGCTCCGACCTCAATTCTCTTTGAAAAGAGGAAAAAGGGGAGGTCTCCCCCCTCCCTAATATTCGCTCAGGAACCCTGTTTCAGATATCCAATTACACCGAGGATGAACAATACAGACTCCAAGGGTATCTCAAGAAACATCTCACCCACAAACGCGGGAGTTGTTGGCAATAGAGCTAGTACAAGGATTTGCCCTATCACCATGGGGAGAATAAAAGAAAATAGTGCCATATAGGCGACCTTGATGTTCTCCCAATCCCACCCCTTATAGAGTATCAGTAGAATATCATAGAATCCAATGACAACCAAGAAGGCTCCTAGCACTCTTGGATGGAATACATTAATCTCCCACCCCGCAGGGGCCATTGCTGCTATGAGTGTGTCAGCAAAAAAAACGTACATGAATCCAAATAGCAGACAAACGATTCCGTAGGCCAACAGTGCTATCTTCGCGAGTGTTTTTATTTCAGCCATGTTTTACAACTCTTTTCTATCTCTTACCAGTACGTTGTTCTAACATACAGGTGATACTATACTCACATTTGGAAAATAACTTCGTTATCCTTCGAATAAAAACGGCTATTAGATGATTATTTGATAAAAGAGGGGTTATGGTCGCTTTTTTGGGCGCCTAGTATTTAAATTACGGGGACGATTTATGCGATTTGATTGTCTATCCTTGCCCAGAATGGTGTTTGCAGTCAGGATTCACGGAATCCGTGGTATATGTTTGTCGAAACTCTACCAGTACTTCTACCTCACATTACTTGAAGGACTTGCAAAAAACCCATAACATCTAAGCTTTACTCAGGAGAACTTCATTCTTCTATTTTCTTTTTCTTCAAGAGCTCTTCCAAGTATTTCGCAGCTTTAGTGGCAACTTCCTTACCATCTGCAGTTCCACTTTTGTTACCTAGGTCAATAGATTTACGCCAAACATCAGCGATTTGATCTCTAATATCCTCATTGACCATATCATCATCCGGATACAGATTTACAGCTAGGTTGAAAGCCGCTTTTGCACCAACCTCAAGCCCATCTGGAATGTTTGATTTTCGACCCATTTCAATTGCATCTCTAAACGCTGCTTCCAGGCCATCCATACCTGCCTCCTCTAGTGTGTTCCCAAGATTCCATGCGGCTCTTGCTGCTGCATAGAATCCATCTGGAGTTCCAGATTCACGACCTAGGTCTAATGCTTCTTCATACCTCTCAAGGGCTATACCCCAAGCGCTGCGTGTCTTGTAGATATGACCGAGATAAAGTGATGCTTCGGATGCGATTGCTAGTCCATCAGGGGTTCCGCTTTTCCTACCTAACTCTAATGCCATTTCATAACATTTCCTCATACTTCGCTCCTGGTGGTCCTTACGAAATCTTTCAGCATTATGGAAATAGTGACGTGCATTTTCTTGCAGATTATGTGGAGCATCTGGACCAGTTTCCGGTCTACCGTTTTCCTCTCTCATCAGGGTCATCTCTATTCATAAGGCTAAGTCTTGTCAGATGTGGAACTACCTACTTAGTCTTTCTTTAATCTGTTTCAGTAGTTCAAGACCTACTCCTACTTGAAAAGGGATGATCGATAATAGGCAAGACTCACTCTTCTTGAACAAGTTGTAGAATGCTTCCTGGGTGACCAAAGCCCCAGGATCGGAGAACGAAGAGCTCACCATTCACATCGTTTTCCTTCATTGCAGTTTCAATCATATATCGAATGTCACAAGACAGGTAGGATGGATGATATTCGAAGATGTAGCCATGCTCCATCTCAGCATTAGTCTGTATCCAAAAGAAAGGCAGCTGTGGAAGAACCTCGCCAAGAAAGGGAAGCGTTTTCTTACTCTTATCATCGAAGGTAATCGTATAGAACTCCCTGTCTACGTCCATAATGGCAAAGTGCGTATACTGATTTCGAAGTAGATTCTTTCGTAGCACATTCCTAATGCCATTCTCAGCCTCTTCCTTCGGAATCCCATATCCTCGGGTCAGCCAGGTCATGATTTCCTGATTCTTCTTGGAATGGTGGGCTGTGTTCATAGATGTAAGAAGAGCAATGAAGAAGATGTCACGATTCGTAGGCGGGATCAGGTTATCGGGAACAGTGTGATCTCCGTTCTGAAAGAGTTTATAGATGTCATCGGTGCTCCTAGATTTCTGAGTTGGGGGCATAAGACTCCAAACCTGATTTTGCATATCATAGAGCTCAATATTGGTATTCATTGCTTCCATCTCGAAATATTTCTCCTCAGCCTTCTCCTTGAAGACATCAGTCACTGAGATGAAGTAATCGTCATCATCCTCTAAGGAGGTACAATATGAGAAAAGGGAAGGGATTGATTTCCACTTGGCTTTGCTCTTTGTAAGGACCTTCACAGTCCCAGTATTCTTGGAAACTATTCGGTAGCGATGCTCGACCCATCCAGCCCTAATGATGTCTAACATATGAGCAGCGTCAGGACGTGAGAGTCCAGTCCATTCCATGACACGGTTAACTGTCGCACCCCATCCATCTTGCAATCTCACCAACTTTCTGAGGACCTGATTTATGTGCTTATTCGGTAGGTTGTTGGGAGTTATACTTGCAACGTTATTCATGATTCGTGTGTACCAGTTCTCATCCCAGACCAAAACAAGTTGGAAATTGGAGATCGATTCGATGAGATACTTCACCAAATCTATTGGCGGATATCCAAAGAACCTCCGGATATAGTACATGAAGCCAAGTGTGAAGAGCAAGACATGACCATGGAGCTGTGCATCATACCACTGCTGAATGAAATTTTCGAGATAATTCTTGAAATCATATCCACGGTTCCTGAGAATCTCGAATAGCGCACTCTGTCCTAATAGTCCAGACGATCTATCAGATGGCAGCATTGGGATATTGAGCCGTCTAGCAATCCGCTTCTGTTGTATAGGTAGCAGTTCCAAGACATCTTTCATCGCAAAGCTCTTGGGTACAAGCTTTCTGAGATGCTCTTTGTTCATGCTACAAGGATGGACTAGGGTAGGTGTGATATCATATGATCGCTTATCAACGATCTCCCATGTCTGGAACAAGTGCTTCTCCAGAAATTCCTGCTTTATCCGAGGAATATAATCTGACTGGACCTCAACCACCTTCCTTATTCATCAATACATTATTCATACCACGAAAATAAAGACTGCCAAACTCGAAGGTCGATATTCATATCAAGATACTAGCGCAGGGAGAAACCAGATCAACAGCCCTCGAGTTTGGACCATTAGAAGTCTAACGAATAAAGCATTGGCGATATGCATCTCCTCTTCCACCAGATTTTATGTCTTCAAGGTCTCTCAGAGCTTGCTCAGATGCAATTGCACAGCGATACATTCGCGCAGCTTCATCGTACTTGGCCTCGGGAAAGATGAGCCGTTTTATTGTGGTCTTTACTTCTTCAAGTGCTGTTCGAACTCTAGACACAGCGACAACCTCCATCATTTTCTTATCACCTACTTTCAATCTCAGTTTTTTTCATCACAACAGATTGTTGAAATCTGTGGATGTACTAATACATGCACTTTAGAAATAACTGCATTATCATCCAATTTTATTCCGCTATCGAGCCCCAATTATGCAAAAGGAGAATTATGAGCACTTAGATTGCCCGGTAGTATATAAATATCATAAGAGATAGCCATGTGTAAGAGCCCCAATACATGCGAACTGAGCTCTTTTCCTTGGAAAAACTAATTTCTCAGGTATATGTTTTCACCAACCTGTCAAGGTTGCTTGTATTGAAGTTCATTCGTCTTCAACTAGACGGAGGATACTACCGGGAAAACCAAACGCCCAAGACTTTGTGATAAACACCTCTCCATTCACATCATGTTCTCTCATAGATGACTCAATCAGGTGTCGAATCTTCCCTGACAGATACAGAGGATGATGCTCAAATAGATGACCATAACTCATATCCAAATCTGTTTTCAGCCAGAATAGTGGTAGATTAGGAAGGACCTCTCCCAGGAAGGGAATAACATCCTTGCTCCCACCGTCAAAGATGATGGTGAGCATCTCTCTTTCGGGCCCCATAATCGCATAGTGTGTGTATTGATTCCGCAGGAGATTCTTTCGCATTATGTTACGATATCCATGCTCAGCTTCCTTCCTTGGAATACCATACCCATAATCGAGCCAATCCAAAGTTTCTTCCCTTTTCTTGAGATGGTTGGACGTGTTCATCGCCAAAAGTAGAGCGATAAAGAAAAAGTCCCGATTGGTGGGAGGAATATCATTGTCAGGGAGAGTATGTTCACCATTCTGAATCAATGAATAGATGTCATCAACCGTACGAGCGGTGTATGATTCCGAGTTCAGCTTCCACACTTGGTCCTTCAAATCAAACAGCTCGATATTTGTGTTAAAGCCTTCCCACTCGAAATACCTCTCATCTGCATCCTTCTTGAACACATCAGTTGTCGAGATGAAGTAATCTTGATCATCTTGTAGAGATGTACAGACTGTGAAGAAAGAGGGCACTTCCTTCCACTTTGACTGACTCTTAGTTAGGATTTTGACTGTTCCAGCATTCTTGCAGACGAGCCGCCAGCGATGCTCACACCACCCGGTACGAATGAGATTACGTATATGCCTCGCTTCCATACGCGAGAGACCTGTCCACTCCATCACTCTGCTAACTGGAGCTCCCCATGCGTCTTGAACACACATTAGCTCGCTGAGAACCTTGTGGACATGCTTATTGGGCAAGTAGTTTGGAGTAGCGGAAATGACATTATGTAGGACCCGCTGTACCCAACTCTGATCCCAAGTCATTGCGAATTGGTAATCTGTGATCGGTTCGATGATTAGCTTCACAAGATCGATTGGCTCAGCGCCAAAGAACCGTCTAACATAGGTTAGGTACCCAAGAATCATGAGAAGCATGTATCCATGAGCTTGCGAGAGATACCATTGATGTGGCCAGTCATCGACGTAAGCCTTGAAATCGAATCCCTTGCTCAGGAGGACTTCATACAATGCAGTTTGTCCTAGCCAACCAGAAGGTCTATCACTTGGCAATTTTGAGATATTCAATCGCCTCGCTATTTCCTTCTGCTTGATGTTGATCTCTTCAAGGACCACATCAATATCAAAGGACTGAGGAATCAATTCTTGTAATAGGTCGCGTTTCAAATTACAGGGATGGTATAGAGTGGGATAGTTAACATCATCCACATGGTGTCTAGTGACCCTTTTATCAACGACATCCCAAGCTTGAAACATGCTCATGTCCCAGAATTCTTCCTTTACTTGCTGGATGTACCCCACCTGCTCCACAGCCTATTTGTTCTATCCCATTACTATTCGATAACTAATTAATAAATTCAAATGGTCGAGAGAACCATCAATGCAAACTCTGATTAGTAAGCATGATGTGAGGGCAGATTTGTTATGTTCAGTGGGGTAATGGATATTTGAGAGAGAATAAAGAACTCGTTTTTCTAGGAACAGGTGTATCCAGTGGATTCCCTGCATGGTACTGTGATTGTGAGCTATGCAAGGAGGGGCGAAAAGATACAACACAACGGCGGACAAGATCATCCATTGCTCTACTAGGAACTCAAACGACCCTAATCGACGCATCACCTGATCTTTCGTGGCAACTTAATAGAGAGAACATCTCACATGTGGACCAGCTGTTTGTGACCCATTGGCATTCAGACCACATCCAAGGTCTTGCATTCCTAGGAGAAGCGATTATGCTAATGAATTTGGATCCTCTGGATGTATACATCCCAGCGAAGGATATCCAATCCTTCAATGCACAAATGCCCTTCATCAAGGACAGCATGAAACTCCATCCTTTAGACCCCGGTGCTATTATCGACTTACCAGATGCGAGCATTGAAGCAGTAAAAACAAGGCATACGGAAGCAAGTCTCGGATACATCATCAATGCTGAGAGGCGGTTTGCATATCTTCTGGATACAGGACATCCATCCTCCGAAACGATTGAGAGGCTGAAAGGAATTGATTTCCTCATTATTGAAGCCACTGTGGATTCCAAGGATGGAGAAGAAGCGAAGAAACTATTCTCTGGACACCTTTCGTGGGATGAGGCACTTCAAGTATGGAAAGAAGTAGGATGTCCTGAATGCATCTTCACTCATTTTGCGTATCACCGTGTTATGGGAACATGGGGCTCTCAGATTCCGTTTCAAGGATTCTCAAATGAGGAACGAAGAAGGTTTCAGGAAGAGTATCTAGGATTGACTCTCGCTTATGATGGTATGCGCATTCCAATATCCTGAAACACCGAGTCATTTCTCAGAGGATCCTTAGTGTCCACAACGATGCCCATGATGTGACTTCTTCATTTTGTGCTTGTGGCAGTGACAATATGTCCACTTCCTGTCTGTATGAATCTTGATGCTCCCACCAATGAGCTCTCCGAGGGGCTCATCTCCTGCCACATGAAAGATCAATCCATTCTTGTCATATATGATAATTTGGAAGATATCATCTCGGCCATCGTCCCAGACATCAATCCTGACTAGGAAATCGTGTCCAAGATACTCGAGATCCCATGTTTCGGTGTTGAATCTGTAAATACAAGCATAGGCTTCAAAGAAAGCATGGTCATCCTCGAATGCCAAACCTATCCAGGAATAACTCTTGACAAAGTAGATCCAATCTCCATCTCGATAGATATAGAGTGCCTGTCCAGTTAGCTGACCATGTTTATGGTACTTTACAACAAATGAGAAAGTTCCCTTACTATCACTCGAATCCCAAATCCAACCACCACCTTTCACAGAATCTCGTGTTGGTTCTGCCACTACAATGGGCACCTCATCTGTCTCAGGAAGCTCGTAGTAGATGTTTTCAATCTCCTCTAGACTGACCACTATATAGTAGGAGTCAGGTGGCAAGGTAGGAATGTAGATGACCACAAAACCTACACCCTCGACTTCCGTCATTTGTACAGAGTATGGGCCTAGTATCTGAAGTACCTCTGTAGACGTTCCTTTTGTGAGATATATGGTAAAAGTGATGTTAATTCTGGACATATCACCCCAATACCCATCTGCATCATCAAAGATCGTAGCCCTTAGCATCATTAAATCCTTGTTAGAAGAAATCACTGTAAAGCCGGTATAGAAGGCATATGCAGATTCTCGTAAAACCGTGAATTCCACCGTATCTGAGGAAGGAAGATATTCAGATGTGCCTTCAAATGATACTGATAATGAATAGACACCAGCGGGATAATCAATGACAACCATGATAGATGCGATACCGTCAACGTCAGTGATAGCATAGTACACATCATCTCCAAAGATGAATTGAATCGTTTGTCCCTCTAATGGTAACTGTGTTGAGGAATCAATTAGAGATGCTTCAAGGTTGACAGGATCCGAATAAACGCCACTAAGTTGACCTGTGTATGTAAGAGTAGTTAGAGGTTCATCATCTACAGGATTAACGGTAATGTGTATCACTGCCAAGTTACTGTATGCACCGGAGCTATCAGCAAGATAGTATTGTAGCGTTGAAGTTGATCCATACCAATTTGGATCTGGCGTATACATGAGAGCCATTCGAAATACTCCTGGCTGCACTTCAAAAATGTCCCATTCAACTTCACCATGTAGGTCGCTATCTACAAATTGATACTCTATCAGATCGAAGGTGCCATCATCAATATCATAGTCATTTGCAATATAATCGATAATTACAGGAATATCCTCATCAGTTTCTACATAATCATCGCCTGCGACAGGGGGATCATTCACTCCAATAACGGTTATTGTAGCAGTCGCACCATCGGTCGACGACCCATCGGACAGCTCATAATCAAACGAATCTACACCAAACCAATTGGAATTAGGCGTATAGGTGAAAGATCCATCTGCGTACAGATTGAAGGCACCATAGGATGGTTCTGAGAGAAGAATAACTGAAAGAGCACCAGCATTTGGGTCATAATCATTTGCTATTACTCCAGAAGCAGCATCAACCGTTAGAACTGAATCCTCAAACATATCATATGCATCATCTTCAGCAACTGGACCCCCCGGAACCTCCACAGCAATATTGTAAGCATCCGATTTGACAATTGAGAATTCATTCGTCCCATTGGGATTCATAGTGGATAATGCACTAACCAGAAATAGGACGATTCCAAGAGATACGATAAGAAAATAGATTCTTTTCTGTCTCAATCTGCACGCTCTCTCCTTTACTGCGACGCTACATATCT
>JAEORN010000028.1 GCA_016840825.1 Candidatus Thorarchaeota archaeon | reverse complement strand
GCACTGTTACAGTGAAGTCGCCTGCATGACCTGAAACTTTCTCCACTTGGGAAAGGGGATGAACAGTAATGTTGGGATGCTTTCCAACATACGATGTAAGAGGAGTCATAACGCAGGCTGAACATTCAAGAGCAGGAAAGATCTTGTAGACGGCCACATAATTGCCACCAATATTGACTGATTTTTCGATCATGTGAGCATGGTGTCCGCCTTCCGCGAGCGCGATTGCTGCGTTAATTCCAGCCATTCCACCACCGATGACAAGTACATCAGTGGGCTTAGTGGACGCATCCGACTTGGGTGCTGATTCGCTGACCATTGAACAAGTCTCCAGCAGGGATTACAACAAAGGCGTGGTCGATTTGAACGATATAATCTTTCTGTCTTGACATCATTTCATCTTTACAATGTTAATCACATGCGTAGCTTGATATCTCTTCAACTATCGTTCCACCCTGAGGCATGATTGAAGTGCTTGATTACGCGAGTATTTTTGCGAAGGACATCATTCAGCAGAAGATAGTTCCTTCTGACATCCAGTGGAAATATTGTATAATCTTCGGACATCTTAATGAACTGTCGATTGCCATGAATATATTGGCCGATGCAGGATGGAAGGCGATTAATTGCTGGAATGACGAAAGCACCTTCTATACATTGATGAATCATAAATAATGGCTGATGAATCTCTTCAAAGAATGATATACTCCCCATCTTTGCTTCGTACATCAATGTTAAGTATCGAAGAAAAAGTAGGCCCTTACTCGTAGATACCTCTCGATAAATTGAAATTGAAGGCCTAACTAAAAATGGAAATTGAAGAGTCACAATCGACAAGTCGAATCTATTCTTGGCTTGGTGTATCAACTCTTAGTGCTGAGCTAAGAAGTGCAATTCGAGCTCGATTGATTGTGAACTTCCCAAGAATCTTCGCCTCCAATTTTCTCATCATCACTCTGACCTTATTCTATCTGGACAATCTGAATCCTTTGGAGGTCGGAGCAGTCTGGAGCGTTTATTTTACAACGCTTGCGCTTCTTGACTATATCTCTGGAACTATCGGCGATCAGATAGGATACAAACGAGTGCTACTTGGTGCATATATCTCAAAGATCATAGCAATTCCTTTTCTTCTATTTGGAACCTCTTTCGAATGGTATGCAATATTCATGGTTCTTCTTGCTATAGGCGATTCGCAAGAAAGTGGAGCGCTTGAAGCATGGTTTGATAATTACTATCGTCCAAAAGCCGAATCGGAGGATCCTGATCGAAAGATCTACACTCAGTTCATCGCCCGAGCTACTCCATTCTACAACCTTATGACCATCTCCGGATTTGTTGTTGGAGGATTCATCGCTACGGAAATTTCCCGTCATACTGTATTTGCAGTATTCGGAGTTCTCTTGATGTTGGAACTACTGCTGATTCAGAAGGTACTCTGGGAAAGTGAGAAGAAGGACTCTGAAAATACCGTGAGTGAATATCTAGGAAGAGTCCGTGAGAGTCTTTCCATCTTCATTAACTCTCGTACAATCTTCTTCTATTTTCTTGGCATCGCAGCAATATGGGCCGCAAACGAGTCGGTTTGGCATACATTCATCTCAATCAAGATATATCTCGAATATACTGGTTCTGATATTGGCGCAGGTGTTCTTCGTTCAGCAGTATTTGCGAGCGCTCTTCTCTGGCAATTATTGGTAATCAAATTCATTGACCGTGTCAAACGCCCTCATCTCTATGTCTTCATTTCTACTGTCGTGAGTAACGCGATGTTCTTCGCAATGATATTGGTCTATTATCAGACTATTCCGCCCAATGGCATCGATCTTCTACCGGCATTTGGAATCTTGCTACTCTATCAAATACCTGCGGCTTGGGAAAGTCTTCAAGGAACCCTGCAACAACGTATCAACCTAGACCTCATCCCTGATGAGCATAGGAACTCTCTCTACTCACTCCTACCCACTCTAGCTCGAATCTTTGGTATTCCCTTCGTGATAATAACTGGGTATGTCACACAAGTAGGTGGATTCATTGGAAGTTTCTACTGGCTTATCGCTGTTAGTTTCATTGGTTCGATTCTATTAGGAATAGGTCTATTATTAGGTGCAGACTCGAAATCGCAAAGAACAACAGATATTGAGCATTCTGAGGATTCTCAAGCAGATATCATTGATTCATAGGTGATTCATCTGAATTCTGGCTATCATCTATCTGATTCATGATTGCTAGTAGTTCCTTAACACGAGTCAGCATCACAATTGCAGGAATTACTGATAGTGCAGCAAGGCCAACGGGGATCAACGGATTCCAGTCACTTGTTGTCACCAATCGCACGCTAACTACGGAGAAGGCAATCGACTCTTGCATAACATCCAAATAGATTTCCATCATATGAGATGTTTCATTTCCAATATCAAGATCTATACCAAAGTCCTGAGAGGAGATCACAGTCATATTGAGTACTGTACTATCTTCGGTAAATATACGGAAATGTGCTGTTCCTGCAAATTGGAAATTATTCAGGGTGACATGTAGGTATGTTTGATTTTGAGGGGCAATTTCAAAGATGTCAATAGTAGCTCCAAGCGACATGGATGACACCTCATATTCACAGTCTTGTGTCTGCGTTTCCCATCTTGTAACAGGTTGTATATGTCGATGGACAAATCCATATACCAAAGGAGCAAGAAGTATCAGGAATAATAACATCCATGCTATGATGTGTCCTCCTTTCTGATTATCTTTCCAGAATCGCCTCCCTTTTCGAAGATAGCATTCTCGCTCAATCCTGATTAAGTAATAGGAACTCAGTATAAATAGGACAGATCCATAAATGAACCATGGGACCATCACTACAGTTAGGATATCAACAACTGGCGGTGGATACCAGTAGATTATCTCAAAGGTGAGTTCTACATTCTGATCTTGTCTTGAGAATACGAGATTCCAATTATCGTTGCGTCTCTCAAAAGCAATCCCATCCCTCTCGATGACAGATACATCAGAGAAATTCGCGATAACTCCCTCAGTATCTGAAATAGCATAGATTGAAATCGATGAACCATTCGTTGAGAGATACTTTAGTTCAACTCTAGAGAAGTAATATTCCATTGAGAGGACAAAGGTTGGCGTTTCATTAGTCAACACCTCATCATACATCCTAGGAGTGGAGGGATATGGATTTCCGTCAATATAGTATGGATACTCTGGAGGTCCCTGCATCATCATCAATCCTCCAGCCAGCATAAGGATGACCATTAGAATAGCATCATTTCTCCCACATCTATTCACCAAGTATGAAACACCCCATATAGTATTATACGGCTACAGATAAGGTGCTTTCTATCTGAGAACTATTCATCTCTCATTGTTTCAGTGAGGATCTATTAATGACCAAGTCCACGATTTCCTCTTGGTAGTAGCAAATCATTAATAGCTCTCTGGTTGAGTGAGTATCAAGGGAATGTACTCTGAGGGCATTCTACGAAAACGGGAAATCGGACAAGATAGAGATGTGGCATTTTCCAGAGGATGTGAAGTTTCGACTCAATTGGAGACCCTATCAGTCTAGAGTTCTTTCTGAATTGAAAGAGCACATGAATGATAAAAGACTGCATGTAGTTGCAGCTCCTGCTTCAGGAAAGACTGTTCTCGGTCTTGAGGTTGTAAGGCGGCTCGATGGACCTACGCTAGTCTTGGCTCCTACCCTAGCAATTCGTGATCAATGGGTCCAACGATTGGAAGAGTTGTTCCTTCCTCCGGGCAGCAAAACCCCTGATTGGGTATCCTATGATTTGTCTCGTCCTGGATTTTTCACTGTTAGCACCTATCAAATGGTGCATGCAGCTATGAAAAGAGAGGATTTCGCAGAAGAACCGATTGAGCAAGAAGAGGATGAAGACGAAGAGATCACCCTCCAACCTCAATCTGAAATCGATATTGAGGATGAGGAAGAGAGAGAATTAGAGGAGGATGAAAAGGAGGAACGTGAAGCTTACCGGTGGCTCAATCAGAAAAGAACTGATTACAGGAATGCTCCAATGCCGGAGCTGGCTCCTTTGCTAGATCAAATGGGAATTAAAACAGTGGTTCTTGACGAGGCTCATCATCTAAGATCTAGTTGGTGGAAGAGTCTTACAACACTAATCAAAGACCTTGGAGATATACATCTTCTAGCTTTGACTGCGACACCTCCTTACGATGTACCACCTGCAGAGTGGGATCGTTACATGGAACTCTGTGGTCCAGTAGATTCTGAGATTTCGGTTCCTGAATTGGTTCGTGTGAAGAACCTATGTCCTCATCAAGATCTTGTTGTATTTTCTAGTCCCTCCTTCTCAGAAGGTGCTGAGATTGCCGCATTTAGAGAGTCTGTTGTGCAATTCGTTGCTGAATTACGAATGAATGATGACTTCATCGAGTTTGTAAAATCCCATAGGTGGTTAAGGCAGCCAAATACATACATCGAACAAATACTTGAGGAGCCTGATTTATTCACAAGTATGCTTGTTTTTCTGAGTCACACAGGAGAAGTGATTCCCCTTCCCGCTCTGAATCTGATTACGCATGACATATCTGATATACCCCAATTCTCCTTCGAATGGTTAGAAGTTCTCCTCACAGGTCTCTTCTATCCTCGGAGTGGAAAACGGCAAAAACTCAATCCTGAGATAGAGGATTTGAGAACTAGGCTCAGGACAATTGGTGCTATTGAACGACGTAGGATAGTTCTTAGAAATCCAAGCTTCATCGAGAAGGCACTCAAACGCAGCGCATCAAAGATGGATAGCATTGTGGATATCACTAATGTAGAATTTGGAGCATATGGTGATAGGTTGCGGATGGTCGTTCTTGCTGATTATATTCTAAAGAGGTACATGCCATCTGAGAGAGACCCAAATCCAGAGCTAGATAAAATCGGTGTTGTTCCAATATTTGAAAGACTCAGACGAACTAATACTGCAAATGCTAAAATTGGTATTCTTACTGGGTCTCTTATTGTAATACCTGTCGAGTCTGAAACCCATTTCAGGAATCTGGCCTTTGAGGTAGAAATTTCTGGAAATGATATGGAACTTACTCCCCTACCTCATGATGAAAACTATCTATTAGTCAAAATACTTACTCCGGATAAGCACAAGATGGTTCGAGTAATAACAGATCTGTTTTCCAATGGGGGGCTCAATATCTTAGTTGGCACCAAATCTTTGCTTGGAGAAGGTTGGGATGCCCCATCGATTAATTCACTGGTGATTTCTAGCGTTGTAGGATCTTTCATGTTATCAAATCAGATGAGAGGTAGAGCAATTAGGATAGAGCCTGGAAATCCTACCAAGACTGCCAATATCTGGCATCTAGTATGTGTGGAGGCAAATAGCTCTACACCAGGAGACGACTATCAGACAATGGTGAGAAGATTCAGAGCTTTCGTTGGTGTATCTCAAGCTGAGCCACTAATAGAGAATGGATTTGGTCGTCTAATGACCGGTGTGCCGCCATTCTCAGAACAAGAGATTTGGGACATCAATGAACGCATGTTCGATAGGTCAATGAAACGTGACGAGATGAGTGAGTCTTGGGATGACGCACTTGGTGAGGATCAGGAGATCAGATTGATTGAAGATGTTCAATTCTCAAAAGAGCAGATACCGCAAAGTTTTGTTGTTCGGAACACACGTGACTTGATTGTCATCGAATTGCTACTTATGCTTGGATTTGTTTCAGCATTGTTCCTGTACACTAACCCAGCCTTGGGTTACTTTACAGCTTTAGTGTTGGCTTTGATATATCTCTCTGGTATTTTCATAATGGTACTCTTTCTGCCATTTCTTCTATCCGTGATTAAAATATCAAGACATAGTTCACTTAAGCGAAGTCTACGTAGTGTCGCAACTGCAGTCGTCCGTGCTCTCTATCTCTCAAATCTAATTCACTCACCCTATGAGCAACTCAAGGTGATGGTGGATCAGAGCATAGATGAAACAGTATACTGTCATTTACGTAGAGCCAATCGACGTGAGAAATCTATCTTCCTTCAAGCTCTTCAGGAGGTGTTGAATCCAGTAGAAAATCCACGATATCTCCTGAAAAGAAGAATCGATAGTAAAAGAATTGACTATTTCGCTGTACCAAAGATATTGGGAACAAAGAAAGAAATAGCAATTATATTCAATGATTTGTGGAATAAGTATGTCTATAACATGGACCTTGAATTCACAAGGAATAGTAATGGACGTCTGGAATTACTAAAGGCTAGGACAAGATCTCATGCAAAACTAAGAGGTCTTCAAGCAGAACGCGTCACTCGATGGAGGTAGTTGCCTTCATGTTTTTGTTCCAATGTATTACTCTATAAGCAACTGGGGTTTTGGAGGTCGCCACACGAGGATGAGCAATTCTAGATGGCAATCACATCACTGATTCCAATTATCGCATTGAGTATCACATTTGTCCTAATAATGGTAAGAAGGATTGGAGGATTCAATGTCAAGATATGGCAGGCGATGGTGATTGGTGCTACCATCGTCCTGATTACAGGTCAAATCTTCGTGATCGATGCAGTTCTGGCGATAAATCCTGATGTCATGCTTTTCCTCTTTGGGATGTTTGTGATAGGAAGCGCAATGGAAAAAAGTGGATATCTCTCAAGAATCTCAGAATTCTTCTTTGGCAGAGCACGAAATGTGGATCAGCTGATTCTCATGTTACTCTTTGTGATGGGGATGTTGTCCGCACTTTTGATGAATGATACACTTGCGATTGTAGGTACTCCTATAGTCCTCGGTTTTGCGAAACGATATCGTATCTCTCCAAAGCTTCTACTTCTAACACTTGCATTTGCTGTAACGACAGGTAGTGTGCTTAGTCCCATTGGTAACCCACAAAACCTACTTGTCGCGACTCAAGGTGGATTTGTTAATCCCTTCATTACTTTCATGCAATATCTCCTTCTTCCTACAATGGTCTGTATCTTGATAGCCTATGGTTTCCTTAGAGCGTTCTATTGGAACGAGTTCAAGACTCTAGAAGTAGTGGATGATTCTCCTATCACTCAAGATAATGGATTGACAAAGCTGTCAAAAGCATCTGTCATTCTTGTATTCCTTCTCATTATTACAAAGATTGTATTGATCTTCATCCTGCCGGACTTTGACTTCAGACTCACATATATCGCCCTTATCGCTTGCCTTCCAATCCTCTTAGGTAGTCGTCGTAGGGTAGAAGTCGTGCGTGATATTGATTGGGAAACTCTAGTATTTTTTGCTGCAATGTTCATTCTCATGACCAGTGTATGGAACTCTGGAGTTATACAGTTCTTGCTTGAAGATTACGCCTCTATTATTTCAGCAGTCCCAATGATTCTCCTGTTGAGTGTGACTTTAAGTCAGCTCCTATCTAATGTCCCTCTAGTTGCATTATACATCCCACTCTTATTGGAGTCCTCAGCTGGGATTAGCTCATATGTCGCGCTTGCTGCAGGTAGCACGATTGCAGGGAATATGCTCATTCTAGGAGCGGCAAGCAATGTCATAATCATTCAGAATGCAGAGAGGAATGGAGAAACCATCAGTTTCTGGGAATTTGCGAGAATCGGAACACCTCTTACAGTTGTACAGCTCCTTGTTTACGCCCTGCTTATTGGAATATAGCTACAAGTATTGTTTTGCACATTCTTGCGGTACCTGTCTATCCAATAATATTCACATAACAGACGATAAGTAACAGACAATGAGTGGCAGGGGGCTCCCCCCGAGCCACCTTCTTATTCGCCCTGCTATTCGCAACGCCTATCATTCAATCTGAAGGTCCGAGTTTGAGTTCTCTCAACCCTTTGACCCACAGGGAATGGCATTGTTGAATCTCTTACTACTGGCATGTATGAGTAATCATACCCCCGAATCCCCCCAAAACCGTCCACCGAATCTGGTGAAGGTCTCGTTATGCGTACCCTTCCAGAAGGTGCTGCCCTACCAAAGGTAATTCCTGCGAGAATGAATACCAATATCCAAAATATACAAACCAATGCGAGATCCAGCAACACAGATGTCCTATATTTCTCCTACTCTATACCCAGATCAAGTCAAAGTATAGTTTGTATGGTAATTCATTTGAAAGGATATATACCTTCGTCGCTGAACGAGTGATTTTATCGACAGACATGATGAACGGGGACTACCCCGTTCGATCATGATTGAATTGCCTCCTCCTTCATTGTATCTTTCTTCTTTCTACCAAGTGCAAGATAGACTACTAATGCAAACACTATTGCTAAGCCATAGAGTACAATAGGTATCCATAGGAACTCGATCATGAAGAGACGCGTTATGTCCCTTCCGTAGCCTCCAAACTCGGCAGGTAGGTAGAGCCAGATGAGAAAGGCAATGTATACTAAGGTCACTATCCACCTGTATTGCTTCTTCATATCAAGTGCATACATATAGGTGAACACGAACATGAAAGCGAATCCAGAGAAGAACATAGGCCACATATCTGAACTCCCAATTGCTGGGAATGCAGTATTGAAGTAGGCTACGATAACTGCGTGTATTGCGACCCAGCTCTCAAGTGTGATGATCCAACGTTTGTCTATGTGTACAGGTGTATATGCTAGCGCAATCTGAGTGAACAACAGGAACATGTAGAAGAATCCTGAGAGTAGCTGTGGGTCATTGACAGCAGGGTGGAACCAGAAAGTGTATACTAGTGCCCATGCGATGATATACTGGTGATTCCTTCTGAAGAATCCTGATACTTGTGCTGTTAGTGGTTTTCCAGGTTTCCTACCCATGAAGAAGCCTCTCCGTGGGTTTTCAATGATGAGCACTAGGACGAGCATGATAATCACTGAACCCTGACTCGTCCAGATAGGCACATCCTGTGCGAGGCCATCAAATAGGAGAATTGTCTTCACAAGATGAATTCCCATAAAGAGTATCGTAACGATGATAACAAAATAATTGAACTTGGTTAATTTTTGACTTGGTGTTGTTCTGAATTCTGTCAGATTTCTTGATGCCCAAAATATTGCACCCCATATCAAGAACTGATGTGTTAAGTACAGTGTCCAAACTATGAGCATAGTAGCATCATTCCTAGTCGGAAGCTGCCAATAGTACCATTCAGCACCTGAGTCGGGGAGCAGTGTCTCATACCATGGTTGAATCAATGGTCCTGCTAGCCAAATTAGAAAAGTGAAAACTAGTGATACAAAAAACAAGATTCCCAGAGTATTATATGGAGTTAACTTCTCTTTTATAGTCATGAGAGGAGCCTCGCAATATAACCTACAAACTTACCCCTCTAAATAGATTATGGTTAAAAGATTATTTTACAAAATGAGAGGGGTGGGAAGTATCCTCAATCAGAATCCTTTGGTTTTTGGAGGATGGCTGCTGATACAAGCTCTCGCATCCGTATCAACTGACTTCTGACCTTCTCAATACCTTCAGGTGTAGACTGAATAATCGTAGTTGGCTTTAGCTCAATGAATTGCTTTGTAATCTTGACATATCCCATCTCCTGCAGTTTTCTCAAGTGGCTTGAGAGATTTCCTGATGTGAGATTCAACTTGTTCTGAAGTTGCGTAAATTGAACAGTATGAGTGAAATACAAGAAAACAAGAATTGATAGTCTTGCAGGGACAAGGGTTTCACGATCCTCTTCCATGAAACCCACCAGTGCATCAAGCACATCCCCGTCAAGTGACAAGGTTATCCACTTCCCATAGAATGAACAAGTAGCCTCTCAGCAGTTATTAGAATATAGATACCCAGAGCGTAGAGCCCTCCTATATCTACTAAAATCATAATAGAGAAAGCAATTTGCGGAATGGCAATAATCGGTATCAAGCTCAAAACAATGACTATCACAAATACCAAATGTGTGCGTGAGTAATCTGCTGTCTTAGGATCAACTCTCATACCTTGATAGATTACTACATTTCCAATTGAAAGCAATATTTGCACCACGATTGGAAAGATGAATATCTGACCTGAACCGAAGGAGTATATGGAAACAACAATCATAATGATTGCAAAGATTCCCCACATGACTGTCATCAGCGTCATACCTTCCTGCTCAGTTGGTTTTATCGTTGTATAGGACTGAGTCAGTGGTGCTACTAACCTGAATGCTGTGATGAAAGATACCGAGAGACTCAGGACAACGAATATTACGACACCAAGTAGGGTTAGGCCCAAGGCTTCTATGATATCAAATATCGACATGAAGAAGAGAGTAGCGAGTGAAACCCCACCTCCTGTTAAGACAAAAATAAGACCTGTAACACGGCGTTCAACCACAGCAGGATATCTATCAACGAGATCTGTAAGCATTAGTAGCTTCTTGGCTCGTTCCAGCATTTCCTCTTGGCTTATCGCTTTGTCATCAGAATTCGATTCATCGATCATTTCAACACCAACCTTTTCCCTGAGAGCCTGACTATATTGAATGAGTTTTCAAAGTAATAAGTTGCGCGGGTAAGATACACCCGCGCGTTAGAGAGAATCAAGCTCTTCAGGATTAACTACTTCCTACCGGATTGCCTCCCGAAAAGAAGCGCTCCAATGGCTAGCATCGTTATTCCCACGATTGCTACAACTAGCAAATCTACCCAGATTGAAGGAGTACTAATCGAAGCACCTCTCAGGAATAATGTCGTGAGTGCATGTGTGACATAGTTGCTAGGCATGTATGTTCCGATAACCTCAGAGAGTCCACCCAATGGCATGAAAGTGCCAAAGAACATCTGTGGCATGATGAAGATGAAGGAGATTCCTGTTGCAACATCTGCTGATTTAGAAATCACTGCTGTGATCAAACCCATGCCAACTGCTGCCAACGTAAAAACGAGGACAATCAGAAAAGCAAAAGCCAATCCCGCAGCATCTGTATTTGGACGATAGCCAATTGCAAACGATCCTGCAAATATGAGAGATACTTGTGCTACTCCGACGACCATGTATGAAAGAGCTTTCGCAACAATGAACTCTGACGCCTTAACAGGAGTGGTTGCCATTCTACTCAGAATACCACTGTCTCTGTCTACAGTCAGGGACTGGGCCACAATCATTATCATGAAGATGGCTGCGAATGCAAAGATCCCTGGTGCCATGAAGTCCCATTGACTTAAATCGCTCACATATACCAGTGAAGGGCTGCCGATTGTTATTGGCAATTCCAAGGAACCTGCTCCTTCACCATAGATTGTTGAGATGAGCACTTGCTGAGTTATCGGAGGGATTGCACTGCTAGCAATCATAGAACCACTATCAAGATACAGTCCTATAGTCACATTCTCCCAGCCGCTACCGTTTAGAGGAGAGGCCCAGTATGTTTCAATGCTATCTCCAAAGCCCTCTGGAATCACTATTAGTGCGTGTAAGTTACCGTTGATGAGATCCGCTTGTCCTGTTTCATTTGAGGTGTAGTAACTTACTACTGTACCATTGTAATCTGTCAGGTTTCCAATGAACCATCCGGACCACTCTGAATCCGTAGAGTTCGCATCCATGTTAACAACACCAATTTTGAACTCAGCATCTCCAGGTGAGTTCATTCCACCGAAAGCTATCCCGAATGTCATAGTGACAACCAATGGGAAGAGTAGCAAAAGGAAAAGCACTGCAGGCTCTCGAATGAAGGTCTTCAAGTCCTTCTTGAGCAATACAGTAATTCTTCTTGTATTCATCTTTAGACTGCCTCCCTGAGTTTCTTTCCAGTGAGTTTGATGAACACCTCTTCGAGGTCCTTTGCATTGTGTTCTTTCATTAGCTCAGTGGGAGAACCTAGAGCTATCAAGCGACCTTCATCAATGATTCCAACTCGATCGCACAAGTACTCAGCTTCTTCCATATAGTGAGTAGTTAGCACAATTGCCATGCCATTCTGCTTGAGTTCCTTTATGAACTCCCAGACCGCACGTCGAGATACAGGATCCATTGCAACTGTTGGTTCATCCAAGAGGGCAACTTTGGGTTCATGAACAAGAGCCATGATTGTACTGACGCGCCTGACCATACCACCACTATATTCCTTGGCTTTTCTATCAGCATGATCCTCCATCCCGATCTTCTTGATGAGTTCGCTAATTCTTCCTTTCAGAATGTCTTTGGGAATCTCATGGAATGTGCCAAACAGTTCAATATTCTCACGGCCTGTAAGATGTCCGTAGTAGGCTGGTTCCTGAGGACAGACTCCAATGATTTTTCTCACATTAGCTGCATCATGTTCCACATCAAATCCAGCTACCTGCGCTCCACCTTCAGTCGGTCTGAGGAGGGTAGCTAGGATATTCAGAAGGGTTGTCTTTCCAGCTCCATTAGGTCCCAAGAGACCAAAGAGCTCACCCCATTTTATCTCGAGATTCAATCCGTCAACAGCTGTGACCGACTCGAATCTCTTGGTAACATTTTCAACAATTATCGCAGATTCGGACATTGTACATCACATGTATGAGAATACATAATTTGTATATAATACGAAGACTTTGCTTGAAGTACAGTCAAGTTTGCGGCACAAGCAAGCCTGTACTACAAGAAGCCAAGAAATGAGAGCGGAGAAATGCTTGATATGCATGGCTATCGAGGTAACCTACTTACAGTTGACCTATCTAAAGAGAAGATTTCCTCTTTGCCACTCAACAAAGACTATGCATATCGATTCATTGGAGGTAGCGGCTATGCCTCAAAACTCCTTTACGAAATGCTTGACTTCAGCGCTGACCCTCTCAGTCCTGAGAACATTCTAGTATTCATGACAGGTCCCTTAACAGGTACTCTCGCTCCATGTACAGGGCGACACGTTATATGTGCACGTTCTCCGCTAACTGGCTTCTGGGGAGAGTCTAACTCTGGAGGGTTCTTTGGCGCAGAATTGAAATTCGCAGGATATGATGGGATAATCATCACTGGAAAAGCTCAGAAACCAAGCCTCATTGATATCCAAGATGATGAAGTATCAATTGAAGATGCCACTGATTTGTGGGGATTAGATACAGCTGAAACACAATCCAAGATACGCCTAGAAAGGAATCGTTCGAGGATTGCATGTATAGGTCCTGCAGGAGAGAATTTGATCCGATTCTCAAGCATCGTTAACGAAGAACGTGTTGCAGCTAGATGTGGTATGGGTGCAGTCATGGGCTCAAAGAACCTCAAGGCTGTAGCGGTCAAGGGGAGCTCTAGACCTTCACTCTTTGATGCCGAACAGTTCAAAGAGCTTGCTCTGTCACTCTCCCGGGTACTAAGAGATGAACACAGCATTTTAGGTGCTGAAGGAACTGCGATGTATGTTAAACGGGGAATGTATGCGAATGATATGCCTGTGAGGTACTTCCAACAAGCGGAATTTGATATATCAAATCTTGATGCAAGAGCAATGAAATCCATCCTAAAAGGCAGAAAAGCATGCTATGCCTGTCCCATCGCGTGCGGCAGAGTCGTTTCTCTCGATAGCCAGAGTAAGATAGCTGGACCTGAGTTCCAAACAATAGCCGCCTTTGGAACCAATATTCTCAATCCAGATATCAAGAAAGTCGCATATGCGAATAGACTATGCAACCTCTATGGGCTAGACACAATCAGTTGTGGTAGCACTATTGCACTAGTGATGGATCTTTGTGAGAAAGGGCTGCTGGAATGGGATGTCAGATGGGGTGACATGGAAGCCGTCTTTCAATTGATTCATGATGTTGCTCTAAGAATCGGATACGGCAGTGAGCTTGCAGATGGATCTCTTCGATTTGCCAAACGATATGGATTGGAGAAGCATGTTCTTCATGTGAAAGGTTTAGAGGTTCCCAATCATGACCCTCGGGCATATGCAGGTCTCGCCACTGTATATGCAGTATCAGCTCGAGGTGCTAGTCATACTGAATCTGATATGCACACAGTAGATATCGGTATTGATGTACCTGAATTGGGTATTCATTCTTCTGATCGTGTGGCAAGTAAGGGGAAGGGAATCACTGCTGCCAAGAATCAGGACTTTAGAGCATTTCACGATTCAATGATACTTTGTCATTTTCCAGAGGTTCCACCTGCAAAGATAGTTGAACTTCTGAACTTGGCAACAGGTTTCAAATACGCAATAAATGATATACTACTCTCTGGGTCCCAAATCGTATCCATGAAACGCCGGTTTAATTTGCAGTGTGGTCTTTCTCCAAAAGATGATAGTTTGCCCTCTCAGCTTCTCCAACCACTTCCTGAAAGTGTAACGGAAGAATGGGTTCCTGATTTGAATATGCAGATTGATGAATACTACACATACCGGAAATGGAATCGAGAAACAGGTGAGCCTTGTGAGTGATTTCTCGGAATCTCTCGAAGTAAAAACAGCCCTAAACGGTAACTTCTTTCGTGATTTGATTTCGAATTCAAATGGTGTTTAGACTGCAAGTAATCGATGATTTCGCTGTTCGGTTGGTTCTTTTCTATGGCTTCATTGCTTTTGGGTATATAGTCACAAAGATTGGGCCAATTAAGGTGAAATTGAACAAAGCCATTACTTTCCTCCTCATTAACTTCATGATGCCTTTGTTAATTATTGATACTTTGCTTAATGCGAATCCTACCTCATTGTTTGAAGTTCTAGGGGTTCTTCTATTCACGATCTTTATCCATATGTTTGGATTTTCCTTGATGTTTATCCGGTTATGGAACACATCACTCCAGAAGAAAGAACAAGGTGCCTATCTCCTCACTGTAACGTTCAACAATGCTATCTTCCTTCCACTCCCAATAGCATTGATGTTTATTGGCGAGGTAGCTGTACCTGTTATTGCGCTATATTCTATCTCTCAGATGATAATGCTGGCGACATTAGGAACGTTCATGGGTTCAGCATATAGCGAGAATCAAGATGATCGAAAGACGATGTTGAAGAAGGCACTTACCTTTCCCCCTCTTATCGCAGTGGTCATAGCAGGATTTCTGCTTATTTCTGGAATTTCAGTACCTGCAATTATCGAACCAATACTTGATGCGAACACACTTGTTACTACATATCTCGCATTGTTTGCTGTTGGGCTAAGTCTAGGTGCACAAGATATCATCAAAAGAAGCAGACAAGTATACGAAACCATTGCAATTCGTCAATTCATAGTGCCTTTCGTTGTAGGAGTTCTTTTGTTATTCGCAGGATTATCTCAGTTGGTAAGTAGTGTTATTCTCCTGCAATCACTGATGCCCGCTGCTGTGTTTACTGTAATATATTCCTCAGCACTTGGACTTGATTCAGAAACTGCGGCAACCATTGTGACCCTAGGGACCATAGTTTTACTGCCTATTGTCCCCTTCATGCCTCTTTTGTTAGGTTAGGAGACCCTATGTCAAACCATATATCCAGAAGCTATGCCATTGAGTTTGGTTATCAGATTGACGGATGAAAGCAAAGCAAACCCTGAAGAAATCAAGAAATCTCTTGATGAAGCTGTGAAGAAACTGGATCAAGATAAATCCGTAAGCGATAGTTGGGGATCCACTATGTCCAGTAATAGAGAGAAATGGGAGGCGCTCAAAGCAGAAATCAAGGACCGTCAGCATGCATTAAAGGAACTTGTGCGAGAGAAGAAATCAGGTACTATCGGTCAAGACGAGTTTGATAGGAAATACCGAAAGATCCAAGATGAGCTCACTGAGCTGGAATTTCAAGTGTACAATATGAGACTTGGAACTGATATCCACATTTAGGTAATCAAATATCACTCTCGCTTTTTGATATTCTGAATCAGTAGAACTGATTCAATGAGTACTACTATCGCTAGAAATCCTGCTATACCAATTACGAGGTAATTAACAGCAACATTTGATTCAACCGGACTACCTCCTTCCATTGCTGAAGTGAGAACACCTAGATTATACGACATTATAGAGAGATAATCTGATAGACCCGAGAAGAAGATCACTCTCCACCATATTATATCTGAATTCGTATCCTCTGCAAGTTGGATAGCAAATTCCCCTCCAGGTTGAAGTCTTGCGACATCTGATCCTAAGATCACATCTATACTACCATTAGCTAGGCCTGTTTGCACAGCGAGTAAATCAGACCCTGAAACAAATACATCTTCTCCCTGCGACAGTGCGATGATTACTTCGATACCAAATGTTTCTGCCACATATGCCTCTGCTGGAAAGACGACAACTGCATTTAGTTCCGAAAAGGCATATTCTTGGTCCAATTCAGTCACAAGATTCTGAAATTCTTCTATATCCTGTACAAACTTCTGAAACGCTAAATTCCAAAAATCAGTATTCTCTGGAGAGAGAGCAGTTAATTGGTCAACAGTAGCATTCGCAATTGCAATCGCATTTTTCGGCAGCAACCAATACGAATGAATATTCTCGTTTCCATGATCATGGTCTTGAGCAGGAGTGCTTGCATCCCCCTGATGTCCTGGCATCAATAGCAGTTCTGCCCCGAATGCTTCAAAATCCACCAAGCTTATGTGAGGGGTATTGACCTGTTCGACTAGGGAGTCTTCCCAAGGATAATGTCCAGTCAATACAAGTAGATCTGCAGAGGACGCGGCATCTATAGAGGATTGTGGCAATTGAGCCGCGTGAGGTTCAACGCCTTCAGGGAGCAGTATTGACACCTCTACATATTCCCGTCCTATCTCGCTGACAATTCCCCCCAAAGGTGCAACAGAAACAGCGATTCTTAGCTCAGGTTCACTTTGAGCATGAACATATGGCATGATTCCTAGGATTGATGTTGAAATCAATAGGATGCCAAACAACAACGAACTGCCCCTTCTCATAATGTCACTTCCGACGTATAATTAAGCAAGAATCCCCTGCTAATAATAGCGTCGCTACGGGAACAAAATTGAGTTGATACAGGAGACCATATCCTTTGAGTGAACCCATGCTTATTGAAGCAAATGATTTAGCAGTGCGCTATCCAGGTGGAGAGATCGCATTGCACAACTTGACTTTTAGTGTTCCAGCTCCGACTTTCATGGCTATCATTGGACCGAATGGGTCTGGAAAAAGCACACTACTCAAAACATCTCTTGGAATGCTTAAGCCAGTTCGTGGAAGTATGCGGGTACTGGGATATGATACTGTTTCCGAAAGCAATCAAATCCGTAGACAAGTTCGATATGTGCCCCAGCGTGACCGAATTCAACTCACAGTACCGATGAAGGTGAAGGACATCGCATTAATGGGTCGCCTTCTGAAGAAACCACCTCCGAGATTTGCTACTTCAAAAGACAAGGAATTGGTTCGTGATGCACTAAAGAAAGTCAACATGGATGATCTTTGGAATCGTCCCTTCACTGAACTATCCGGAGGGCAAAGACAGAGAGTTCTTGTTGCAAGAGCTCTTGCAAGTGATGGATCTATACTGATGCTCGATGAGCCTTTATCTGGAACAGATTCAGAGAGTCAATCACTAATTGTTGAAGCATTAGGAGAATACCATCGTGAGAACGAAGTAAGCATAATCATGGTCACTCATGACCTCAATCCCATTCATACAATGGTAAAGGATGTTCTACTTCTCAAAAACACCCTCGTTGGACTTGGTACTCCTTGTGATATGATGGATCTAGCGCTTCTTGTTAAGGTCTACGGACCTACAGCAAGAGTAGTAGAGTATGCAGGCCATAGATACTGCGTCACTCATGATACTGGAGTTGATAGACATGATTGATACAATAATTGCAATCTTCTCAGCTCCATTTATACAACGCGCGCTCTTAGGAGCTTTCTTAATCGCAGTCGTTGCTGCAACAAGTGGTACTTTTCTGGTGTTTCGAGGATTATCCTTCATGACATCAGGTGTAGCACATGCTGCACTTGGTGGAGCCGCTTTAGGGTTATTTCTCCAATATTCCGGTATAGCACCGTGGTTCGACCCAATCATTGGTGCACTGCTCTTTAGCATTCTTGTTGCTTTGATTACAGGGTATGCTGGAGAGAAAGGAATTGCAGAAAAAATGGAAGTCGCTGTAGGTGTATCATTTGCGCTTTCAATGAGCATAGCAGTCCTCTTGATGTATTATATACCTCCAACACAAGTGCCCCAAATATGGGGATATCTCATTGGAGACATTCTTCTACTAAACAATCTCGATTTATTGCTACTTGCTGAAACTGCTGCGTCCCTTCTCTTCTTGGCAATTCTTTTCAATAAAGAGTTCGTGTATGTCAGCATTGATATGGAAGGAGCAACAGCTCATGGTTTGAATTCCCGGGCATATCACTACTTGATGCTAATTACCTCAGCTTTGGCAATTGCTTTCGCAACCAAAGCAGTTGGAGCTATCCTTGTCTATGCAATTATGGTTGCACCAGCAGCAGCATCTAATGAATTAATTCGTTCTGTGAGAGGTGTCATTCTCGCTGTTTTTGTTATTGCTCTTCTTTCAGAATTGGTTGGACTTCTTGCATCGTTTACAATACAAGCTTCTCCTAGTGCAATAGCCGGGATACTTGCAGCTCTGTCCTATGTTCTTGCTTTACAAATTAAACGATTAAGAGAGCGAAACGTAGACGATGAGATTCCTGAGATACCGCAGATAACTGACGCACAGAAACTACTGATAGAAACAGATCTAGGATTTGAGCATCAACATTAGGTACGAGTTTCAAATGGTCGGTATGTTTAAGTGTGAAACACTTGCATCGACCAAGTCAAGGTCGGTGAACGACAGTGAGTGATGAAGTTCCAGATAGATCCGATATGATTCGATCCACCCTGATCACTACTATAATGACCAGTATATTTCTCATACTAGGTCTTCTATTTTGGGCATGGACGAATTCTCCTGATGTAGAATCTCCATTAACTGCAATCAATGATGTCAATACATTCATTGTTCCTCTGTTGGAAATCCTCTTCATGAGTGTAATGTTCTTCTTCATGGCTGTTACAGTAGTGAACATTCGTCTGTACTTGACTCATATTCGAGCTGGGTGGCTTGAGATTATCTTACTCCTAATCATCCAAACAGTGATAACATACCTCATGTTCGGCGCAGAGGTTACTGGTGCGACCTTCGTAGTTTGCTTAGCATTTATCGCATACTTGTACCTTCTTCAAGAGTGAAAACAGAAAAATCTGAAACTTCATCGTACCAGAAGCTTTATGTGATTAGCTTAAGCTTTCTCGATTAACCTAGTAGGCAGACTTGCCTAAGGCTATCAAAATCAGCAATTGATTGGTCTGGCTGAAGGAATTGTCAGTTATTCCTTAATTGTAACCTCTGACTTCCTTAAGTCGTACGGACGTTGCTGGAGGAAATTACTATGTTCGGCATATCAGGTGCAGGGTATGATACAAGCACTGGTATATTCAGTCCGGAAGGACGAATATTCGCTGCAGAGTACGCAAAGAAAGCGGTAGAGCAGGGTGCAACTTCTATTGGTATTCTTGCCAAGGATGGAGTTATCCTACTCGCAGAAAAACGAGTTATGCCACTTCAGGAGCCAGACAGTGTGGAAAAAATCTCCAAGGTGGATGACCATATTGGGGTTGCCACCTCAGGCTTCATGGCTGACGCCCGGCAGTTGATTCAAGAAGCACGTGTTAAAGCACAATCCTATTGGCTTACCTTTGAAGAGCCAATATACGGAGAGACTCTTGCAGAGCATATTTGCAACGAGAAAGTGACTCGTTTGTCCCTTGACATGCGCCAAGGCGGTCGTCCTTATGGTGTAGCAATGCTAATAGCTTCTGTTGATTTTGATGGAAAGCCAAGGTTATTCATGACCGATCCCGTTGGATATCATTGGGGATATCTTGCTGCTGTGATTGGGCGAGGTAGTAGTCAAGCAGGAGAGTATCTGGAGAAGTATTACAAGCGTAGTTTGAAAATACCTGAAGCTATACGTCTTGCGCTTGGAGCACTTCGACAGGTCACTGATTCAGATCTCGATAAAGAAAATGTTGAGATTGCTCAAATTCCTACAAAGACTGGAAAATTCTATCGTTTATCATATTCAGAGATAGAAGCATATCTGATTGATGAAGACCAACCCAAGGAGTGAAACACACATGAGTGGCGGTGGTTCTGGACAGAAAAGTGGAGATAAATGGCTAGATTTGGATGCAGTTGTAATAGGACTCCAAAAAGGACATTTACGCTTCGAGATTTTCGTGGACCCTGATCTAGCCTTTGAGTATAGACGTGGTGCTGAGATCCCTCTTCAGGATATATTGAAAAGCTATAATGTATATGAAGACGCACGAAGAGGAGAGCATGCTACAGAAATCCTTATTCAAGACTCATTTGGATCTTCTGACATTTTTGACATCGCTCCAGAAATCATTAAGCATGGAGAATTTCGTCTAACTCATGAACAGCGACAACAAATGACAGCAGAGAAAACCGAAGCTATCATTAATGATATTTCAAAAAGAGCGATGAATCCCCAAACTGGGCATCCTCATCCACCTGATCGTGTTCGTCAGGCTATGGAGGAAGCTAAAGTAAGAGTTGATCCATTTATCAGTGTAGAAGAACAGGTGCCAACTATCGTTAAGGCACTTAGAGTCATTATCCCCATATCCTTTGAAAGCGTCAAGATCAAAGTGACAATTCCAGCATCATTCGCTGGAAAAGGGTATAATATGGTTGCTACAGCCGGAGTAATTAAGACTGATACTTGGGAACAAGACGGATCCTGGACAGGTCTTGTAGAAATACCCGCCTCCAAGAGGCAAGAGCTCTATGACGAGCTCAACAAGCTGACAAAGGGCCAGATAAGATTAGACATGGTCCGCTAGTAGCAGCATTACTGTCAGTAATTCATGATCGCATATGTAATTAAGAAAATAAAATGAGGGAAAAGAAAAATTGGCTGTATTCTTTTCAAAAAGAGAAATCGTTATACCCGGTCAGCTACTCGCAGATGGCAGGTATAGGTCCTCAATGGGGACCTATGAAAAAGAGGGCAAAGTCTTCTCTGCTGTTGTGGGACTAGCTGAATTAAGAGGGAATACCGTAAAAGTAGTCCCCCTCCAAGGTGTCTATATTCCGCGTGAAGGGGATTTTGTAATTGGAACAATAACAATTGTTGCTGGAAATAACTGGAAGATTGACATAGGCGGACCCTATATCGCCTCACTACATGCAAATAACGCTTTGAGGCGCCCCTATGATGATGATATCTCCAGATACATGGACATTGGAGATGTTGTAGCAGCTGAAGTAACTGCATTTGACCGAAATACAGGTCCATTCCTCTCTATGAAAGGAAGAGGTCTAAGGAAGTTAGACGGGGGAATGTTAGTAAAAATCAGCCCTGCAAAGATTCCTCGAGTGATTGGAAGAAGAGGGTCAATGATCAACATGATCAAAGACTTGCTTCGAATTCAAACCTTTGTTGGTCAGAATGGCGTCATCTGGATTCGGTCTCATGATGTGGAGCGTCAGAGATTGGCAGTTAAGGCCTTCAAGATGATAGAAGCCGAAGCTCATACATCAAAGCTCACAGATCGTGTTAATGAGATGCTGAAGAATGAGCTGGCTGAGTTGAAGGACTCTGCTGAGGATGATGATAGGTTTGAAGAAGCAGAATTCGATGAAGATGAAGAAATCATTATAGATGAAGATGAACCTATGTCTGAAGCTGAAGAAGATTTTGAACCTGAAGCTGAAGAAGAGCAAATTGAAGACGCGTCAGAACCTGGTGAGCCTGAACTTGCACCTGAACCAGAGGAATTTGAGGAAGTAGATGAAGAAGCACCAACTGACGATGAAGAAGTTGAGAATGAAGTTGAATCCAAGGAAGTGAATGAAGAATGAGTCCGGAAACAAAACCCGACAATCTCATCAATGCTGAAGGTCTAAGAGTTGATGGAAGAAGAATAGATGAACTTAGACCTGTAGAGATGAAGGTGGGAGTTCTAAAGCAAGCTGATGGGTCTGCATCAATCAGACAAGGAAAGACCTACATCATTGCTGCTGTCTATGGTCCCCGTGAGTTGCATCCACGTCACTTAACACTAAATGACAGAGCATACCTACGGGTTGTGTATAGAATGACAACATTTTCGGTGCCTGATAGAAAGAGACCTGCACCATCCCGTCGAGAAAAGGAAATTTCGATGGTAATCGCGAATGCCCTGAGTCCTGTAATCTTCTTAGAAGAATTTCCAAAGGCTGTGATCGATGTATTTGTCACTGTGATTCAAGCTGATGGTGGGACTCGCTGTGCTGCAATAAATGCAGCATCTCTTGCACTTGCTGATGCAGGCATCCCAATGAGAAGCCTCGTTCCTGCTGTAGCCGTGGGAAAAGCCGATGGACAGTTGCTTGTCGACCTCGGTGATGAGGAGGATAAATACGGACAAGGCGACATTCCTATGGCAATTATTCCACAAACCGAGGAGATAGTGCTCCTACAACAAGATGGCTCTTTCACTCGTGAAGAAATTATGGAAGCTTTGCAAATGGGAATTAGCTCCTGCAAGTACTTGCACGAGGTTCAGAAAGACGCACTCAAAGAAGCCTATGCTGGAAGTGGGTCCGATGAAGATGAAGACGAAGATGACGAGGATGACGTAGATGATGAAGACTATGATGATGATCTTGAACACGACCTCGGCGAAGCTGATATTCCAGGAGATGATTAAGAATGGGAGATTGGAGTTCTGAAGTAATCAGTCATATTGATCGTGAATTCATTCGCGACCTACTAAGTAAAGGTGAAAGAGTAGATGGTCGAGCTCTTGAGGAGTTTCGTCCTATTGAGGTAAATGTTGATGTCGTTCCAGCCAAGGCAGAGGGTTCTGCACTTGTCAAGTTGGGCGATACCAGTGTCGTCGCAGGTGTCAAGGTACTCCCTGGCGAACCATTCCCTGATTCTCAAGATGAAGGCTTTGTAATGGTCACTGCGGAGATGTCTCCTATGGCATCACCACTATTCGATCTTGGTCCTCCAAGAGAAGATGCCATCGAGCTTGCAAGAGTAGTTGACAGAGGTGTTAGAGAGTCTGAAACCGTCGATACTAAGAAACTCTGTATAGAAGAGGGTAAGTATGTCTATACCGTGTTTGCGGATGTCTATCCTCTAGAATACGATGGAAATCTAATTGATGCATCATCAATTGCAGTCAATGCCGCATTAGCTACTACAAGATTTCCTGAACTGAAGTACGAAAATAAGGAACTTGTGGAAACTGGCAATATGTTATCTGTTCCTTTGGTGAATACTGCAGTGGAAGTCACAATTACGAAGATAGGCAAATACCTAGTCGTTGACCCCATCCTGAAGGAGGAAATGGTACAAGACACTCGACTAACTATTGCTGTTGATGAAAATGAGAACATGACCGCCATGCAGAAAGGCGGTGGTGTCGGTCCAATCAGTCTGGATGAGATTGATCGATCAATGGAAATCGCAGTTGAGAAATCACATGAGATCCTCGCAGCAATCAAAGAGGCTGTCAAATCGGTAAAATAGAATGATGCGTGAGCGGGGTTATCCCGCCACTTCTCCTTTAAACGAACCGAACATAAGGCTAATAAGCAGAACCGAAGGGCGACTGGTAGATTCCATCAGTGCCCTTTGAATTATATTGCATTGGAATCGTTGGAGACCAGTAATATGGCAAGAACCAAGAAAGTTGGAAGCACAGGACGTTTCGGAGCACGTTATGGTGCAAAGCTTAGGAGAAGAGTATTGGATATCGAGAAGAAGAGAAACGAGCCACATCGATGTCCAGCTTGTGCTACAAGGGCGCTGAAGAGAAAAGCTGCTGGTCTATGGAAATGCACCAAGTGTGATCTTCTGTTCGCAGGTGGAGCTTACGTGCCATATACAGATGCAGGAAAAGCAGCAAAACGCGCAATTGCACAACGTGTTGCTGGCGATTTCTTGGCATTAAGGGACGAGGAAGATCTGGAGGAACTTGAATTCCTACCAAACATCGAGCCCGAAATCGAAGCAGTCGATGCAGAAGACGACCTCGACGAAGAACTCATCTCTCCTGATGATGAATAGATGAGCGAAGAATAGTGCCTTCAATATTGATAACGACCTCTCGTAGAACAGCTAACAGAGTCAGAACTTTTACACGTGACCTGCAATCAGTCATCCCAGAGAGTATAAGATTCAATCGCGGCGGAATGAGCTTACCGGAACTAATATCGCGGATTAGGCAATCTGATGCTACAGGTGCGATGATAGTTTCGACCTACAAGGGCAATCCTGGTACCATTTCAATATTAGACGCACAGGGAGTAGAGCAGTATGAATTGGTTGTTGAAAGCGCTTTACTACGAAGAGAAATGCAGATTGATTCGCGGATAAGGATCAAAGATTTGGCTTCAATTTGCGTGAAAGAAGGTGCTCAATCGAGTACGATAGCACTAGTAAAATACTTGGCAAGTTTAATGAATGTACAGTTCAAAGTCATCAGCGATGAATCTGAGTTGAGTGCTCTTGAATCTGGAATCTCAACTATGTTGTTCTCCGAATCTGACAGGAAGATTCATTGGACTACCTATCATTCTCAAGATCTGGTCGAAATCGGTCCAAAAATACGCATTGTAGATATTAGGAAGGTTTCCAATGAGCTCTGAAAGAAATCAGTCTTGTACATCAATACTGGAGATTGATATGGAAAATTCAGAACTTGCAGAAATCCTGCTTAAGGCATTAAAACCCGAAACTCTTTCAGTTCCTTCCGATAGAGCAAGAGTTACTCTCACCAGAAAACATGACGCTCTGATCATCACTATAGAAGCAGATGACCTTACAGCCTTAAGAGCCGCTATGAATTCGTATCTTGCATGGATTTCAGGAAGTCTAGGAGCAATGGATTCTGTCACAGGCCAAAACCCTTAAGTCAAAACTATCTGGCGCGTAGTGAAGGCGCACCAAATCTAGATGGTGGTTATATTTATGGCTCAACAAATCACACCAGAGTTAGAAAACAAGATTCGTGAATGGCAGAATATCCGTCAACAAGTGGAGGTATTCCGAAATCAGCTTGCGGTTAGGCAACAGGAGCTTAATGAGATTCAGTTGACCCTTGAGGAGCTGAAGAAACATCCTGATGACGTTACCACATACAAAGCTGTGGGCAATGTGATGTTCCAAGTTGATAAAGCAAATATCACGTCTGATCTTGAAGATCGAAAGGTCACTCTTGAAAGCCTAATTAAATCTGTTAGAACTAAGCTAGAAAAACAAGAGGCTAAAGATAAGGAATTAGAGAATCAGATTCAAATTGAGCTCTCTAAAAGAAATCTTACACTGCAGTGAGTAAGATGAAAACTGTAGTCGATATTGGTCTTCCGGATATAGATGAAGATGAAATTGGTACTTTGACAGAAGAGTGTGAAAGAGAAATTACTAATTTTATCTTGAACGAAATTCCCAGTAAAAGCATTGATGACCTTTCAATTAGCTGCACATTAGAGCTAGAGAAGGAGCTTGATTTGACCATTGACATTGAAATCATTCAAAAGTACGATACTGGTCATGATCTGGAATCCATCATCGAGAAGGCTTTAATATACGCCTCAGAATGGCTAGAAGCACGATTGAAGGAGATGAAATGAGGGTGGATATTAGGGCATTACTTACCTCAGGAGAGAATATCCTCATCCTTGGTCATCATAATGCTGATCCTGATGCAATATGCTCAATGATTGCTTTTCACCGATTATATACTTCAATCAATCCAGATGGAAAAGTAACACTTGCTTGTGATGATGTTAGCAGACTATCTAAACAAGTCTTAGTGTCATTTGCTCCGGATCTGCAGATCCACGAGCACCTTGAAGATAACTTTGACCTCATTGTTGTATTGGATACAAACAGCTCTCTTCAACTTGGTAATGATTTTGGCAAGTATGTATCAGATCCATCAAAAGTTCTTATCATTGACCATCATGAAATCAATCCGGAAGTCTATGAGATTGCAGAACACACCCTTCTAAACTCAGACGCGTCATCTACTTGCGAAGTACTTGCCGATCTGTTCTCTGAGCTAGGGGTTGCAATGAATTCCAATACCGCAAATCTTCTCCTAACTGGAATGATATTTGATACAAGAAGATTCTATTATGTTGGGCCTTCCACTCTGCAAGCCGCCTTGACGATGCTAGAATCAGGAGCCGATTATGATGCTTGTATCCAATCACTTACCATTAAGGCTGACCGATCTGAACGCATTGCTAGGCTAAAGGCGGCATCACGACTCAATATACATACAATTGATGATTGGGTTATCGTTACCGCCAAGATAGGTGCCTATGAGGCCAGCGCTTGTAGAGGGATAATTGACCTAGGCGCGGATGTAGCAATAGTTGGAGGAAAACCATCAAAGGATGTAGTCAGGATTAGTGCTCGAAGCACCCAGGAATTCTATAAAGAAACTGGAATTAATCTTGGCAAAGACATAATGGAGCCATTGGGGGAAATCATTGATGGCAAAGGTGGCGGTCATCCAAATGCTGCAGGAGCCAATGGCACAAGAAATAGAAAGCAAGCACTAGAAAAGTCAGTCGAACTAATTAAGAAGATATTAGAACAAAACAAGGGTCCTACTGATCAAAGAGGTTGATGTCGTCGATGGTGCTTGTTAATTTCTCAGATTTCAGTTTCAAATATCTAGGAACTGAAACTCTAGCACTAAGAAGAATCAACCTATCTATTGAATATGGTGAATACATCGTCGTGACTGGCCCCTCAGGTTGCGGAAAAACTACATTATGTCGTGCAATCAATGGGCTGGTCCCTCAGTTCCATCGAGGCTATATTGCTGGTCATGTCTATGTTGATGGCAAAGACACACGAGAGTGTAAAGTCGCAGATTTAGCTCCTATCGCAGGGTTAATGTTTCAGAACCCTGCAAATCAGTTGGTCACTCTTAACGTTGCAAAAGAGATTGCTTTTGGTCCAGAGAACCTTGGAATCGAGCCATCTAAGATTCGAGAACGTGTTGAGAAATTGATTCACACTCTGAATCTTGAGCATCTTCGAGAGAAGCACCCTCATGAAATGTCAGGAGGACAGCAACAGATGGTTGCTATGGCTGCAACTCTCTCTCTTGAACCCAAGATACTGGTTGCCGATGAGCCTACGTCGAATCTTGATCCAAAGAGTGCTGAAGCATTGTTATCTGTTCTTGCTGATTTGAATCGCGAAGGTATGACAATAGTCCTAGTTGAACACAGACTTGACCTTGTATCAAGAAACGCATCCAGAATTATCCTCATGAATGATGGGGGTATTGTTGCAGATGGTCCACCGCGCGAGGTGCTTGCATCAAATCTTTGCGAGGAAATCGGAGTAGGAATACCAAAAGCGACAGAAGTCTACAAGCGTCTGATGAATCAAGGCATAGACCTTGGTGAGGTTCCTTTAACTGGAGATGAGCTTGCAGAGCTTGTTCAGGGAGTGAAAGGTTGATGATACTTGTAGATGACGTTCATTTTGCATATGATGGCATCTACACCGCTTTGCAAGGCATTTCTGTGCAAATTGACGCATCTGAACGTGTAGCAATAATGGGTGCAAACGGTGCTGGTAAGACAACTCTCGTGAAACATATGAATGGTCTCTTGCGCCCCCAAAAAGGACAAGTCTTTGTAGATGGACGAAATACTAACAAGATGTCCGTAGCTGAGATAGCTCGAATTGTCGGGTTGGTTTGGCAGAATCCTGATCATCAGCTATTCCTTGACACTGTTGAAAAGGAGATAACATTTGGTCTTCGGAATATTGGATATAGCCATGAAGAAGCTTTGCAACGATGTTCGAAAACACTCACACTCCTTGGATTAGATGGTCTGAGTGATAGGTCTCCCTTCTCTCTATCAGGTGGTGAGAGAAAACGAGTTGCTTTGGCATCAGTCCTTGCGATTGAACCACGCGTTCTTGCATTAGATGAACCTACAATTGGTCAAGATGCTCGACAAAAGAGAAATCTCTCAGAAATGCTTCTGGACTTGAATAAGAGTGGATGTGCAGTCATTTGTGTCACTCATGACATAGAATTTGTTATTGAGCACTTTCCTCGGACCATTGCCATGGCCAATGGGAAGATAGTCGCAGATGGGCCAACTGAATCTGTTCTAACCAATGACGAAGTGCTTGAAATGTGCTCATTGACACCTCCTGAATTGACTCAAGCTTGTCGAGCGTTGAATACTCGTTTCTCAGAGGTATCTACCAGACTCACACGTATCAAGGAACTTGAGGATACGATTGCTGCACTGATCGGAGGGAATTGAATGTCATTCCTTGAGGTTTTCCAGTATACCCGTCAGGACTCGATTATTCACAGACTCGACCCTCGCGCAAAATTAGTGCTATCGATCTGCTTTGCAGGAATATCATTGATGTTTAGTGATATTCTACCCATATTGATTGTAATAATCATCCTGATCCCCTTTATAGCCGCAGCAAAGTCACTAAGGCGATGGACAAAGAGTATGAAAGGCTTGATGCCCCTTCTTCTCTTCATTATCATTTTCAACACGCTTCTTTCTACTGTTGAATATCCATTCTCACACTCCATAGGACTTTCGCTTCGACTAGTGGCTTTAATGACCTCATTCTCATTGTTCTTCCTGACCGTTCATCCAGATGAGTTATCCCAAGCTCTGATTCAGATGAGAGTACGATTTGAGTTTGCCTTTGCAATGAGTATGGCAATGAGGTATGTACCAACTCTTGGACAGGAAGCATATGCAATCATGGATGCTCAAAGAGCCAGAGGCGTCGAACTTGACAAAGGCAATATTTTGACTCGAATTAGAAATATCGTTCCAATTATAGTTCCACTGATCATAGTATCAATCCGACGTGCTCTTTCCATAGCAGAAAGTATGGAGTCTCGAGGTTTTGGCGCATCAGAAAAGCGAACATATATGGAAACCCTAACATTTAGGAAACGTGATTGGGCGTTAGTATTTGTATCAATCAGTGCTCTGATTCTTCTCATTTACTTCAGATTCTTTCTTCCTATACCTGAGTGGTTACTTTGGGGTCTTCCTTTCTAGGAGGCATCTGAAGCAGAAAATGTTGATATGTTTTCAAATTAAGAATCAAAAGGTGGAGTTTCTTGACAGAAATGGATTCAAATCAAGCTGCTATATGGGAGCAACGTGTCGATCCTTGGATGGTATTCTGGCCTATGCTTGTGGTCGGGTTAATGAGTTTATCACTAACAGTAGCAATTGTAGGAGGAGTGATAACCAGCTCCTTTTATCTATCGGATTCAATATCGCCAATTGACCAATTTGTGCTCGAATCAATTGGAATTGATACTGCGAAAATAATAGTCGCTTTCTCAGCGCTCCTTTCCTTGGGACTAGGTGCTGTGGTGTATACAATTTCAATGAAAGAAGCCCATAATGAAGAAAGAAATGAAATCAAGCTTTCAAAGCGATTTATACAGCTTGCAGTCCTTCTATCATTGGTCTTGCTTGTTTTTTACTATATTATTTACTATCAGTTTCAAGATTTCTTCAACATCGGAAGCTTCCTCTCTGATATTCTAGTAGTACTACTCGCTGGGTTTGGCATTATCATTGGATTGGGTTTTGTGTTAGAATACTTTGATTATAGCTCAGATCTGAATTCAAAGGGGATGCGAATCGCGGTATTCATCGTACGGAAAGGTAGTCGCCCTTTGGCTACAGAGAAGCTGACTGATCCCATTGGCGGATACTTCTATATGCTCCTTGACCGAAGAGTTGCAAATGCGGTACTAAGGGGGATTCCTCTATCGTTTGGTACAACCCACTCCTCAGTTAAATCACCTGATGAGATTAGAAGAGATCAATATCTAACTTGATGAAAAGGGTTCATCTCGATTGAATTTATTTGTAAGAATGATGATAATTTATAGAAGGGTGATGTTGAGGTGAGCTTCCAAAAAAGGAAAAAGTATACAGTAAAAGATTTGGTAAGTGATTTGAAGAAAATCGATGCAACCCCATCAATAGCCTATGATATAGGCAATCAGCTTATCTACTACCAGTGGACTTGTTGTGGCCAAACTCTAGGAAGCGACCACCCTATTACGTCCTATT
>JAEORN010000027.1 GCA_016840825.1 Candidatus Thorarchaeota archaeon | reverse complement strand
ACTAAGCATTTATGAATAAGGGTCAAATATAGATATTCTATCCTATGATGAACTATCAATTATTATAGGAAAGGGACTTTATGCCTATTTGTCATGTATAGTAGGAAGGTCCTGCATCATCTGTTGGAGGAGTGACCGCTGGACTACCTACAATCTCATTTAGAATTGCAATGACCATATCGACTGCGCCATGTACCCTCCGCATTATCTGCCAAAGTCTATCGTCGGAGAAGGCATCGTCATAAAGCCTATCAGAGATGACGAATCCTGGTCCCGGAGGCTTTGGGCCTTGTTGTTGACCCGGTCGTGGTTGGATGAAACCTAGAGTGATTCCTTGTTGAAAACTGAACTTGAGCGCTTCCATCTGAAATTGTTTCATCTTCTCAGGAGTCAAGACCTGTAGATGCTGAGGCGATATCATTACTTGCGATTCGACCTGCAGGTAGCGTTGCTCATTCGGTCTGACAACTGTAAAGAAGAATCTCATGTATTTCACTTTGAAAAGAAACTCTGCTCGAGGATTTGAGATGCTTTCAACCTTTATCCCTTCATTTGAGAACCAGTTCTTTACAGAGTTCTTGACCATTTCAGACATATCGTCACTCATTGATACCACTCGTTCTGGTTTGTGGGCTTTACTCTATTCACTTAACGGTTGTGTTCTATTCCTTATGAAACTCTATTGAGTCATAATGACTTGGTACTCGATCTTGCCAGCAGGTTATTTGCTCTCTAACCTCCTGTATCATTGAAGTATCACCCCTATTATTGAAAACAGAGATATCGCTATTAATCCTGGTTGACCGAACTCCCCAAGGATCAATGAACTGACTATGACCAAAGTACGTCTTGCTATCGAATCCCCACCCAACTCTATTCGTCGCAGCAACATAGACTTGATTCTCGATTGCTCGTGCTTGAACAAGACTATCCCAATGAACAGCTCGAGGGTCGGGAAAGGCAGCTGGAATCAAAAGGAGTTCAGCTCCGTTCGCGGCAAGAGTTCTTGAGAGCTCAGGGAACCTGACATCATAGCATATCTGTAGTCCAACCTTGATCTTCCCTGATTCGACGATAACTGCAATATCTCCTCCTTGGAATACTTCCTTCTCATTCTGAAAAGGATGCATCTTTCGATAGGATGCAATCACTTTTCCTTTTGGATTGACTAGGACCAATTTATTGTAATACTTCGTTCCAGCGCTCTCGATATCAGTCGCTGCGACATAGGCTGAATATTCTTCAGCTATCTCCTGTAGAAACTCTGTGGTTTTTCCAGGCATACCTGGTCCAAGATTCTCATAATCTGAATATCGGAAACCTATCGCAAACAATTCTGGAAAGAGAATAAACTCGGCTGCAGTTTGTGTCGTATGTCCTACGAGCATCTCTTTTGCGTAGTTGAAGTTATCTTCTCTATTCCCTTCTTTACAGGGCATTTGGACGAGTGCAACGCTGAAGTCTACCATTCTTGACCCCACTTCCGGAATGAGTAACTACATCATAAGGCTTATCTTACTCGTTTCGTGAGCCCAACTTGTCTAAGCTCGCACGGACGTGTTGCTTGTGGTCAATGAAGTAAATACAGAGCCTAAGGGAATAAGCGAGATGCCTACTACTTCTTACTCCAAACCGTCTATTGGAGCTACTGGCAAGACTGGTAGCTGGCGAATATTCGAACCGGAGATCGATTACGAAAATTGTAACCGATGTAGAACATGCTGGCTTCACTGCCCTGAAGCTGTCATATCAGTTGATGAAGATGGTACGCCTCACATTGACAAGGACTACTGCAAGGGCTGTGGGATTTGTGCTCAGGTGTGCCCACCGAAATGTATCAAGATGGTAAGGACAGGAGAAGATACACCATTACCTGTTTCTTCTGCGGAGGGTTGAGAATGAAGACAGAACTGATGAGTGCGAATTATGCGGCTGCTCGAGCAGTCATGTCTGCAAGGGTCGAAGTCGTCGCAGCATATCCTATTACTCCAGCTACAACTGTTCCTGAACAAGTCGCTCTACTGAATGAGAAGGGCTTATGGCCTGGTCAGTTTATTCGTGTTGAATCAGAACATTCAGCGATGTTCGCATGTATTGGTGCTAGTTCAACAGGAGCTAGAGCGTTTACTGCGACTTCATCAAATGGGCTGTTACTCATGCATGAGGCTTTACACTGGGCGACGGCTGCACGATTGCCAATAGTGCTGGCAAATATCAATCGGTCTGTATCACCGAGTTGGAACATTCATGTCACACATGATGATGCAATGTCTCAGCGTGACACTGGCTGGATTCAATTCTATGTGGCGAGCGTTGATGAATTCTATCACACGATCATCCAAGCCTTCAAGCTTGCAGAAGATGAGCGTATACTTCTACCCGTGATGGTGAACGCTGATGGTTTCGTATTGAGCCATACAGTCCAACCCTATGATTATCTAGAGCCTGAGGAGGTAGACAAATTCCTTCCGCCATATTCTCCACCACATTGGAAGATGGACCCAAAGAATCCCGTTTCGCATGGTAACATCGTGTTTCCTGAGTACTATCAGGAATTCAGGTATGAAATGCATGTAGCAGGGAAGAAGGCTGGTGAAGTCTATGAGGAAGTCGAACAGGAGTACAAGAAGCTCTTTGGGAAGTACTTTGGTGGTCCCATTGACTGCTACAAGTGTGATGATGCTGAGGTAATCTTCACTTCTCAAGGCTCTATGGGTGCTGAAGCAATTGACGCCATAGATGAACTTCGAGAGGAAGGCTACAAGGTCGGAAACGCTAGAATGAGGATGATTCGTCCCTTCCCGGTGGAAAAGATTCGCGAACTGGGTGCAAAAGTAAAAGGAATAGCTGCCTTCGATAGAGGGGTTTCCTATGGATTTGGTGGCCACGTGGCAAGCGAGATTCGTTCCGTCCTGTTCGAAACCAAGCATCGTCCGATTGTCAAGAGCTATATCGGAGGCCTAGGCGGTCGAGATATGACTGTGAGTGATATCAAAGCAGTTATTCTCGACACAGTGAAAGCTGTTGAGAAAGGAGAGACTGGTGCCGAAGAAACATGGCACGCATTGAAGGAGTGATCAGAATGGTAGCAACGAAAGATATGCCATTGAAGGAATATGTGTTGAAGGGAAATGCTGCATGCGCAGGTTGTCAGGATATGGTCGCACTACGTCATGCTCACAAAGCCCTCGAAGGTGATGTGATTCAAGTAGTCCCTGCATGCTGTACCAGCGTTGTTCAGTCACTCTGGCCAAAGTCAGGTCTAGCAATTCCAGTTCTCAATACCGCATTTATGGCGGCAGCGGCAACAGCTTCGGGAGTTCGCGCAGCGCTCAAAGCGAAAGGGAATAACAAGACGACTGTCATGGTCTGGGCCGGAGATGGTGGTACGTTTGATATCGGTATTCAGGCATTAAGCGGAGCATTTGAGAGACGAACTGACTTCCTCTACGTTTGCTATAATAATCAGGTCTACAGCAACACAGGGACTCAGCGCTCTGGTGCAACACCTCTTCACGCTTCAACTACTACTACTTGGTTTGGTAAGACTGAGCCTGAGAAGATGTTGGATCTCATAGTTGCCGCTCATGAACCAGCGTATCAAGCTACTGCAAATACGGCCTATCCACGAGATCTATATGAGAAATTCATGAAAGCAAAGGAGATCGAGGGACCAAAGTTCATTCACATCTTTCTACCTTGTCCACAAGCTTGGAATTATCCTGTAGAGTTGGGAGTTGAAGTCGGCAAGCTTGCAGTGGAAACCGGATACTGGATTCAATGGGAACGTATAGGTGAAGAATTCACACTGGGCCGAGAGAGTAAAAGATTCCAAGATCCGGAGAAGCGAAAGCCAATAGAGGAGTTCCTAAAGCTACAAGGACGCTTCTCACATTTGTTCAGACCAACAAAGGATGAGAAGAAGATTCAGGAACTGCAAGACTATGTCCAGCATCGATGGGACATAATAATGAGAACTTTTACATAATATCAAGATAATGGGCGATAGCGCCCATATCTTCTTTATTTTTCACTCTGTTTTTCTTACTGCTACTAACCATGCTAGTAATGTGATACCAAGAATCAATGCTGTAGCCAGTGCTATGATTTGCATAACAGAATCTACCCTAGGATTTGTTCCTTGCAAGTACTCATCTAGATTGCTGATACCATCCCCATCCAGATCTTGCATCGAGTCATCAACTAATGGATCCAAACCGTACTCGACCTCAAACGAATCGGGCATGAGGTCTCGATCCGAATCAGCACTTTGGGGATTCGTACCAATAAGATATTCCTCGAGATTCGTTAGATGATCCTCATCTGCATCTAGTGAAGCATCATCCCGTGTTGGATCAAGATGATTCATCACCTCATATGCATCAGGCATTGAATCATTATCAGAATCATTTGAGAACGGAAATGTTCCTGCTAGATATTCTTCAAGGTTTGACAATGAGTCATTATCCGGGTCAAGAGATGCATCATGAGTCAACGGGTCCGTTCCATTCATGACTTCCCATGAGTCAATCATTGTATCTCCGTCGCTATCTGCGAGTTTAGGATTGGTCCCCGATTCATACTCGGCGAGATTGTCCAGCCTATCATTATCTGGGTCGTCATTAGCATCAAATCTGGTTGGATCGGTACCGAAAGTATACTCCCAATAGTCTGGGAGATTATCAGAATCAGTATCTGGGGATGCAGACGAAGTCCCAATTATCGTTTCCAAAGCGTTGCTTAGGGAATCTTCATCATCGTCCAATTCAAATTCAGAGTCATCGATCCAGAATTGATGCCTATCTAGTATACCATCCATATTGAGGTCTGTTTCGTATTGAATCTGAAAATTGAATCTCGCAGCACTATCATCATCCCGTGACAGAGATAGAGACGCAATCCCAAATTCTGATAGTGTCTGATTCAAGATCATCTCATCACCAGATGTTTCATTTACCGCAATTGTTTTCAAAATCTCACCTTGAGATGAGATCAGTTGGAGTGTGAATCCTCCACCACTCCAGGATCCATCGACAACTACTGATGTAGGCACTGTAATAGGAATGTATGTTGTATATGGCCGACCGCTTCTCACGAGTCCTGAGAAGTTCTTATTCATAGGTTGTTCATGTGCTCTTGATAGGACATATGCCATGCTGGCACCAATTGACGCAACTGTGTCTACTGCGACAGTATAGTTGTAGAGTGGATTATCCCATGTATCACTCGAGCCATGATATGCGGAATCTCTAGACGATCCGGATTCAAACGCAAAGAGCACACTATGAAAGCCTTCAGCCAGAAATGATGCGTGATCAGAACGGCTCCAAGCTGAGAGCTCAGTTCCTTCAACTGATTTAATGAGATTCTTCCCATAGGTGATACTCATATAATCAGTAATCATTCCATAATTCATTGCCCCTCCGGAACAGCCAAGTAACACCCTTTCATCAGGAGGGGCATCAATATTCTCAACCAGAAGCATGTCAATGTTCCAGTACGCAAGAATATCGATGTTCCACTCATCGAATATCTTGGCTACTTCGCGACTTCCAATCAAGCCAATTTCCTCAGCATTCCAAGCACAGAAGTAAATATCCAAAGGCCATTCATATCTCGACATTACCCTAGCTAATTCAATGGCTGCTGCAACTCCTGTTGCATCATCATTAGCTCCTGGCGCTGCTGCCACTGAATCATAGTGTCCCCCCACCATCACAACTGGTCCAGTACCAAGATATCCTGGCAACTTTCCAACAACTGATTGGTGCGCTCCGAGAAATGAAACCTCTATTCTGCCGTTTGATACTGCATCAAGTTCCTGAGCGATCCAGCTCCTTGCAAGACGGTTGTTCTCGGAATCAGTTGGTCTTGACCCATTCTCTGTCAATTCAATGATCAGGTTCAAATAACTGCTAGCAGTCACAGCTCTGAAGATATTCGCAGAGATATCTTCACCGTAGATTCTCCTCAGATCATCCTGAGCAACACTAAAGTCTCTGATAATTGTCTGGGAAGATGTACAGGTTATCAATGAGCTGCTCACTAGTAGCAACGCAAAGAGATAGACTGTCCTGATCCGAATCATAATCTCATGATACATGATTTCCTGAATAAGGTAATGATTCACGCTTCTCCAGTTTCTAGTAATTCACAATAGTCAAGCTATTAAGGAGTTAATACGTACGTATGGGTTACCGATGCCAATGAAAGATTTCCTATTTACTCTGCAAATAAAAGATCCCCTGCACGGGTATCTCGGCCTAACCGAGCTTGAACAGAGAATCGTTGATCTTCGATTAGCTCAGCGGCTTCGATATATCAAATCTCCTGCAGGAACCCACCTAGTATTTCCAGGAGTAGAAACATCCCTTATGGGGCGAATGTTCGGAGTCATGCATGTAACGCAGATATTTGTAGAGTATCTTGGAGGTGACCTAGAGGAGGTTGAAAAAGCCCGATTGGCAACAATGATGCATATGCTTTCTTTTGGTCCATGGGCCAATGTAATGGATGAGTATCTTTCAACTCGCGGAATTGACAGGAAGAAGATGTCAGCATTAATCGCAGGATCCGATCCAATTGCAGAGATACTTGAGGGTAGTAAGTATAGTGTATCAGAAGTTCAGGAATTATTGACGAAAGGAGTTCCCATTAAAGGAATCCGCATTGATCTACTCACGACTCCAATAAACCCTGAATTAATTGATAATCTAGAACGAGATGCATACTTTGCAGGAGTGGAGTACGCTCAATTGGAATTCAGGCGTCTTTTTGGTGCCACTCGAATTGCCAAGAATAAGATTGCCTTTGAACGTGGTGCACTCTATACTCTGGAATCATATTTGAGTGCTAGTTTGAATATGTTTGACGCAGTCTATTATCACAAGACTGTGAGAGCTGCTGAATTAATGCTCTTGAGGATACTTGATGAAACCGGTTCAAGGTTGATTCCATTCCCTGGAGATGACTTGAATTCATTCTTGCTAAGTGATGATCTTACATCTCATGATATCCTACTTTCAGTAAAATCAGATGACCCTGAAGGTATGGTAACTGCAAATCGCCTTTTTATCGATTACAGAAAACGGAACCTGATTAAATTAGCAAGTGCACGTTCGATTTCAAGTGATTCTTTTCTGACCAAACTGAAAACAGCAGATGGCCTGTTCAACATCGAGAATGAGATTGCTGAAGAATCTGGAATAGATCCAAAGAATATCTACATTGATTATCCCAACAGACACTCTGTACCCTACTTCCCTGGAAAACATAAGATGGATGACCTTGTTCTATTTGAGCGAGGCTCTTCAGGGTATGAGTTCTGGCCTGTAGACGAAGTGAGTGAATTAGCGAGAAGCTTCATGCGCAAGATGAAGACTATACGAGTATACACTACCAAGGGCTATCGTCAAAAGGTT
>JAEORN010000026.1 GCA_016840825.1 Candidatus Thorarchaeota archaeon | reverse complement strand
TTCGATTTGTGTTTCATGACCTTCAATGTTTATTGCTTGATCAGGGAATTTCTTGGAGAGGTTTCCAATGAATTCTACGAAGATCCTCCAACCCTGCTGCATCATCACATGGGATTCGAATGACTCAACGACATCTTTGTATTGATCTAGCTCTGCAAGCATCTCGATTTGAACAGCAGCAAGAAGCTGTCTATCTTTACGACGTTGCTGAATTACAAGCATCAATAGATTGCCAAGAATCTCATCAAAGCTCCCTCCTTGCGTAAGATCCTTACTGTCAAGCATATGTCCTGTGGTTTCGAATGCTCTTTGCTGCATCCTTGTGAGAATCTCTGCAAGCATCGAGATTTTCCCATTTGGAAAGTGATAGTACAAGGTACCAATGCTTACTTTCGCTAAGTATGCGATGTCGTTTACATTGAGATTGGAATAGCCTTTCTCTCGTATTGCATCTTCTGCCGTCTGAAGGATACGCTCCTTGGCCTTTGATTTTCTCATTCTAATAGTTGTAGATGTATATTCTCATATAATCTCTTCGAATTCGAGTCGGAATCGAAAATATAATAAGCAACTGATGTGTAATAGAATTCGAGTCGAAATCGAATTTCGAAGGTATTATGATGACAAGGAAACTTAGTAGAAAGGAAGTCGCCGAGCTTGGAATCTATGACTTCCTAGGTTATATCGGCTCTTTCGATTCGCCCTATATTGGTGGATTTGAAGGAACCCTAAAGTTGTTAGAACGTTTGCACATGCCTCATGATAGGGGATATCGAGTCCTTGAGGTAGGTTGTGCAGCTGGATTTGCTAGCTGTATGGTTGCAAGAGAGTACGGATGTGATGTGACAGGGATAGACATCTCAGAGGTTCTCGTTTCGAAGGCAAATGAGCGCGCGCAAAAACTAGGATTGCCCAACGCCCATTTTGAAGTGGCAGATGCGACGAAGCTTCCTTTCGAAGCCAATTCATTTGATGCAGTCTATGGAGTTGCAATAGTCGCTCTTCTCCCAGATAAAGAACAAATATTGCAGGAGCTCATGAGAGTCGTCAAACCAGGCGGACTTGTTGGTACATTGGATCTCTTTGTCAAGAAAGGGGTGGACCAAAAGGTGTTGGATGAGTTCAGATACACAATGTCAACCCTTCTTGGGGTCAATGTGTCCATCCTTGATATTGATCAGTGGAAAGAAATCTTTGAGAGAACTGATCTCAAGAATGTAGAGGTAACTGAAACCTACGACGATGTCTTGGTGGTTACCCAAGGGCGTTCAGGTACGGCAAAAGCTATGTCGAAGATGGTCTATCATATGATCATCAATGGTGCAGTAAGACGGAAAATGATGAGATTGATGCGATTACGTAAGACTGCGACCCTGACAACTAATGGTGGCTTTGAGAATCTAGGATACCTCATCTTCACTGGGAGAAAGGCAGACAATGGCCTACATATGTTATGATCCTTCACAGACTACGCGGATGGTAAAGGTAAAGATGAATCGATGCATATATTGGTCCAGTATTTGGAGGGATCTCTGTGGATACACAGGGTACAAAGGTAACCGTAATTGCAACTATAGTCGTAATTGCAGTCGCGTCAAGCGCAATCGTATTGATCAATCTCCCTAACCAGGAGAATAGTGTCAATACTTCTGGGATAAATTCAATCTATATTATTGGGAACACTACAGATATTATCTATCCAGAGCTCATGGAAGCAACTTTTACGTATCAGTCGTCTGAAGGATGGGAAGTCACAGCAAATTTCCTAGATAATTCAGAAGGGTGGGACTATCCTGAGATCTACGATAGAACCTTCTCAGTCACAAATGAGGAAGTCAAATCAATTGATGATGCATTGAGTGCGAGCTTGAATTTGACATCTGAAACTGAAGGAGATCTAAATGAAGTCTTAGTTGAAGGTGTACATATTGGGTACCATATAGTCATTACCTACAATGATGGCGCATGGATTGCCATTTGGACTCTGCTGACGGAAACTGGACACTTGCTATACAACTCGGGGGTAGGAAGCCCTAATTTGGGCATGAATGATGCCACCTTCCTTGAGCCAATAAGTGCCATGGACAACTTCGTTGCAGCCATTAATACTGTGTTCTCGGATAATCTAAATACCTGAGAACAAAATCGATCGGAATAAGAGGTATAGCGGATAGGATTGGCTGATTCCATTGTTGATTCTTAATGTTGCTATAGAACACGGGACTACTGGATTTTGGTATGGTAGACTCATTGAGTTTCTTGGCACGCATGCACGTGCCATAAGTAGAACTGAATTACTCAAAGAACTAGATGCTGAGCTGAGATATCACCTGCAATGGCTCCAGAGATATAGAGAGCATCCAAAAGTAGTGGATAATGTTGAGATGATTGTCAAGGAGGAGGTTTCGGATATTGCCGAATTGGGAGAATCAGGGGGAGAAGTAGCTCTGTTTGATTTTGACCATTCTAAGGTCGATAGAAACCTCCTTGATACCGTTGTACGCTATATGGGATACAACCGATCAGACCTACTTGATTTGTGTATCAATCTGGATGAAACATATATGACCAGAACTCCTGAAGGAAAGGGAAGAAGTATAGAAGACATTCTTCAACATGTCTGCAATGCGGAGGAATTCTATATCTCACGATTAGGGAAGAGTGTAGATGGGATATATGAAAGATATCTTGAGATGCCTGTATCTGAGGCAGATAGACTTCCTACTTTGGAGAGGCTTGATGTCGTAAGAACTGCATGTATCAGAACACTCCAAAAAATGATACCAACAGGGAGAAACGAGGTGTTTCAGAGAGCTGAGTACACGAAGTATCCAAAAGAGAATTGGACGAAATACAAGGTTCTACGAAGATTTCTCGAGCATGAGCGAGAGCATATCTACAATATTCGTGAGTATCAGAAGATACCCATTCGCCCATCTCAATGAGGCGTAGAAGTTTAGAACACGTGTTCCAACATTTGTAGGTTAATCAACTTGAATCTCATCAATATGGAATACTTTCGATACTATCTTCCATTCATCCTCGATTTTCAATAGAAGAATGTAATCGGTGTATTCTCGAATGATCGTGTCCGTGTTAGAAACCCAGACAAGCTTGACTGCTGCTGCATTACCAGTGATATCAATTGACTTGAGGGTGCCCTGCTGTGAGATTCTAGTCTTTACTTGATCAATCTCAGCTTGTGTAAGGTTCGGTTTGCTCTGGAGAATGGTTTCTCGTACAAGTCTGCCTTCCTCAGGATTATATGATATTTTCAATCCGTCTGGATGCCAAGGATGCATGCCCTTTTCGAAATCGAATGTGACAACACCTTCAACATATTCCATGATAGCTCCTTTTACTAGCTCGATTTCATTCAATTTCTCATTATTCATGATACAACATTCAAACTGTGATTAAGTAGAATATTTGATTTTGTCCTAGAGCAATAATCTCGGTATATCTGCAGGCTACTTTGACTTGCATCTATGAAATGCGATATTTTAACGATTCAATCCCTCTTCGATTGGAGATGCCCCAAAAGCTATACATCTAGCTTCAATCGTCGTCCACTAACGCTACTAAACAGTTTGATCAAGCTGCTGCTTCTCAGTAGCTTGTGGAAGAGCTCCCCTCTCTCCGTTTTCTTGTAGAAGTAATTTCTGCCTTCCCGACGTTCTACAAGTACCTTTTCAACCAGGAAGAACCTCTCAATCCAGAGGATGAACTGCGTTTCATTTCCAAGAACCTTGATGAGATCCCATTTGGATGCCTCTCCTTTCTCCTCAACACAGTTCAGAAGGTCGAGAGCGATCACATCAGGGGAACGGCGGGGGGCTATCTTGATACCCCCTAGGTAGACTCCAATGCCTTTTGCATAGCGAAGAGTCTTTCATATCGCATCTTCATCTTGTACCAATACCTGAGAGTAAAGATTCCAGAAATCACTAGATAACACACGAGAAAGAACATGTAACCAATAACGAGTAAATCCTCAGTAAGTAGCATCGTTGCGACAAACGAAGCGCCTCCAATGGCGAACAAGAGTATTGCTAATGGTACAGGCCAGTTTATCATCCTAGAGAAGTCCTTGACCAATGTCTGTACATCTATGACCATTTGATCAAAGATATCGTTCCAGCTGATGAGTTTTTCATCGATATCATTTGTATCCATAAGGTATCACCATTGGATAATTGTAAGGATGATTAATACCATTTATTCTGAAACTAACCCCCCATTTAGTTCTAGCTGTATTCTGAGGGAAATGATAGGTGGGTTGATCTATTTTCATATGATTTCATACTCTACGAAGAATAATGAAAGATTATATCATTGGCTCAGTTATTCGGAAACAGCATTCCTGAAGGGGAATATCCCTAATACCACCAAGACACAAGAAAAATTGTGATTGGTACATTTGAGGGAACTCATTATGGAAAATACGTTGGATTTGACTGGAAAAGGTCTATCTTCATTCCCAGATATAACCAATAAACTCGACACGTTGGAAGAGATTGTATTAGACCAAAATCAGCTGAAGTCTATCCCAAAGAGTGTTGGTCAACTAAAGTATTTGACAAAACTGAGTCTGTACAAGAATATTCTTTCGCATCTTCCGGAGGAATTTTGGCAACTAACTAGACTTCATACACTTAATTTGTCAGAGAATCTATTCTCTTCGATTTCATCAGGAATAGGAAACCTAACGAAACTTCGCATGCTGGACTTAGGCCACAATAAAATAACATTGCTACCGGAGTCTATCGGGAACTTGAAAGAACTTGAGTTTCTTTATCTAGCTGACAATCAGCTGATCTCACTGCCAGAATCACTAAATGGGTTGAGCAATCTCATCTATCTCAATATTGCTGATAATCTCCTTACTTCTTTTCCCTCATGGATTGGAAATCTAACCAATCTCATGGAACTCCGATTACAGAATAATCAATTCTCAGGAATTTCGGATTCTATAGGTGATTTGAAGAATCTAAGGGAACTGCATCTAATGAAGAACAGATTGGTATCGCTTCCTCCATCAATTGGAAAAATGGCAAGTTTGAGGAAATTGGACCTTGAAGGAAATGAATTGATGTCACTTCCGGAATCGTTTGGTGAATTGACGAGTCTTACCGACCTAAATTTGAGATATAATTCGTTGACATCACTCCCAAAATCACTTACCAATCTGAAGAGCCTTCGATCACTGGACCTTAGAGCGAACCGCTTGGCGTCCTTTCCTGTACATATCACCAACCTGCCACGACTAGAGAAGCTGGATTTAAGGTGGAATAAACTGGCATGCAAACCAGAACAAGCTAAGCAACTTGAACAGAAAGGTTGCACTGTGTTCGTATGATGATGCAGGAACGGCTATCTCGAGCTAGAACGAATATAGTGAGAATGGTAGAGCACGAGAATCACATGCCAATTCAGAAAAAAAGAGAGCTGAATTATGATACCAAGATTATAGAGCAACTATGTTGTCTTACTCAGTCCATAATATTCAACTTGTTGTTTCAAATGATCAAATCCTTTGTAACCAACAAGCAAGAAAATTCCACATTCAGCTCCCAAAACCAGTGTAACGACATTGTTCGGTAGTTGCATTACCTGCATTAGAGGAATAGATGAAAATACAATCGCAACGGATACAAATAGGTACAGTCCAATTGCGCTAAGAAAAACAAATGTTCGCTCCAAGTTAGGTTCTAGTTTCTTCATTCTTCCAAGTATGTTGACGGAAAATACACTGTGAACAGCAAGCGCTGCCACGATAATTCCAGTAACAGAAACCATGATGAGATTCAATGATTCAGGGGAATTTCCAGATAATATCCATAGAATTATGCCAATTGCAAGAGCACTAAAATACAGTAGCAGTACTGCAAAACGCCAAAGTCTTACTATCCAATGATGTTCAGATTCTGTTTCTTGCGTGTGCATTCCTCCTTTTTCTATTTGATAATCAATTTCATATTATAGTACTTTCAGATTGATTTAAGGTCTGTCACTATTACCAAAGTCCTAGACAATGTCCTGCTTCATAGCAGCTTATCGCAAGTGCAGCTATACCTCCAGCACAGATTAGACATCCGATGAATCCTGCAGCTATGCAACCAATACACCACCAAACAGTGAATACTGCTGCACAAGCAGGTATACAGGTAACAACTTGAAGACATAATGGACAGGCTGCAAGTACTTCAGGTGTAGTTAGAATTGCAGCTAAACATGCCAAAATGTTACCAAGGCATAATAACCAGTCTTGATCCATTATTATTGCAGATGATGTCAGTATCTCTTTGTCATACTCTGGTATTTGTTTCTTAACCAACTTCGATAGATACTTGGTTTCTTGTTCTATGGATTTATACCTCTGAGCAAATACTGTGAGACTTTCATCCCCACTCTTTTGGTATTCTTTGCCAATTTTTGCTGCTACCTTGCCTAGAATCCTGTAGTGCTCTGAAAGAGTAATTGAGGTGTTGAAATCAACTAGCTCCAGAGATATATCTCCGGATTTATCTGCAGGTTCATAGTCAACAATAGTAAAGGCAGTATCATACGATTCTTGATCTGAAGGTCGAATGTAGGTATAGGTTGTGAAGTTATATTCTTCGCATTCTGCATAGTAGGCAAGCGTAAAGAACTTCTGGTAAGAAGCCTCTCCAGCGATTTCTACTGATGCCAAACTAGCAGTTCTATGAACGTTACCTTGATTTTTATTATAGTCCCAAAGTAAGGTATTTGTCACAGTATATGAGTATTCAACTCCATCAACATCATATGTCACAAGATATACGATATGATAGTCATCTTGCTCTAGTACAGTTGATTGAATATTCGTTGCTGGGGAATATTCGCCATCTTGATCCTGCTGACATTGAGTACATGGAACAACACCCGCTTGGTACAGGAGTAGAGGCTCAATTTGAAATACAAGTTTCCCATGAATGACATCAACGGTTGCATGGTGATAGGTAGTGTAGATTTGATAGCCAGCTTCCATCCATGCTATAATTCCTCCCTCCATATTGTATATCATACTAAAACCAAGACTTGCTAGAAGCTCACTTGCCAATTGGCTCGTATATCCAGATTTACAATAGACAATAATCGGATAATCTTCTGCTATCTGGAGTTCGTTTATTCCTAATTCCATCTCCTCATAGGGCAGAGAGATAGAATTGTAAAGGTGCCCGATTCCATATTCGCAAGATGGCCTGACATCAATGATAACCAAGTTATCCAAATCATTTGACTCAATCATTGCATATGCCTCATCAACAGATATGTTGATGATATCACTGGGTTCGGGTATTGCCTCCGTTGCAGCCGCAGGTTGTATAAATAGAGATGTTATCACAAACATTGTAGCAAGCAACAGTCCTATAGTCATTTTATTTTTGGATGAACCAAAAATAGCACTATATCTAATCAGTTTGTTTTTCCCTCCTTTTCCACGATAGTACGAACTATAAGCCCAACATCCCAAAATCAATTAAACATATAATCAAATAAATGTTTCGTCAAACAAGTGAGGGGTGAGTTCTACAGATCGATATCGCCACACTATTATTACATGAGAGCATAAACTATGTACCAGACTAGAATCGGATGAAACTTGCATAAATGAGTCAGGACCGCGTTTGATTTTAGTCGGTAACATGCGTCGTGAGAATGGTGAAACGCAGGAGTTGAAGGTTGTGGAGAGGGGCACTCACCTCTTCAGAAACTTGCTTCTTGATTGTAGCAATTGGTCAGTATCTATCAGTGCATCTAAGAGGTTTACACAGAGATTTCCAAATCAATACCCAAGTTTATTAGGTTATACGAGAGTGTAATAGTTGCAGAAAGGAAGAAATAGATTAGCAGAAAGTAACACTGAATCCAGACTGTGTTTTCTGGTTTTTGTTGTATCTGTTCTTTTTAGTTATTATCGACCTAATTGATATGCTAAACTATACTCATAATGCAGGATATAACAAATGGAAGAAATGAGAATTAATTCGAAAACCGGATACAATAGAGAGCGAGTAATGAATGACCAAGGACCACACAATATTTTGAAAATGATACAAAAGAAACTGGTGGCGAAAATAGCTAGAGAGGAGATCACAGAAACAGGTTCTGATTCACACTAGGAGTTAGAAGAAATAATTCCTACATTCAGAACCATATAGAGTTGGAAAAAATGATAAAATTTGAGATTAGTATTCTGATTCATTGTCCTATTGCTGACGTTTTTGATTATGTATCAGATACAGAAAACGACCCTCGCTGGAATTCTGCAGTAGTGGATGTGGAACGAATAGATGATAGTGATGAGGAACTGAGTTGTAAATATAAAATGCAGCGAGTTATTGGTAAGAAGAAAGTAGAGAATATCTATCGAGTGACTGAATATCAAAAGAACGAGCTTCTAACAATCAAAACCCTAACAGGACCTACTCCCTTTACCTATAGATATTCCTTTGAACCAGTAGGTAAGAGCACAAGAATTTTGCTGAACGGAAAAGTCAAGGATGATGGTTTGCCGTTCAAGGCTCATGCGTTCCTTGCATCCCATATGATAAAACTGGGAGCCACTAACAATCTTCAAACACTGAAGTCTATTCTTGAATCTCATCGATGACGAGTGTCGTGAGAGATGTGGAACACGACATCTCGGATTCAATGTGAAAAGAAATGCAAATCTTAATGTCTTAGGATATAGCATCCAGTTCAGTGGTTAGTGGAATGAGGAATACTATCCGTCTATTTGCTGGAGCAATGATCATCACCATACTTTGCCTTGCACCTGTATATGCTTATTCACTGGTGATAGAAGTATCTAGTCAAACAGAAAAGTCAGTCGATCTTGCAAATCCATTCTACTCTACACTCATTGGCACAAGTGAATATGATGAGATTAACGCGGTTGATGTCGACTCTTCTGGGAATATCTACATAACTGGCGAAACCCATAGTGGTGACTTTCCTCTAGTCAATCCAATACGTGATACCTATACAGGATCGGGTGGCGACTGTTTTATCACGAAATTCTCTCCAGAGGGAGTTATTTTGTACTCGACATTGATCGGCGGTGATAGCAGAGATTCTTCTTCGTCAATCCATATTGATGGTGATGGGTACATCTACATCGCTGGATGGACTGAATCCCCGGATTTCCCTCTTTTTGATGGATATGATTCTACACTAAACGGAAATATCGACTGTTTCGTCATGAAACTAAATCCTAATGGAAGCTCAATTGTGTACTCAACTGCAGTTGGAGGGAGCGAGTTTGAGAGCCCCTCAGGAATGTCGGTGGATTCCATGGGATGTGTCTATCTTACAGGAAAGACCAACTCTGCTGATTTTCCACTAGTTAATGCTCTTTTTTCTGAATTCAATGCTGGTAGTCAATATACTCATGATGATTTATTTATCTGCAAACTAAGTGATGACGGCAAGGATTTACTTTATTCAACCTACTACGGGTCTTCTTCAATCGATTATCCCGGAGCAATAGATGTAGATAATGATGGCAATGCCTATGTGACTGGTACCATATCATCTGCACTTGCACCTGTCACTGACTTGTTATATCAAGGCGAGGAAACTGGAGGATATGATTTCATTATTCTCAAGTTGAACTCGACTGGAAATGGAATTCTTTTTAGTACAAGAGTCGGAGGTTCTGGTCATGATTTCGCATATGACCTTGATCTATTATCTGATGGAGCCGTGTGTGTTACGGGCACCAGTGGACCGGGTTTTGTACCAGGTTCTGGAGGTAGTCACCAACCTCCTCCGGAGAAAAAGAACTACTCTGATTTTCCGTTACTGGTAGAGAATGATTTCAATAGTGAGTGGACTGATGATGCTGTTGTGTTCAAGTTAGATAGTACAGGACACCTGTTGTTCTCTACATTGTTCGGAGGTTCAGGAGAAGATTATCCAAAACAAATCGATGTGAGCGATGGGAACATTCGCATTCTAGGATTCTCACGCGAGGGCTCAGTACCAACTACATCAGGGGCATTTGATAAAATATACTCAGGTACGTTCGAGTGTTTCATTTGTGAGATTGATGCTGCAGGGGTTCAACTCATGTATTCCAGTCAAATCGGTGGCAACGGTAGAGAGTTTGCCAACGCACTTGCAATTGACAACAATGGATTGTTGTATATTGGAGGTAGAACTGATTCGATTGACTACATAACCAGTCCTTCAGCTATCTCCAGAAACCTCAACGGGAACTATGATGGATTTCTGATGCGTATCACGAACCTGAGCGACGATGATTCTGATGAGATTGCTGATGAATGGGAGCTGGCCTTTGGTCTTGACCCTTCAGATCCTTCAGATGCAACGACTGACTTGGATGGAGATGGCATCATAAATCGAGATGAATACAGGTTCTGGACAAATCCGCTCGTGGTCGACAGTGACCAAATCGGATTTCTGCCAGATACGATAATCTGGGAGTACTTGCTAATTGCTTCAGCTGTGATCAGCGCTTCGGTGATTGTGGTCCTTCTACTACTAAGGAAAGGCTTTCAATCGAATCGCTCGATGCCATCACTATGAAGGTTATGGAGAAGGTTCACTCACCCTCTTCCAAGACCTAGATAGATTGGTGCATGCAGCCGAAGACATCACTCTACGTGAAAGATTATATGTAGGACTGAGTCACTGCGAGGTTATACTACTAAGGGTGATGAAAGTCAAATGCCCCCAAAAGACATGAACATCATCGTGTTTGGATGCATGCAGTGCATGTACGCAGCCTCCGACCTCGCAGGGACCATGAAGTTGCAGTACGACGTCAGTTCGAGAATCATTCTCATGCCATGTACCGCCCGATTGGACATCAATTTCATCCTGAAGGCACTGCAAGAGGGGGCAGATGGGGTATTGGTTGTGGGATGTCACCCAGGCGACTGCGCGTTCAAGACTGGGAACCTGGGGGCTGAAAGAAGGGTGAGGTTCGCACGCTCGCTTGTCGAGCAGATGGGCATGAACAAGGACCGGGTCAAGATGGTGTTCGTGTCAGCAGCAGAGGGCGACAAGTTCGCTACAGAGGTCAACAAGTTCGCAGACGAGATTAGGAAGATAGGACCAAACCCTATTCGACTCTAGTATTGTGATCTTTTGGTTGACACCATTGTTGAAATGCCCGTTTTAGATTAGTATATGGTTATTACGAGATTTGCCTGTCACTTGAGCGGCAATATACTCTAGGTTTAGGTGTGTGGAGAGTTGAAGAGGGATTATATTTCTCTGTGGACAGTTGTACTTGCCCTGTTTCTTTCAATGCCTTTGACTACTGGCGTCCTTGATTCCCAAAGCCAACAGGTTGAAACAAATGTAGTCATCACCTCTGCATCAGAGCCTATAGTCCTGCGTGGTAACGATGATGTTGGTTGGGATATTTTCGAGGGCGATGGTTCAAAAGACAGTCCGTATCTCATTCAGGACCTATTCATCAATAGTACAAATACATATTATAATTCCGCAATTTATCTGGAGAATATCACTCATCATGTCGTGATACAGAATTGTGTGTTCGATGCCATAAGCGGCTTTGCGATACAGGTACAAGACTCCTCAAACATAATTATCACAAATAATACATTCATTCATTCAGAAAGGGGGCTTGCAATTTATGGCGGAAATAACTTCTCCATCGCAGAGAACACCTTTATCGACCGTCAGATGATAGGCCTCTACAAAGACTCTAACATTACGGTTAGCAACAACACTTTACATGGGATACTCTCCGCCACCGAGGTTTCGTCATGCAGTGTGACTTCAAATGTAATAACAGAGGGAGAATTATCTGTTGATACAAGTGATGACTTTGACATCTCCTTCAACGTCCTCTCAGACTGTAATATCAGCATCATATTTCACGGGCTCAGGGACTCCCTTATCTCCCAAAATCGCATAGAGAACAGCAGATATGTTGGTATAGCCATCTATGGTGTACATACCGTGAACAACTCAGTCCATAAGAACGCGATAATCGGAGGAGAGATATCGAACTATGGAATCCGTGTTGATGAGGCTGCATCAGGGAACATCATCGACTGGAACAACCTGATAAATCACACTGTGAATGCCTACTGTAACAGTGAGAACAATACCTTCGACTACAACTACTACTCCAACTATAATGGCACGGATGCTAATGGGGACCTCATAGGCGACTCGCCATACAACATCGCTGGCTCTGCGGGCATCCAAGATGTTCATCCCAGAATCTCAGCTGATGCCCAGCCAGTCACCAATACAGATTCAATCTCTCCATATGTCACCATTGCAGTACTTGGAATGTCTGTCTTCGCTGTCATTGTTCTAGGCTATTTTATGCTTAGGAAAAGGCAGCCCTAGTACCCTGCATTAGTACTCACTGGTTTCGTAGCACAAAACATACATGTACGCAGCGTCCGACCTCGCGGGAACCATGAAGTTGCAGTATGACGTGAGCTCGCGTATCATTCGCATGCCATGTACCGCTCGATTGGACATCAACTTCATCCTGAAGGCGCTGCAAGAGGGGGCTGATGGAGTACTGGTCGTGGGATGCCACCCTGGTGACTGCGCATTCAAGACAGGCAACTTGGGGGCAGAACGAAGAGTCAGGTTCGCACGAGAGTTAGTAGACCAGATGGGGATGAACAAGGACAGGGTCAAGATGGTCTTCGTTTCCGCTGCTGAAGGTGACAAGTTCGCCACAGAGATCAACAAGTTCGCAGAGGAGATCCGGAAGATTGGACCAAATCCTATAAGACTTTGATACCATATCTGTAGATTGTTGGGCTTTTGGTTCTTGAGATTCGATTCTGCCCAAGAACCTGGATGTGGTTCAATATGGATAATGTCGATCTTCAGAAGTATCTTGATGATACTGGTGTCAAAGCCGAGATATTAGATATGAAGGGGCGAGTACACTCTGTAGCTGAAGCTTCTAATCAGTTAGGCCTACCTCCCGATAGTTTCATCAAGACCATGGTCTTTGTCGTTTCAGAGGAAGAGGCTATTCTTGCCATAGTAAGAGGAACTGACAGAGCTAGTTCAACAAGAATTGGCAAAGCTTTAGGAATTGAGCCTCCACCGCTTGCCACACCTGAACAGGCATTGAAACTGACGGAATATGAAGTTGGAGGGACTCCCCCAGTATCAATACGAAAAGCACATGTTTTGATTGATAATAGAGTCATGGAGATGACCGAGGTTGTTGGTGGAGGAGGTACTGAACGTCATTTGCTGAGGATAAGTCCAGAAGAGATTCTCAAGGCTACCGATGGGCAGGTGCTCAGAATACGGGGCTAATCCCTCTCCCAAACTGTGGATGATCAAGTCATATGATGCAATGGATTTCGCAGCTGAAGCAAACAGGTTCGCTGAGGAGATTCGGAAAATAGGTCCAAATCCTATTCGATTATAGTATGGTTGGTAGTAGTACAAGAATGAGCAGTATCCGTATTATTCTGTGAATAAAGTAAATAGCAAACTAATAGTTCGGTTTCGTATTGAAGCGATATACAGGTGCAATCTTTGTGGAAAGATCCTCCCAATCAAGCACGGAGAGATTGCTAGCAAGAGAATAGAGATGATGATCTGTGGATTCGAGTTTGTTTAGATTGCTTTGAGGAGCATCAATATAAGATGCTAAAATGGCGTTGAGCATACTATCTTTATTGTTCTAGGCCAATCCCTTCCAAGGGGTTTGAATGTGCCGAATATGTCACTCTCTGGTAGGAAAATAGCTGCGATTCTCATAATCCAATCACTATTCATAGTTCCGTGCATCATACAGATTTTCAACAATCACTCTCTAAATTCATGCACTATCTTTTCAATTTCACGAGATGAGATGGTCCTCTTTTGTAATAATGAGGATGAGGGTCTTCGGCATGGACGAGTGTTGTTCTCGCCTGGAACAACTGAAACTTTCGGTTTGGTGCTTTTCGGATATGCAATCTACCGAGATGGGTTCGTTCCTGTGGGGGCATTGAACGATCAAGGACTCTGCCTTGATATGACCATGGTGGAGGAAACGGATATTCTACTTGATTCCGAAAGACCGGATTATGAAGGATCTTATTTTCTTGATCTACTAAGAGTATGCGCAACTGTCGAGGAGGCTAAACAATGGGTTCGATCGTATGACTTACTTATTTTGCATTGGCAGCAGGCACATATTGCAGATAGGCTTGGTGATGCAGTTGCAATCGGATTGAATGAGGAAGGAAGACTCTGGATGACGAACAAGACCGAAGACTATCTTGTCACCACTAATTTCAATCTAGCACAAAACGATGGTAGCCATACAAGTAGCGGGCGATATGCGGCCACCACGAACATGCTTAACGAGATGGATGAGCTGAGTCTTGACTATTGTGAAGGTATTCTCGAAGCTGTATCGATGTCCTCAACGATGTATTCGTACATAGCGGACCTTCAACATAATCTTCTGTATCTATATTCTCGTGGGGATTTCGAGCGCGCTGCTCAACTTAATGTGACAGAGGAACTATCTGCTGGAGAGCATTCCTATGATATTGAACGCTTAGTATCTCAACAGGATGGAGAGATTTCACCTCATGACTCACCAACGGATGCAATTGGGGTGATTGTAGGAGGGAGTATCATCATCTGTACTGCTATGATAGTATCTATATGGATTAGGAGGGAGCGGATTTGAGGGATGAATATTCAAAGGATAGTGAACTTGAACAGAAGCTGGAAGAGAGAAAGAACATAGTGAATCCTAGATTGGTATCTAATCAAATGAGATTCTACATAATTGTCATAGCCCTCTCTGCACTTAGTGTGATTTTCTCGATATACTTTCGTATGCCAATCTATATCCCCACTCCATGGATCACGGCAGTCCTCTATCTTTACTTCGCACCGATTTTTCTTTACTCTATGAGTGTGCTATTTCGTCCTTCGACAGTCTTAGCAATCTGCATTCCGTGTTCAATCCTTGGTGAAATACTGTGGGATCTTCTATACGGATCAGGGGGTGAGTTGTTGCTAAATGTGGTTCTGGCAGTAAGTGTATGGGGACTCGGATGTATGTTTACCTCTCTTCTTAGGAATAGAGGTTACGCCTTGGCAATGGTCATTGGAGGAAGTTGGGGTGTTTTTGGGCGCCTTATTCCAACCGTTGTATATTATAATCTAATCCTAAACTGGAATGTATTCTACATAATTGCCTATTCATTGCTCTCGACGATTTTCAGCTTGGTTCTCATTCCAGCTGCCCTCATATTGTCATATACGATAACAAAGTGGCTCAAGGTACAGAATTTGAATATGCTGCGAAAAAAGGAACTTCCATTGGGATAGATGTATCATAAAGCCAGTCCAAGTTCATGTCCTTCGTACTTATCAATCTTCAAATCATATGCATAAGGCGATAAGGTCTTCGAGGAAATCCAGAAGATTGGTCCTAACACTATAAGATTATGATACCGGATTATTCTCCAGACTTATGTCTGTACAAGTAGAAAATCGTGGAAACATTGTGTGTTATCAGTATCATAGCAAGAGTCAACACGAGTACAAAGAGAAGAGATTCATTCTGAAACTCACCATTCCAAGTGAAGGCGATTAGGCAGATAATTGAAGTAAAAGACACTGCAAATGCATTCAGAATAGACCTCTTCAAGACATACGACAAGTCGGTATCCTGATGAAACTTGGCCATATTTTCTGTCTTCCTGAATGTGAGGTAACTAGGAAATGAGAGTCCTAAGACGACAACAGATAGAAGAAGGCTTGAAAAATACAGCCATGAACCCAAAGGATCGAGAATCAGGAGAAGTAAATTTCCTAATGTTGAGAACAATCCCAGTAAAGTAAGATAGTATGAATTAGCTAGTTTATTGGATCCCAATGACTCAGGCCATCCGGTAACCGTCATATGTACTAGTACTAAGACTAATAGGAAAAAAACAACAACAGTCAATGCTTGCAAAGGCTCAAGCTGCATCTACCTCACCCCAAGTGATTCATCACAGATAGCATCGTAAGCTGATCCCGCTTGTCGTATCCTTGTACTTCAATTCCTAAATGAATTTCTATAAGCTTGAATTATCTGGTCGAACCTTATCTGGTTGTAGTGAAACTGATAGACCAAAGGAAGATCAATGGTATTTCATCTCTCCAGCTCTGATAGGAAACTTCAACCAATTCTCTTCAGGTATCAATGGGCAGGGAGATGAGACATCATATGCACAGGCAAAATTGAACGCCTTATTGAAGTCCAAAGTGATGGTTTCTCGATTTGAATCCTCTATAAGCAGTAAACGTCCGTTGGAATAGCTTTCCTTGCCACAGGTAAAGTCCTTGAAACCTAGATAATATCCATTTGTTTGCTTGTCAAAGACTACGAACAGACGAATGTTGTCGTTATTGTATACGAATTCTACATGACCTACCTCAAGGAACGGATCTGTCGCTCCGCCATCCGGTTTTGAGAGAATTCTTTCCCTCTGGGTTTCCAAGAGAGTTAGCTTGGCAGTGAATCTAAACTCAGTATTGATTGGAAAGAAGTGTAGCTTGAGATTTTCACGTTCAGACTCTGGAACTGGGGACCACAACATATCTCCGATAGTTATACCATCGCGTAAGTTCCTTTCTCGATTTCCTCTCCAAACTTTGATTTCTTCTTCATAAGACATAACTAACATGGAGTTGCATTCCATTTAATTGATGAGATTAGCTTAGATTCTCTTCTTCATTGCATATGCTCGAACTTCGAAACCAAACTTATCATACAAATGCTTTGCTTCTACTGCTTCAATAGGACAATGGAGTAGGATATGATCAACACCTTCTTTTTTGAGAACATCTAGGGCTTGGCTCAACAAGGCATTACCAATTCCACGATTCCGATATGAAGCGTCCACAGCCAGAAGTTCGATTTGCGCAACTTTGGTCGCATTCCATCTATCCATCACATCCCCTGGAACATCCCTCAAATATGCGAAGATGAATCCTGCAACTTTTCCGTCAACCTCAGCTATCAAGCAGCCTTGAGGGAATGACCATGCTGGTTGGAAGAACGCCTCATCTACATCCGAATCGAATGATGCGAATAGATTAGCAAGACGGATAACATCCTTGATGTCATTAGGTTGAAAGACGCGGATATCCATGTGGACGACTCCTCAAATCACAGGTGATTTCAACTTCAAATAGAGGTGGTAACTGATTTAACATATTTCTATGTATGTGAAGGGTATGCAAGATAATACAGCGCTTGTCATCATGGATATGCAGCAATGTAATTTTGACGACCAGTATCCCATTGTTGGAGGCGACACTTTGCTTCAGATAGCAAAGCAACTCATTCAGAAGGCTCGATCTGCACACATCCCAATAATCTATATTCTCAACGATGGTGGAAAGGGAGCCTGCGATGAATCAGGGACACTAGGTTGGGAGGTCCATCCAGCTATCGGACCAGCAGATGGTGATATTTTAATCGAGAAGACCACTCCTGATGCGTTCCATGAGACTAACTTGAAGGAAGTCTTGAATGCTAGATCAATCATGAGCCTAGTCGTCATAGGACTTCAAACTGAGTTTTGTGTTGATACGACTTGCCGGCGTGGCGCCTTGCTCGGGTATCATATACGCTTAGTAGAGGATGGACATCGTACATGGGATTCCAAGGTCCTTTCAGCGCAGAAGATCATTGAACATCATAACTCAGTACTTGGTGATTGGTTTGTTGAACTCGTTAAGTCTGAGGATGTTGAGTTCGTTAGTTAGAAATACTTGCATGGGATGAAACTTGCGAATTCTGGCAAAAGCGTTTTAGCGATTCCCAATCTATTAGTTTCTGTGGTAATAATGATCCAGATACGTCCCCTGGCAGATTTGGATATGAATCGTTTTCATGAGATCTCTGCAGGGTATTCATCCTCATTCAGATATCAGATCGATAAGAGAGAATCAGATGATGAAACCATCATCTCGTTACATTTACAGCAACTTGAATCGCCTTATGAGAAGAGATGGGAACCTGCATCCGAGAATGATGTTAGATATGAAAAGATAATCGCAGAGGGGCATTCCGTGGGAGTGTACGATGATAGAAGATTGGTAGGGATTGCCATTGCAGAGAAACAAGTTTGGAATAGGACGTTATGGATTTGGGAATTTCATATCGATAAAGACTATCGAGGTAAAGGATTAGGTAGAAGACTGATGGATCATATGGCATCTATTGGAAAAGAGACCGGATGTCGTGTGTTGTTGTGCGAAACTCAGAATACCAATGTTCCAGCCATTAGATTCTATCGAAAGGTAGGGTTTGAGATTGGTGCCATCGATCTATCCTACTATACAAATACTGACATCGCAGATTTTGAGGTGGCGGTATTCATGAAGAGATTTATTGAATGATGAGATAGTTGAGAAGTAAAAAGGGTAGTCCAATCTCTATCATTAAAAGAATGACACATCACTCTGTCAGGAAAATACTTACAGATTGTGCGTAATGATGGATAGAGAGGAACAACAAAGCAGCTGGCTGATTGTAAGAGAGCCGATAATAAGAAGAGTGTTCTTTCTTGTCCTTACTCTGGGACTAACAGCTGGGATGCTCAGGTTCCTTTTTCCATTTCAGATTCTGAACTTAGGTGGAACAGAGTCACTGATTTCATGGGGGAGTTCATTATCATCAATTGGTCAAGTATTAGGTCTACTGGTGCTGAGTAGACTGTTTTCAAGCCAGAGAACTGCTTTGGGTGTCAGTGGACTCTTCATCTCGTTCTTTGCCATAGCAACTGCCGTTTCAGTTTCTTCAGAAGTATTACTTCTCTCAAGAATTGTAGAAGGAGCGGGAACCGGGCTTCTAGCAATCATTATCATTAGAATATCATCAGGTTTTGAGGCGTGTCGTGGAGAATCTGTCGGAACATTATTGGCAGGAGTGTTCCTAGGCTCTGCTTTGGGTCAGGGCATTGCAGGAATAGTAGTTGGACAGCTGGAAATGGTATATGCTATATCCCAGTCTGATGCTATAATGCTAATCGGACTGATATTATCACTTATTTTCATTGGACTCCTAATGGCATTGTTACCTTTCATCAAAGATATTGATAGTTATTGTATTGATGCTTCAGAAAAGAATCATGGTCATACCCATTCAAGATTATTGCTCAAATCACTACTGTCGAAGAACCTAATCATTCTCCTTGGAATTTACGTACTCTACGATTTCTCACATGGGATTTATGCTCCAGGCCTCTCAATAATGATCAATAACAATGGAGTTTCACTGGACCTCATAGGGCTTGGATATCTTGTTGGAGATACCATTTGGGGTGCTTCCCAATTGTACACTGGTAAACTTGTTGATAGAACTGGAAGTATTGCTCCTCTTGCACTGAGTCTAATGGCAAAAGGTGCAATCGTTATCTTCTATCCTCATGCATCAACGTTCTTGGTACTAACTTCTCTATTGGCATTAGCAGGACTTTCTGAGGGATTCTTAGAACCTGCAAGAAATGATGCGGCTATGGAGAATACTCCTCCAATTGAAACGATGCACTCTCACAGACATTACTTCTTGGGTCATGCACCTGGAAATCCATTCTCAATCACTAGTCATAATCATGAACATTCACATACCTCAGGGTCCGATGAGATTGTGTCAATACTCCAGACGCTAGGAATTGCTGGATTTGCAGTAGGTTCAACTGGAGGCGGTTGGCTGCTAGCTCAAGGCTTGACGCTCATTGATTTGGTCATAATAGGAGGCGTTCTTCTCATCATTGCAGGCATCCTATCAGTTGGACTTCGTTCTAGTAAGGAATAGAATACGACATTTCGTAGCAGTGTGACTTTGGTAGAATGTATGCTTAATATCATCTTTTTTACCATTCAGCAAAGATGAAATATACAAAATTCGAAAGATAGGTATGGACGACCCTGCAAAGCATGGTTCACCCTGTCTGCAAGTAGGAGATGTTGCACCAGACTTTGTCTTACCAGGGAGTGATGGTGAGGATATTCATCTTCAGGACTTGCTTGACAATAATGTTGTGTTGGTCTTCTTCACGGATACCTTTACTATATTTTCCACTGGTCAAGCTGATTCCTTTCTTCACCTACATGAGTCTTTGAGTAATCTGGGTGTAACATTCCTAGGTATTGCGACAGAGCCTTTATCGACCTTGCTTACCTTCATTGAGGATCAGAATATACCATTCACTATGGCAAGCGATTTCGATCGTAAGGTATCAAAAGCATATGGAGTCTATGCAGATGAGCTTGGGAAGCTACGGTGCGTTGCACGGCCAAGTGTCATTGTCGTTGATACTGATGGAAAAATCGATTATCTGTGGGTAGGCCAAGATGGAGAAGCTCTGCCAAATGCGAATAAAATAGCAGAAAGAATCATTAAATCGAAATTGGACTAAGTTCTGTACTATACAGCGAATTGCTCAAAGTATATTGTTATGAGCTGAGCTATGACAAAGAGTACAAGTAAAAACACACCCTCAATCTTAGTGACTCTCCAATCTCGACGTATTACATAGAAGAAAATCAATGCGACCAAGAGCACGAAAAAGATTAGTACTACGTTACCCAGAACAAGAAGAACAGCAATTGGTATGAAGAGGGAAACGATTCCTAGACCCAACGTGATGTTCACTATGTTGCTTCCAATGACATTGCCAATCAGGAGACGTCCGAAACCACGCTTTGCGCTGTTCACCGAAACAGTAAGTTCAGGAAGAGAGGTTCCTAATGCGATAATAACAAGACCGATCACACCCTCTTGAATGCCCCAAGTCAATGTTATGAAATCACTTCCAGATACGACAAGCTGTGCCCCGAGCATAATGAATAGAGCAGAAATGATTACAAAGAAGGGAGTTTTTAATGACTCTATTCGAGATACTTCTCCTGGTTCCTGTTCTCCTTGCGAGTCGTCTGATTCCTTGTTTGATTTTTCACGTGGCCTGGCGATAAGTCCTTTCAATGATGTCAAGAACTGGAATCTGATCAGGTAATCTACGAAGATATGGAACTGGTAACAAGATTCGCACTCCTCCCTGCGAGTGAATAAGAATGATAGGTAAGCTACGAACAATAACAGGAGAATTGCTGCTTCATATATCACAATCATTCCTGGTGTAAGAGGGTCAAAGATGAAAACAGCTAAAGTAGCGAGAATGAAAATCATAACCTTTGCATCACGATCAATTACAACAGCATTAGATGCCAATGGGCTAACGATAGCACTTATTCCTATTATCAAAGTGAGATTGACGAGTGTGCTACCGATGATGTTAGTGAATGCAAGTTGTGGCTTTCCAGCGATTACTGCTGTAGAACTAGCCACTATCTCAGGTAAGGAGGTCCCAATAGCTACAATTGTCAGTCCGATGAAAAGCTCAGAAACTCCAAGGCTTCGTGCTAGCTTAGAAGCTGATTCCACAAAGACATCTGAGCCATAGATTAGTAAAGCCAGACCAAGGACAAACACTCCCATGTTTATCACTATCAGATCTAACTGCATCTTTACGGTCGTCCTCCAATTCCATCCTTTTTGATGCAAGTGTTCGATATAAGTTCAAGCCTAGATACATGACTTCTAGACAAGAAGAAAGGATTAGTCGTTGGTAGAATGATGAAAATCCCAGCAAACGAGTTTTTATTTATCCTAGGAAGATAAGAAGAATATTACAATGCCTTATTGCTCCCAATTATCTTAATATTAGCTTGATTTTGTCTTAATATTTGCATAGACGAACATTCAATGATTGAACAGGGAGTTTGCACAGAATGGACCAAGAGAATTGTGTCACTATAAAATGTAAGATATGCGATCAACCAGTACAGATTGAAGCATCCAAAGAGCAACTGGCATCGCAAAGTGACGGCATCTTCAAGGTCATGTTTGTACATGGAAAACCATCTCATGCGATCATTGCATATATAGACAGGAATTGTCGGGTCAGGGGAATAGAATATCCTGACAGCTTCCAAGTCGACCAACCACAAACAATCTCAGTGGTGCCAGAATCTGAGGCTCCTAAAAAGAGCGTCAGTGAAACAATGGGAGAACCCTGTTATCAATCTCTATGCAATTTTGAGGAGGTCAAGGAACGAGAGAAATCAACGTTCATTCTTGACAAGACTGTACTAAAGGTTGTGTGTGAATCAGGCACAATATGTCTGAGTCAGATTCGTCAGCAAGTTTCCTTCCTTGAGAAAGCCTTAGGGGAGAGAATAGACCTTGCTAAGATCAAAGCTGTGTGCGACAGGTATGTAAAGGAAGGACTAATCAGAAGTATCTAAGGAGATGGAAATCGATTGTTTAGATTCAGAAGAAGAAGAGATCCAAGTAGGGACTATCTGAACAAGATGGTAATTGGTCTTGGTGCAGGAATTGTGAAAGCACGAGATGTACTTCTCAATGAGAATCTTGTGGATCCACAAGCTGCAATGGACATCCTAGGAACATGGATGGGACAAGAACTTGCGAAGGAACTACTGGCGCGAAAGGTTATTGCTCCAAATGAAACGAGCGAACAGCTGCTAGAGAAGCTTCTTGATGAGGTGCGTATAGCTGAAGACCTGACCATTGACTTCAAGGATAATATCGCTCACATTTCTGTGCAGAATTGTCTGATATGTCCACGTCGGGTTGGTGGCTATGACCTTGAGGGTTTTACAGCGTGTCCAGTAGGCGGCATAGTTAGAGGCGCAATTGGTTTTGTGTCAGGTAAGACCCCTCAGCTAAGTAGAATCGATTTGAAGACTGGTGAACTTTGTAAGGTGGACTTCTCTCTAGCTGACTAGAAGAGATCATGCATTGTATCAGTACACATGTAACACTTTATATTCCTAATCACGTGAGTTAATTATAGTTAAGATGTGATTAGGATGTTCATCGGACCAGCAACCATTGCCCTTAGAGAAGGGATAGAGGCCGCTTTGATAATTGCGATTATGCTTTCCTATCTAAAGAAGACAGAGAGAATGGATCTTCGAAATTATGTTCTAGGAGGTACAACATTTGCAATTGCGACAAGTGTCATTATTGGCGTACTACTCGGGCTGGTGTGGAATCTTTTCGAGGGTGACGCTCTTGCAGTATTTGAGGGAAGTGTTGTAATAGTAGCGGCAATTCTTCTTACCACTATGATACTATGGATGTGGAATATAGGACCTAGTATATCCATGGAAATTCAAGAGTCAGTCGAGGCCCAAAGTATCCTTCGTGGAGGACTAGGACTCTTCTTTCTAGCCTTCGCATTGATCCTAAGAGAAGGGGTGGAGCTTGTCCTTTTCACCATCGGTCTAGCGATTCAAGATACTTTTCAGACATATATTGGAGTTACTGTAGGATTAGGATTGGCAATCATACTGGGTGTTGGAATATATCATGGTTCCCTTAGAATTAGTCTAAGTAGTTTCTTCAAATGGACATCTATATTCCTAGTTCTGTTTGCTGCAGGTATGATAGCATATGGAGTCCACGAACTCCAAGAAGCAGGACTTCTCCTCATTGGTCCAACAGAAGTATGGAATATCAATACAATATTGGATGACAAGGGTGATATCGGTAGTTTGTTGAAGGCCCTTTTTGGATACAACGGCAATCCATCAGCACTTGAAGTTGTGAGTTATGCAGCATACCTCCTCATTGTAAGTCTTTATTACATGATGAGAGGAAGGAGAGTAAAAGATAAACAAGTAACTGTGTCACCTCAACAGATTGTGAATTAAGTATTAGAATGTGTAGAGGTGCAAAACATCTATCTCAAGATAGGTAGTAACTGCCTTAACAGTGCTATTTCATGTATTGATAAAGATTAGATGTAGTTAATAATAAAGAGGGGGTCATAAGAAATGGCAAAGACCCAAAAACATAGACAAACACTAAGAGACAGAACCCGGAAGTTATTCAAGGATAATAAATTAAGTACTATTGCATTCGATGAACTGGAGAATGATATTGAAGTTCAAACCATGCTAGAAGACATGAATAGAATGGCAATCGATAGAATGGGATATTCAGATCATGGTCATACGCATTCACTAATCGTAGTAAAGAATGGTGTTGATTTACTCAATAAACTCGCAAAGGGTGTTCAACCAACCATTGTTCAAGAAGAAACTGGAACTTTTGAAGATGCACAAGTGGTAGTAATTCTGGCATGTTACTTGCATGACCTTGGAATGACCGTGCATAGAGAAGAGCATCATGTCTTCTCAGTGACTTTAGCCACTCCAATCGTGGACCGTATACTTACCAAAGTCTATCCAAAAGATGTCCATAAGAGAGTTCATATTCGTGGGCACATTCTACACGCGATACTTTGCCACGACAAGTTCATCACGCCCAGTACTATAGAAGCAGGAGTCGTTGGCATTGCAGATGCATTGGATATGACAAAGGGTCGAGCAAGGATTCCCTTCGAGCTTGGAAAGGTCAATATTCACTCAACATCCGCCCTATCAATTGAGAATGTGAGGATTGTAAAAGGCGAAGAGAAAACTGTTCGCATAGATGTGCTGATGAATAACGCTTCTGGTATCTTTCAAATACAAGAGTTGCTGGAACGTAAGATTCGCAATGCCACTCAATTGGTTGAGCATATCGAGCTTGTAGTCACGATGTCAGATCGAGCTGAAACTATTATTGGAGAACAGATGAAAATTCTGTAAATATGTCCATTTTCGATATTGGACAAAATATTGATTTGTATGTACGCTTTCGTAAGGTATATGTGTAAGACTATCTCCAGCGGGATTGTCTGAGAACATTATCTGTGAGGAAAAATGCAGTGACCTTGGATGATATTGACAGGACCATTATTGAGATGTTGCAACATGATGGAAGGATGTCTTATAGTGAGATTGCCAAAAAGGTTGACAAAACCGAGGTCACAATAAGACGGCGTGTTCGTCGACTCCAGAATGAGAAGATCATTCAACGCTTTACGGTTGTGCTTGATCCATTAAAGATGGGAAAGCAGATTGGCGCGATAGTCAAAGTCAAAGCTCAGATGAAGCAGGCATCAAAGATAGCTGAAGAAGTAAAGAAATACGAAGAGGTCACAGAGGCATATTTCCTAGATGGTGCATGCGGAGTGATGCTCAAAGTATCTGTTGATAATCTAGCTGAACTCAAATCATTCTTGGAAAATCGTTTAGGAAAAGTTCCCGGTGTTGGCGAAGTAGAAACCTGTATAGTTCTTGAAACTGTGAAGTCACCTTTCTAGTTGAGGAAGTATCTTGGAAGATGAATTAATCATTAAACAAAGTGACATAAGAAAGCTCATTGACCATGCCGAGAATTGTCGACCATTAGAGGCTGTTGCTCTATTATTTGGAATATTTCAAGATGATAGGATTATAGTGAGAACAGTAGAACTTGTAGATAATTCAGCAAATTCTAAGACGACCTTTATGGTTGATCCAGTAGTTCAATACAATCTTCTAATAGAATCTGAAGCTAGAGGTGAAGACTTGGTATGCGTGTTCCATTCTCATCCAGCACCGCCAAAACCCTCTTCCAAAGACATAAAGAATATGGAACTCAATCCAGTAGTATGGTTGATAGGATCGAAGAATACAGGAGAATGGGAACTCAAAGCATTCCTATTGGATCAGGATAAGGAGCCTCTGGAGATTTCTATTGTCACTTCCTCAGAAGAGCCTTAATGGTTCCAGAGGTCTTTCTTGGCTCAAATGATATCCTTGTATTTTCTACGGATTCTAGAAGGGATGCAGATGATATTACTTGATGTAATCTATCGGCATTGCATTGTAGATATCCTGTACCTTCTTGTTCATCATACTCATTCAAGAAGAGTCTGGCATCTGCCACAACTAGTTCTCCAAATAGTGAAAGCATGCTCTTCCATATTGCATTGTTCAACTGGCGATCTGTGATTGGAGGCCCTTCTTGATGTACTTTGAAGTAGATGTACCGTTTTCTATTCGATTTCATTGGTCACCACCTACGATCTCAAGACCCGGAAGAATATAGTTGTCATCGAGCCGTTTCATGTTTAGTTCAACAAGCTCTTTGGGATTTTGATAGATAGCTTCAGTGGAATGCCTTTGCTCGAGTCCTAGGACCATTCCAATGTGTAACATTGCACGAGGCGACCTTAGATGAATCGGTGTGCTTGCACCACTCGTAAGAATCACTTTCATCCCACATTCTGTGGCAATCCTGATTGCATCACTCATGGTCTTGATTATTCTGGATCGATGAAGACCCTTGCTTGTGAGTAATGGGTTGATTGACACTTCAAGTGAAGTGCCACTCTTAGCAGCCAACTGTGCTGTTGTCTTTCTCAAACGGTCATTATTTGAGGGATTCAAGGTCAACAAATCAATCATTCCTTCTTCAACGGCCCAGTTTGCCGTATCAATTCCACCAAGAGTCAGTGCAAGTATCATATGCTTTCTACGTACCTTCGCTACTTCCTTTTTGAGGGGCACTAACCGTCTTGATTGTAAATCAAATCTAGAAAATGTAGTGAAGTCACTAGACTTCACTAATGGCTCAATATCCAGTCCTTTCACTGCGAAACCAGAATATCCTAAATCCTTACTCATCGATAGGAGAGATTGTAAAGTCGATTGGCTATCGGCCGCTACATTAAGGTCCAGATATTTCATTACGAGGTTTCTCCTGCGAAGGATACATAATGCTCAATCAGCTCCTTTGCATCATCCGATTTACATCTGGGTGATTTTCTAATGTGGAGCTGCATGCTTATGACATCAGCACCTCTCGCGATTTCAATATGTCCCAGATACGCAGCTTGCTTATCAATCCTAAGAAAGAATGTACATTCCTCATCGATTCGTCTATCTAATGTTTCTAGCAGGAGATTTACGTCACTTTCTATAAGCTTTGAGAAGATGAAACGACTTGCTTTGTCAGTATGGGGCTCTTCTAATATTGCAGTCAAGACGCGAATGGGGTTCTTATGATGTCCTTCTGTCAGTTCTTCCTCTAACGTGACATGTTCCCAAATATCTTCAGGAAATATATGAAGGATGGCTCTCTTCACTCTATCAGAAATCTCAGTGGCCCGGGAGAATGCCCGAGCCTCTATTCTCTCAATATATGGTTGTGATGAGTCAGGCATACTCGTCTACTTTCCAAGGTTACGCTTTGCACCTAGGCTAGGTCTAAGTTTTTCGGCGCCTTTACCCTTATTTCTAAGACCCCTGCTTCCTTTGCCAGCTGATGTAAGTCCACGGTTCTGTCTTCCCTTTTGGGTTGCATCACATATCCAGTTAATTTCCGGATCATTATAGATTACAGGGTGGTTTGGATCTACTAGAATCACTTCATACCAAACATTACGGTGATCTGAGCCTACCCAGTAGGAGTTCAGAACTCGAAGGTTCGGGAACTTCTTCCCAACGCGCTCCTCTGCAATCCAACGTCTAGATTTCCCAGGAGTGTATTTGCTAACTCCCAGACTTCTTGGCTTGCGGCCAGATCTAGGACGTGGACGCTCTCTTGGACCTCTTCCCGTCTTGATTCTAACTATAATGTACCCTTGTTTGGCTTTGTAACCGAGGGCACGTGCTCTCCCAAGACGCGTTGGCCGTTCTAAGCGTTCTATTGTTCCCTGTTTTCTCCAGACAATAAGTCTGCTCCTTACTAAATCTGAGCGGTGTTGTTGTTCTTTTACCCACTCTTCGTTCATCCGCTTATATGCAGACATCTATACATTCCATCCTTTGCTGTAATTTATTCGCTTTGTTTGTGGTTCAGCCTCTTTAGGCCACATCCCTGCGGACGGATCCGCCATAACAAAGGAAATGGTATGGCTCGGAGTCAATCCAAGCCACTCTTCAGCCTATTTCATTTGCTTAAAGGTCTAACGATTTGCCTCAAATTCTGATGCTATTTGAAAGCATCAATGATCTTCTCGGCAGTGAGATCCCCTACACGATCTTGAGCCTCATTTGTTGAAGAGGCAATATGAGGCGTTGCAATCAATTTTGGATGCTTTGCGAGCTTCCAATCAGTCGGAGGCTCATTCTCGAATACATCTAAGGCTGCTCCAGCAATCTTACCTTCTTCAAGAGCTTCAAGGAGAGCTTTTTCATCGATCACGCCGCCACGAGCCGTATTGATTATGAAAGCGGAGGTCTTCATCTTGTCGAATTCAGCAGCTCCGATCATGCCCTTAGTCTGAGGTAGAAGCGGGACATGGAGGGTGATGTAATCTGATTTTGTGATTATCTCATCAAGTGTAGATGTCTTTGCACCATATTTCTCACATGCATCAGAGATGTCAATGACATCGTATGCAAGAACATCCATCTCAAGGGCTTTAGCTCTCTTAGCAACCTCGTGACCAATTCTTCCAAAACCGACAATTCCTAATGTCTTCTGCCAAAGTTCGGTACCTGTGAGCTTCTTCTTCTCCCAGCGTTCTCCTTTCATGTAGCTATCTGCTTGAGTGATACTTCTTGCCAAGGCAAACATCATTGCAATGACTAATTCTGCCACACTAACACTTGGAGCCTCTGGGGTGTTCATAACAAGAATGCCCTTTTCTTTGGCAGCTTCTGCATCGACATTATCAAGGCCTACTCCCGCCCTAACAATAACCCTAAGCTTGTCAGAGGCTTCGATGACCTCACGAGTGATCTTTGTGGCACTTCTTACCACAACGCCATCGAACCCTTTGATATGTTCTTCAATAGGACCGTCTGAACTGGCGTTTCTAATGACGATCTCCAATCCAGCGTCCTTCATTCTTTGAACAGCTGACTCCGCAACTGAATCTGCTATAAGTACACGTGCCATCGTTCAACCCTCTGAACTTGTGAGCTTCGCCGAACGTGCCTTGAACTTAAGTCTGGCGTTGCGACAAGAAGCTGATTCGACATTTTCTTAACTGCATGCATACTCAATCTCTCTTATGAAAAAAGAAATGAGAGGAATGACAGCGTTAGTGCCTTGCCCGGTGGTATTGCTTAGTGTAAAGGGCGAGGAAAAACCGAACATCATCACATTGTCGTGGGCTGCAAATATCTGTAGTAAACCTCCAACTATCGCAGTTGGAATCCGCCCAAATCGGTTTAGCTACGATTTGGTAAAAAATGCGGGAGAGTTTGTGATTAATATCCCTGGAAAGGAACAATTCGATGCTGCTGTCTTTTGCGGGTCGAAGTCAGGCAAGGAGTTTGACAAGTTCGAAGAGTGTGGCCTCACAGCGATTCAAGCATCAAAGGTTGATGCGCCAATGATTGCTGAGTGTCCTATTAGCTTAGAGTGCAAGACTACTCAGATAGTCAATGTGGGTGTTCATGATTTGTTCATTGCAGAGGTCCTAGCTGTGCATATTGACGAATCAGTCCTCGATGAGGATGAACACTTTGATGCCTCTAAAGCTAAGCTATTTGTTTATCTTCCACTAACAGCTGAGTACTGGGCCGTGGGAGAGCAGATGGACTAGTTTGATTTCATTCAGAGTGCAAACTAATCTCGAAATCAGGCTCATCTTCCTCATCGTAGAAGATGGGAGGCGGCTGGATTTCCAGTACATAGTCGTCATCATCAGTATCGAGAACGATCCAGCCTCCAAGAGGGATGTCAGACTCTCGAAGGAAGATATCAAAGATTCCAAGAAGATTGAACTCCACAATTATCGGCTCATAGCCAAGTAAATAGAAGAGTGCACATGCTTCTTTTGCTCGGTTCAATGAGTTGAGCTTTGTAAGAATAGGAATCCACTCAGATTCGTCCGCATCCCGTAGGTTCTTGCCTACCCATTTGAGAAAGGGATATGCGCCAGGGGGCGGGGTTTCTCGACTAGCTAATAGAATAAATTCACGATGGTCGCGTTGATAAATTGAGGGGATTCGACCTTGTTTTGCTAGTTGATGTCCATGTTCTTTTGCAGTAATCAATGACTCGAAGGTTTCCATATCGTGATCATCTCTTTCTCTGAAGTCTATCTTATCTTCAATAGATTGTATGAATACGATTTGAGAGAGGTCACGTACAATATCTTGACTAGTTTCAGTGTGAGAATTGCATCTCATCAGGCAAAATCATAGTCATAGATAGGAGTTTTTTCTGGGGTCTTTATATTCCTAAAACAGGACCTAATGTATCCAGACCTTGTTACTCTATGAGCCACTCATTATCCAATTCTCTACTTTGAGCCTTTTGCGCTTACGATTTTGATTACGCTCCTATCCTCTAGAACGTGTTTTTCTCCAATTCTCATTTTCGTTCGTGCATCTATCGCGTGAATGAACGATTCCATTAGATCCGTATGGATGACACCTGCGAACTCTTTTGCAGTGATTCCTTTCGGAACGAGAAATACATCAGGTAACACGTTTCCATCACTATCAGTCAATGCATTGGCATCATGAACGGGATAGACCGTAATCATATTGAGATACTCAAATACTGCATTGTTCAAGATATTTTGAACTCCCGAACCTCCATACTTCTTGAGAATGTCTGACTTGATCTTCTCAAGCTGGGCGATTTCTTGTTCCTTAAGCTTGTCTTTTTCCAGTATCTCAAAGTCATCATCGCCAGGAATGTACTTTATCACGCCCTTCTTATCAAGGTCTTTCAATACCTTCTCAGTGAGCGCGCTCACGGGGACAATGAGATAATCTGGGAATGTATCACGAAGTCTCTTCAAGTTCTCCTCTGCATTTGGTCGGTCTATCTTATTTGCTGCTATTATGATTGGCTTCGCTACGCTTCGTAAGATGAATACGAACTGCTTGATTTCTTCGTCAGTCCATTTATCAGCTGCAGATGCATTATAGCCAGAAGTTCGAATTGCCTGAAGTATATGTGCTCGAGTTACTTGTAACCCTGATAGCTTAGTTAGAAGCAATTCATCTAGCTTGGCTCCCTCAGTTCGAACTCTGGAGGAAATCCTTCTCCAATCCTTATTGATGATCGCATACATCCATTCGGTAAGCTCTGTTTCTAGGAATTTGATGTCTTCAACAGGATCGTGGCTACCTGTTGCCACTTCCTGACCCTCTGAGTCCAAAGCTCCACTTGCATCGACTATATGTATTAGCACATCTGCCTCTCGTAAATCGTCAAGGAATTGATTACCCATACCTCGACCTTCGTGAGCTCCAGGTACCAATCCTGCCACATCAATAAGCTTGACGGGGATTAATCTAATACCATCAAGACAGATAGAATTCTTCGGGTTATCTTGCACATCAAAGTCCTTGCACGCACATTTGGTACGCACATGAGTCACACCGACATTTGCTTCGATAGTTGTAAAGGGATAGCTCCCGACCTTGAAATCAGTCATACAAGCTGCATTTGTGAATGAGGTCTTTCCACATGATGGCTTCCCAACAATTCCTACACTAAATCCCATGAGAAACACTCCAAGAACTAAGGTCTGTTTATAGTTCTCGGTTGATATTTATCTCCAAAGAAGGCTAAAAAGATGACCAAAGGAGTGAAAACCATTTGATTTCACTTCTTAATTTAATACTCAGATTAATTTACAGTCTGATTCTCGGCGACGGAAAGATAATTATGGGGGTTTCAGATTGTAATATTCGGAATTGATGGACAATGCACAGAAGAAGACGTGGAGGCAGAGGTCGATTCCCAATCCAGCCGAGTATTGGAAAGGAGCCTAAAGCGAAGCGGTTGACTCCGAAACCGATTGTGGACTCGAAAGAGATTTACCTTGATCTAGCTGAAGCCGAAGTATTACGCCTAGTGGATATCGAAGGACTATACCAAGAACAAGCAGGAGCTAAGATGGGTGTTTCAAGAGGTACTATTTGGAGGTTACTCGCTAGTGCCAGAAGAAAGGTAGCTCAATCCCTATTTGAAGGGAGACCATTGGTCGTCGGCTTTCCAGAATCATCCCAGAACAAGTAAAATTCCAGTAAAAGAACGTGACCATTTGTTAAGTGGGGTAAAACCATACCTGCTTTTTTATCTAGAAGGAATTAGTGGGGGGACGAAAAGCCCACTACGACTTTGTAAATCCCTATTTTTAATCCCGAATTATGCAATAGAAAGAGGGTTTAGAAATGGTTTCACATCTCACTTCAGCTTATATACTGACTTTTCGATTCTTTCTCTGGAGAGAATCATTGTGCAATCGAGTCTGTCGACAAATATGGAGATCGTCAGCGACTATATCCTGATGAGGCGTCCAGCAATTCCTAGAAGATGGGATTCAGTGGCTAGACCACATGTGGCAATCATCATAGATGAGCCTTTGACTGGGCAACGTGTGAGATACTATCTTTCACAAATTGGACCTCAGGACCTAGATGGTAAAGAGAATCTGGACACAGTGGATCTTGATGCTATGGCGAAGGAGCTACCAGCGGGTACTTTACTAGAAGTGAGATTCAGTGCCACAAATGCAAATCTATACAGACTCGAGAATTGTGGTTGCGTTATTTGCTGGAGATGGATTGGTAAGTATAGAGGAATTCAAACATTTGAGTTTCCATCCCCCATCGATTGGGACGAGATGATTGTAGAGAATCGAACTGTGAATATGTATGATGTAACCTAGCTGATTCTTACTTAGGAACACTGATATTCGTTATTGTCCTAATTCTGTTCGATGTCACATATATACAACTATTCTAAGGAGTTGGTTTCACTCACAACTGATCCCAAGGAACGTGTAGCATCTATTAGATCTAGAAGAGGGATCACTGAATCATCAATGCCCAGACGACGAAGACCACGCATTGGTGAGTGCTCTAGTACAGATAACGTGACAGTGCCACTATCCTATCTAGTCAAATGTAAGTTAGATTGTTGGTTGAAGAGATAGGAGATAGCATTCATACAAATGGAAAATCTACTGGATTCTTTCTTCCGAAATTCTCTGTTTTCTCATTCCATGTGCCAAAAGCCTCTGTAGCTTTCTTCAAGTATTCTACTTCATTTGGATTGATTCCAAGTTGATATGATACCAATGCATCGAGCTCGAGTAGATTCCTTGATACCCAGATGAAACCACTATTTTTGTGAAGCTTGGGGGCCATTGGATTATCTATCGTTTCTGAAGCGGTGAACACGCCTTCAATCAGACCTTTGACTTCAAATAGGGCGTGGTAGATTTTGTTGATATCGACTATACTCTGTGATAGAAGAGATTCGTTCTCTCCATGATACTTTATTCTATAGGGCGTGGGAATCATGCCAAATAGATTCTTCATCGATAATGAAACGAATCGCTCCTTCAATGTTCTTTTTGGTTTTGCCAGACTCAACAGTGTCCCTCCTCTTAACTCATAGATTCGTGTCGGCACAGATGCTACAAGAGAGTCGATTGTCACAGGAGCAAACTGATTCTCGACTTCATTCTGAATGACAGTAGCATTGCATACACGTCCAGCCCATAGCTCTTCACTGA
>JAEORN010000216.1 GCA_016840825.1 Candidatus Thorarchaeota archaeon | reverse complement strand
ATATCGCAGCCAACCTAGCTGCAGCCGCAGCGTTGGATGGTAAACGAGTAGCAGTCATGGATACAGATATGGCTTCGCCTGGTATTCACGTTATATTTGGACTGGGAAGAGAGAAGCTGAAATACACTCTCAACGATTACCTAAGGGGATCATGTGATATTACTGATGCATGTGTTGATCTGACCAACAGATTAAGTATCAAAAGAGGTAAGTTGTTCCTCATTCCTAGTTCGATGGCAGCCACCGACATCACAAGGATACTCAGAGAGGGCTATGAGGTTGGAGACCTAAAGAAGGGATTCACAGACGTTATCAAGCAGAAAGATCTTGACTATCTAATCATTGATACTCATCCCGGTCTAGATAGAGAAACATTGTTATCAATGGCAACAGCGGATTATCTCTTTGTGGTAGCAAGGATTGATGAACAAGATCTTCTTGGCACTGCAGCAACACTCAGTGTAGCTCGTAAACTTCAGGTTCCAGATATCCGTATAATCATCAATAAGAAACCAGGGATATATGAGAACAAAGCAATCATCAAAGAGGTCGAGCAGAAATTTAAAACAACTGTAGCAACAATCATCCCACTCCTTCCACTTCTGATTGAAGCAGGGAGCCGATATGTTGTAACTCTTAGGCATCCGGAAAGCGAGTTCACAAAGAACATAGATGAAATCTACAGATTAATGAAATAAATATCTAAACGCTTGACAATCAGATAATTCGTGGAATATAGATAAGCGCAAGTGCGAGTATAAGTAGAATTAAACATACCACTAGAATCAAGGGTAATAGTATGTCAGACGTGGTATTTTCATCAGCTGTCAATGGGAATCATTCCAATAAACTATATCCATAACACGCTATATCAAATTGGTGCTAAACAAAACACTTCTAACTAGAAGTACTGGAACGCAAAGTTATCCGGAGGAACAGATTTTGGACATTGAAGTGAGACTGGCAAACGCCCAGGATAGGTCACTAATAGAGGAATTCTACGTCAGAGAAGGGATGAATTTCCAACAATTGATGCAGCATGCAAGATCTACTCCGGTGGGTGCAAGTAGCGAAACAATGTTTGTGATAGCTGTCACTAGAGGAATGGTCGTTGCGGCACTGAAATTGGATATAGCAAAAGATCCATCAATGGGTCGAGTGGGTTTCATTAGATACTTTGAAATTGAAGATGCACTTGAGGATACGAATCTTGGCTCGAAAATGCTTGAAAAGACTACGGAGATAGCAGAGGAGAAAGGACTTCGTGCCTTGGATGCAGTGTTTGATGTTGAGAGAGCTGATCTCTTTGATCTTTATACCGAATCGGGTTACAAAGAAGAACGGAAAGAAGTCTGCCTTCGAAAAGATTTCAGACCTCGAGTCTTCTGAATTCCTTTCCTCATGAGCTGAGACCAAGATTTGTAATGGTTTCCTCTGTAGGAATACCATCTTTATCCCACCCTCTAAGTCTATAATACAAGTCTAGAGATTTCTCAAAATCCTCTCTGCTTACAAAAGATGTCATTCCCTTGGAGGGACCTATTGTTTCTGCTTCCCAGAATCGAGGTGGCAATATGTCATCTTTTCTGGTTATTCCTTCATTCACGTTGAATAATCGAATGAGTGTTTCAACTCGCTGCCCAAAATTAGAAAGCATCTCATCATTGTATCTAAGACCGGTTCCGCTATTTAATAGCTGAATCTTCTCATCTCTGGTCAGAGGAAAGTGCCAAGTGAAATGGCAAACAACTAGAGAGTCTGTAAGTATCTTTGTATCGCGCTCAGTCACCATAGATTCAATTAAGTCCAAAGCTGATGCATCTGGTTTTTCTGTAGTCTGTGGCCATCCTCGAAGATGACTAGAACCTACATCTGCCGTAGCATAAGATAGACCGAGACCTCTTTTGCCGCGGGGATCCCAAGCAGCAGTTTCTAAGCCCTTAACATGAACTGCAAGGTTCTCTGCACCTTTTCCGATTTCTTGTGCAGCAGTTCGGACGCCTTTTGCAAGCAAAGACCCAATTCCGTCCTTGTATGCCATCATTCGCATAAGTTTGAGTGCAGCGTTTCCATCACCAAATTTCAGTGGGAATCCAATCTCAATCTCTTCAAGAATACCATTTTCGTATGCATCCATTGCGAACCCAATTGCAGCCCCGGCACTAATAGTGTCGAGACCTAGGTCATCAGCAAGATAGTTTAATTTGAAGACTGCTTGAGCATCATTTATCCCAAGATTTCCGCCGCACAACCCAAATGTTTCATATTCAGGTGTGGATTCAACTTCCACACCAGGATTACTTGGATCTTCGGTCTTGTAAGAATGAGTGCATCGAATTATGCAATGTGGACATGACAAGTGATTACCAGTAATCCAGCGATTTGTTTCTTCAGGAGTCAAGGACTCGTAGCCTTCAAAGTAGGTATTCCGCCAATTTCGGGTTGGAAACTGACCTCGCTCATTTGATGCTTCTACAAGGACAGCTGTGCCATAATCTTTGAAGTCGTAATCTATCTTATCATCCCATTTCTTTGTTACAGCTTTTCTAATCTCACCGAATGCATCTGGATCAGCTGCGGCATATTTTTGCGTGCCTCTTACTGCTATACCTTTCAAATTCTTTGAACCAAGAACAGCACCTGCGCCGCCCCGTCCTGTCTGATGAGCAAGCTCACAGCATCCTGTTGCTGTTAGAACTAAATTCTCACCTGCAGGACCTATAACGTAAACTGCTGAGTTCTTCGGAGTGGCTTCATGTAGAAGTCGTGTTGCTTCATGAGTACCCTTACCCCAGAGTTTCTTCGCATCATTAAACGAAATCTTGTTGTCGTTAACGAGAATTGTTACAGGAACATCTGATTTTCCAGTAATTGCCACTGCATCGTATCCAGAGTTTTTAATCTCTCTACCTAAAGGACCTCCGCAATGAGTATCTAAGAATAATCCAGTCAATGGAGATTTGGTAACAAGTGTCCACCTGCCAACCATAACCGCTGGAAGCCCCTGTAGTGGTCCAGTCAGAAAAAAGAGAATATTCTCTGGACTCAGGGGATCAATTCCTGGTTTAAGCTCACGATGAAGTAGATAAGCACCAAGACCCTTTCCTCCAATAAAGTCATGATAGATTTCAGGTGGTAATTCTTCAACTCTAGTTGTCTTAGTCGTTAAATCAATCCACAGGATTTTACCTGTCCATCCTTTGTAGTTCATCAAGACGCACATCCTGCAAGAAGCATTTCTGTCTCAATCAATCTCGATCTTTGTGATAGTTTCGAGGTCAATGTCTCGAAGATTCGAGAGAATTGCTATTAGCACATCGTGAATAATTCTAGAAACGAAATCATTCATATGAATCTCGTTTCCCTTTACGTAAAGAACATAATCTGAAGTCATCTGTGGAGCCTCGAGGAACCAATGGAGAGAGTTGCCCATATTAAGGTTTATAGAAGTAGACATGTTGTCGAATTATATTATTGATTTACTATTTGGAGCCGAGTCCGATACGCATTTATACCCTTCATCTTCGTACCATCGAGACTGAAGGTGACCTTCACCAAGTGAGGAATTCAGACATGGCCCAGTTGAGCTCTTTAGATACGGTAATTGACGGGACAGATCAATCGGGTGAGAAAATAGGCAGATTAGCAGGTTTTGGCAGCATCATTGGTATCATTGCGGCTGTATTTGGTCTTCTAATTGGTAGAGCCTTAATCCCGATGTCATCAATACAATGGGCAGTTCTTTCTGAACTACCATTGGAATGGATATTGGGAGGAGATACTCAGTTCCCAATTTATGTAGCCATATTTATGGGATTAATGGCGGCAAGTCAACTTCTCAGGTCTCTAGGATCAAAGGATCTTGGTGGATTTCTTGGTTCAGGTTTCGTTAATATTTCGTGGATTGGATTTATCGTAGCAGCGGCATTAGCAATAATTGTCCCGTTTCAATTTGCAGCAATCAGATCAGACACAGAAATTCGGGGTTTCCTAGCAGTCATGTATTTCCTTGCAGCTGTGTTCATTATAACT
>JAEORN010000215.1 GCA_016840825.1 Candidatus Thorarchaeota archaeon | reverse complement strand
TTCTGTGTGTCTTTATTTCAATTTGAAGGTCTTTATCCAATCTCCATGGTATGTCGAGTACTATCTTTAGCAGGATTGTTAGAGTTATCAGTGGTCCTCTATAGGTCGCAAGCATGGATACGTCAGTTGGAATTTCTATCCTATTTTGACTTCTCCGAGGTAGTTCTCTCTCTCCTACAAATAATGATGTCATAGTCTTCTCTGAAGTATCATCATTACCTTGAGCTACTGCTAATTCACGAGCTTTTAGATCAAACCTTACTCCCCTAATATCTATGATATCATCAACTCTGTAGTTGATTTGAATGCTCTCTCCAAGGTAAAGCTCAGGATTCTCTATCTCTACGTCCAACAACACCGTCTCATCAACTAGTAGAGATTGCTGAACCGATTGAGTGGATGGGAGCTCAGGTTTTCCAGTCACACTCAACTTAACTTGATGTCGAGAATCAAGTTTCCATCTAATGCCAATCTTTGCTTCCAACGTGTACTCTATCCATCCAGAGACCCCCTCATAACTCGTTGGGAGATGCTCTGGAATTGCGAACTCAAATGGTACACGGAATTCTCTTTCTTGGCATCTTCCCGGTTCCATAATAGATATTCTTTCTGAGTGATGATAGTAAGATTCACTATACGATGTCTCATCATCACCTGTTCCTTCAGTGAAGTACGTGTGCTCTCTACATACCAGCTCAACATACATCTCTGAAAAATCAAAATCCTTGTCACAGATCACTTCCACGAATCCAGATACTGTTTCACCAGTATGATAGTAGATTCTTTCAGGATATATCTGAATTTTCCGCATCCCAAATCCCTGCTGTTAGTTTCGTATTCAACTCTTAAGCTCTTTTGATTCCTTAAAATGAAAATTCATCCCACTGATCATTCTTTTCTGATGATGCAACTCCTGATCCATAGAATAATCTCACTGGGATGTCAACGACCTTGTCAAATCTCCAAGGAACATCAATAGCAACTCGAACCAATATTTCTACAGTGATTAGCTCAGATTCAAATGGTGTTGGCATCATCTCATCTGTTGGAATTTCAAAGGGCATCCAAGAATTCTTGAGAATTCTCTCCTCCTCAGTGAATGTAGTGTACAGCTCTGTTTCACGTGTTTCGCTACGACCAGAAGCTCTTGTTTCCTCCTTTGCTATCAAATCGACTCGGACACCGCGCATCTTTGGCTCTTGTAAGATCCGATAGTTCCCACGGATAGTATTTCCTAGATATATGCTATCCTCGTCAATTTGCACCTCGAGAATTGGATATCCATCATGGTCGACTCCGTCAGTTCTCGAATTTGCAGGTTCCGCTTCTTCTGGTACATGTACTATCAGAATCTTCTCATCTTTGGGATCCCTGGCCCAAGATCTCTCAATCTGAGCTATCAACAGGTAGCGAATTGTTCCACAAGGTCCTTCATACGAGGTTGGAGTTTCCAAAGGAATCTCAAACTCGAAAGGTTCTCGAATGTCTCCGGGTCCAGTAGTCCCTGGGTCTCTAATCAAAGTCTGATCATCAATGTGAAGCCTTTCTTCAGAATATGTGTAGCTGTGTTTTCCGACCTGTTTCGTGAAGAGTGATTTCTCTCTGCAGATGAAGGAAAGGTGAATACCATTGTGTTTGAAGCTCTCATCGCTACATATTTCCACATGCCCTCTTACAAATTCCTTTGGCTTAAATTCAGTCTTCTCAGGAAGTATTGCTATAGATATCAATGAAGCTCTCTCCCAATCGCTGTTTTTCCTTATTCGTGAACCCTTTTGATATTTTGTCCTAGCGTTTGATGGAGCTATCGATGCCTTCATTACCTCTACAACTAGAGGATATCTGATTCTTATGGATACGATTAAGACGATTCTTGGAAGGCGAAGCATTAGAAAATACATTGACAAGGATGTCGAAGATGAGAAGCTTCATACTATCTTAGAAGCAGGCCGATGGGCCCCTTCTGCCTCCAATAAGCAACCATGGCATTTTATTGTGGTCCGGGATGAAACGATGAGAAAACGCTTAGCTGACAATCATCCTTATGGTAGATTCATGGCACAGTCTCCTGTAGTAATTATCGTCTTAGGTGATCCAGAGAAGCATCCAAAGTATCACTTGGCTGATCCTCATAACGCTGTCCAGAATATGCTACTTGCAGCTTATGATCAAGGATTAGGAACCTGCTGGATGGGAGTCCGAGATACGGAGATTGAGCCAAAGTTCAAACAGCTTTTGAATATCCCCGACAAGTACCGTGTCATCTGCTCAATCTCAGTTGGATATCATGATCTTGATGCATCACGAGGTAGAGAATCTCTAGACGAACTAGTTTCGTACGAAAGATATGGTGGGAAGAAATGAGCGGAATCAAGGATCTAAAAGAACTACTCGCATCTGTCAAACCGACAAAGCTCCAAGAAGGACTAGTCTTCTGTACATTGGATTGGGAGAAACTTCCTACTGAACCCATCGATCCACTAATGCTGTTCAAGGAGAAAGAGGGATTCACTGTTATAATATCAGAGGACAAGGCTCGACGACTGGGACTATTATATGAAGAAGTTTGGAGCTGGATTGAGCTTTCGGTTCACTCAAGCCTCAGTGCTGTCGGTTTCATCGCTGAAATTGCTAAAGTCCTTGCTGATAACGGAATCAGTGTAAATGTCGTGTCAGCTTTCTATCATGATCATCTCTTTGTTAAGCAGAAGGATGATAAACGAGCTGTGAAGATTCTAGAAGAGCTATCTAGATTACATGAATCAAAGTGAGACGATGACTTCCTTCGATTTCTTTCCGCTCATAAAATCGATATCTATTCGTCCTATATTGACCCGTATCAGTGAATTCTCTGTAATCTGCTCTTTGATGACTTCATCAGGATTTTCTTCAAGTTGATTGATCATCACATGTAGCGCTCTTCGTTTCTCTTCGATATCTGTAAGGAAAGTCACCTTTCCTCTGAACTGAGTAGTAGAGTAGAGATGATCGCATTTTCCCTGCACATAACCGTGGTCTACTAAAGCTTGTCCCCATACAATGTCATTTTCCTTTAGTATGTCAATCTTTTTTCCTTCCTTCGCACAATGAAAATAGATGCAATTCCTATTATCATCGTATCCATGACTTAGAGCTATAAGGTAGGGTTCATTCTGAGAACACATTGCTATGTGGATATATTTTGCTTGTTTGAGTAGGGCAATCATCTCACTTTTTTTTTCAATTGCTTTTTCCTTCCGCCGAATCCCTTTCATTGAGCCTCACCATAGGATATTCTTCTCTTCTGAAAGTGCACAAATACAAGAATAACCGCACATAGAACAGTCATGGCAATTAAAGTTGGTCCATATTGTGTTAGTATATCTCCTTCTAAGGTTAGAGTGCTCATCGGATAGTGGTCTACTGAGTTGGTAGATCCTGGAATGAGATAATAGCCATAGCCTTCCCAATCATCCCAGTAGTTCCCACGACCTAAGCAATCATCCCAAGTATTATCTCCACAACTGTCGAATGCATTTCCTTCTCCATTTAGGATGAAATGGTTGTAATATATCATACTCCCTCGAGATGATCCTATGATATGAATTCCATAGTATGAATTGTTTGTAATCCAATTGGCAATTATCCATGACTCGGTGCTATCGACCAATTCGATTCCATTATGTCCATTTTCTGAAATATTGCTATCCCTGATGCTTATATCACCACAATCATTGAGAGTGATTCCATTAGCCTCGTTCTCCTTTATTGAGCATTCTAGGATTTGGAAACCGATACTTCTTACCACTCTAATTCCTGATTCACATGATGAGATATTACAATTGCAGATAGTACAATATGATCCATAGTTGATATCAACACCAGCTGCAAGGCTTGCGATAATGCTTAGGTTTGCTATGTTAACTTCTGTTGAATTTGAAATACTAAGTCCATTATACCCCGCTTCCTCAATAGTACATGAGCTAATGTTAACATCGTAGCAATCTATGAAACTAAGCGAAATACCACATCTTAGTATAGTGCATCCTTGGATTTCAGATTGTGACAGCATGAGTCCTAGGATACCGGCATCCATATCGGTAAATTCCATATCTCCTATCTCTAGGAACCAGCAATTTGCTGCATATATTCCAGCACTACATCTATCAAATTCATTTGATGCTATTTGAATTGCATTTCCAGCTAGTACAATTGCAAAGCTCCTACAATTGTGAAAAGTATTCTCAATAATCTCAACTTGCTCTACAAATTGCAATTGTAGACCTTGATATGTAAAATCATTTGAAAGTATATGTCCATCAATCAGATTGTACGCTACAATACCATACAGAGAAGTAGTGAATGAGCAATTCTGACATACGAATAATGAGACACCTGTCACAATACAACCATAGGTTTCACTCGATATAGTGCAATTTACCAATGCAAATTCATTCACGTCAGAAATGTACATTACAGAAGTGATCATGCAATCTTGGATGCTTATCTTAACGGATTGAATTATGTATACTGCTCTATTTGAATCGCTAGGTATTGATGTATTCGCTATTCGTATCTCAGAGCAAAAGATTGCAGTTATTTCAGTCTTAATGACACTATTGTTCACTAGGACATCTGTACAATTCACAAAGAAAAGCTGTCCAAAATCTTGGTTCTCAAGGGTAATATCTGACTCCAATCTAAAATAGTGAATGTCACTTCCATCAACCGTATTGTTCTGAATGTCGTGAATCCATTCCTGTCTAATTTCTCCTTCTATCATAATACCTTCATTCTCGAAGGAATTGTTCTTTATCGTTAAATTTCTAGAGTTTATGATGAAGACAGATGTGAGATATAGAGCAGATATATGAGAATTATACAATGAACATTCAGTCGAATCATAGATTTGCACTGCAGCTGTTACATTTGATGACACCAGCCCATCAACTGTAACGTTATTGCAGTCGCTAATAATAATCTGGCTATACTTACTCCCATTAATCATCATGTTCTCTGATTCTCCGAAATAGCCTATTTCGTTGCCAGCAATTGTACAATTCTCAATGACGTGAATTTGATCGATTGAATTCGCATTAAAAAGGAGAATACCTCCGCTATCAAATACATTATCTCTATATGAGCAGTTGGATCCTGAAATCTGATAAATTGAAATCATCCCAATATCAGACATAGAGCAATTAGTTATAGCTATATTAGATCCACCAAGAATGTATATCCCGATATCACCACCAACAAGTAGACAATCCTCAACTATTCCATTCTGAACTGATTGTAATCTTATCATACCTTGAACATTCTGGAGTGATCCCCTTTCTGCTTCAAAGATGCAATTCCTGACAACGAAATGTGCGGTAGTATATGATATTGATAGGCAAGGCGCAAGACTTCCAATCAGGAGATTTTCAATAATATAGGGATTTTCTGCAGTTCCACTACCTGGAAAATCATAAAATTCAAAATCTCCATCAGAGCTAATGTAGAGCGAATCATGACTAATTTGCGATATTTTGTGATTTGCCATGAGAATAAGTATTTCAGATGTCCGATTGACAGACAGCGGTGCTGAGAAAAAAAGGAATATGCAGATAACCAAGACGGACACTCTTCTCAGCAATGAAATCCCTCTCCAAATTAGGTTTCAAAAGTGGAGTTATAAGGTTGTGCCCCGTAGTTCAACTGATAGCTTCATTAGTAAGGAATTTTAAGAAGCATTAAAGGCGGGGCTTTATATGACTGAACTAAACACAGGTGCTTCCTATTTCAATGGCTGTCCGATTCCTTTTCCTGAATTCATAGGGATGTGTCATCGACTTGGGATGAAATACATTGAGATTCAGATGGAACCCCCCTTCTCTCCACCTGAAATAGATATGAAATTGAAGGACACTGTCATTGATTGCCTTGGTACATTCAATCTTACACCAACTGTACATGGACCATATGATGACATCAATCTAGCAAGCTTCAAGGAACGAATTCGAAGATCATCATTGGACATCATAAAGGATTGTATTGATTTCGCTGACGCGATAGGTGCTACTATTATTGTAGTACACGGAGGTTCATGTTCAATCCATCAAATAGAGAGATTCGAGGATTCAGTTCAACGGTTCCGTGCTAGCTTGTTGGAACTTGCGATGTATGCACATGATCGAGGTATACAGATTGGAGTTGAGAACAAACAACTAGGACGAGATCGTGAGCTTGTTCTCTATCCTGATGAGCACTTTGATGTTGTTCAGGAGTACGCAGACTTTGACGTCAGAGCAGTTGTAGATGTGGGTCACGCACACACTGCTAGTATCGACTCTGTAAAGTACATTGAAAAAATGAAACCGTACCTAATAGAAGTCCACCTACACGATAATGATGGGACTTCCGATGCACATTTGACACTTGGAAAGGGAAGTGCTAATTTCGAAGGGGTTCTTCGAGCACTTAATCACATCGATTTCAAGGGTCCCGTTATTCTTGAGCTTGATACAGAAGAGGATCTTACAAATGCGTTGTCGTACATCTCTTCTCAAAGATAGTACCCGTTGTTGTTCTGGAGAGTAGGTTTTCTTGGTTACTTTGAAGGATATTGAAGCGGCAAATGAAAGAATTAGGAATCACATAGTTCATACCCCGGTTCTTACCTCAACAACTATTGATAGGATGACTGGCTGCAATGTCTTCTTTAAATGCGAAAATTTTCAGCGAATTGGTGCGTTCAAATTCAGAGGAGCTCTCAATGCAGTATCTCTTCTAACAGATGACGAAAGAGCACGCGGTGTGGTTACACACTCATCAGGGAATCATGCACAAGCACTGGCTTTGGCTGCATCTACTCTTGGCGTTAAAGCAACAATCGTAATGCCAGAAAATTCTCCTCGAGTTAAGGTTGAAGCCACCAAAGGATACGGAGCTTCAATCGTTTTCTGCGAGAATAATGTCAATAGCAGAGTAGAAACTGCAAAGCAACTCGTCGAGGAGTTTGGATACACACTAATTCATCCGTATAATGATGAACGAGTAATCGCTGGTGCAGGGACTGCTGCTTTGGAATTGATTCAGGAAATAGGAATTCTAGGTGCAGTATTCTGTCCAGTTGGCGGTGGAGGTCTCCTAAGTGGAACATCAATAGCAGTGAAGGGACTTTCTAAAGATGCATTAGTCATTGCGGGTGAACCAAAAAATGCAGATGACGCCTATCGATCATTGCGGGATGGTGTGATCTATCCTAGCACAAGTCCGAATACAATTGCAGATGGATTACGAACCAACCTTGGTGACATCACTTTCAAGATAATTCAGGAGAATGTAGATCGAATTGTCACTGTAAGTGAAAGGGAAATTATAGATGCTATGCGTTTACTTTGGGAGCGTATGAAATTAGTTGTTGAACCCAGTGGAGCTGTATCGCTAGCTGCACTACTTCAGATAGCTCCTACAATGGATAAACGCAGGATAGGCGTGATTCTTAGCGGAGGAAATGTGGATCTCGACTCGTTCTTCAAATTCTATGAGCCACTTTAGGCATTTATTAGATTCGGGTACCCCCGTAGTTCATTGGTGTTCAATTGGAGATACCTTGATTGTACATAAAGGTCTAAGGCTCATGATCAGCTATATCATTGGTACCCAAGATGCAACGTTGGATCATGCATATTGATATGGATGCATTTTTCGCATCCGTAGAGCAGTATCGTACATATCCAGAGCTAGTAGGACGACCTGTATGTGTTGGACATGATCCTAAGAAAGGGCATGGTCGAGGAGTTGTTCGTGCTGCATCTTATGAAGCTCGAGCATTTGGGATACGTTCAGGGATGCCTGTTTCAAAGGCGTATCGTTTATGCCCGGATGCAGTCTTTGTTTCAGGAGAGTTCTCCAACTACACTGAAGCCAGTGATGAGGTTATGGAGATCTTATCTCAATACGCTGATGGGCAACGAGTCAGACGTGCAAGTATTGATGAAGCCTACATTGAGGTTACTGAAGGTGTTCTAGACTATAGCTCTCCTATTGAAATGGCGGAGGAAATTCAGCAAGCAATAAAGCAGGAGACGTTTCTCCCGTGTTCGATTGGGATTGCACCAAATATCTCTGTAGCAAAGGTGGCAACAGGTACGAGGAAACCAATGGGTATCACACTAGTAGGTCCTGCTCCTGATGCTGTTCGTGATTTCCTTGCTCCTATGAATGTTCAAGCTCTAAATGGAGTTGGGGCAAAGACTGCGGAGTATCTTAAGAAGCATGGAATTGAAACACTCGGACAAATCCAAGGGATGTCAATAACTGAGTTGTGGCCGATAATGGGAAGGGGTTCAAGTTGGCTACATCGGAGAGCTAGTGGAATTGATGATAGGCCATTGATAGATAATGGTCCCCGAATTAGGAAATCAATCAGTAAGGATAGAACATTCATGGAAGATATAGAGCCTGACTCTGTAGGGTATCTCCATGAAACTATCCGAAATATCTGTGGGAGAATCTCCGAAAGGCTCTTGTCCAAGCATTTACAATTTCGAACAGTCACAGTTAAGATTAGGTATGGAGATTATACAACAATCCAGAGAAGTAAAAGCATCCCGATATGTACCGATGATGGAACTCTGCTGGAGAAAATGGCATTGGGAATATTTGATCATTCCCGTAATAAGAGTAAGTATATCCGACTTCTTGGAGTTAAGATATCTGGACTTGAAGAATTATCAACTCAAGCTACTATATCAGATTTCTTTTAATGCTGGATTTTCTTTGAAAGATCTCCTTTGTCTGCTACTGCAACAAACTCATCTAATACTTGTCCTCCTTTATGGACAAGTCTTGTGATTCCTTCCAAACACTCCTTATTATTTTCTCCTTCAAGTATATTCACGTACCCCTGGATATTTTGCAGTATATTTTTAATATCGTGAGAGAGTACATGAAGAAACTTACTAACATCAGATTGCGCAGCCATCCCTCTCACACTCAATGATATATACTCTCAAACTCCTATTAAGGACTTTCTTTGGACTATTTTGGTATTCTGATTCTGAATCTTGTTTCTTGACTATTTTCCAATCTTATAGACCATCCATGAGCTTCAACAAGCTTCTTTACAATCATGAGACCAAGTCCGCCATGTGTCTTGGTAGATAGTGAAGTTTCTAAAATGCTATCACGAAGATCGTTTGGTATTGGTATTCCGTCATTGACTACAAAAATATCATGATAATGAGGATGAGATTTCGTTCTTATCTCGATTCTATTGGGCTTTCCATGCTCAATTGCATTCCTCAGGAGATTTGATAGGATTTGAGTCATCTTCAGCCGATCACAATTTATGGTTGGTAGATTGTCACGATGAAATTCTGCATATTCATTTACCTCTCTAGAAGAAATTTCGTCGACCAAAATGTTTAGGTCTACTTCCTCAAGGTCACCAATTATCAGTCCAGCTTCTGCTAATCTTAATGAGCGCTTGAGAATGTCTTGCGCAGCTTTTAGCATATCCTTTATACTTGATACATTGGACCTTTCATATTCCTCCTCAAGAAGCTCTGCGTAGAGTAATGCATTATGAAGTGATCCTTGCAGGTCGTGGCTCATCACCTGTGCAAACTCAGACAACTCATCCTTTTGGTGTGAAAGTTCTCTTTGGAGTTTTCTTAGGGTTGTAATCTCTTGTAAAACTCCAACAATACCAACTGGATTGCCTTCTATATCCCTATACACGCTACGATTGACAAGATAATCTTTGGGAACTCCTGATGGATCTTGTATCTGAATTTCAAACGATTGGTAATCCTCTGAATGAAGTATGGTTCTATCTAGTTCCTTGAGATCCTCATCTGACAAATTACTAATACGAGGGATTATGTCTTCTGTTCTTTTACCGGCCACCTCTTCTACGGATAATCCCATAATATTAGAGGCGAACGCAGGGTTGCACCTCTGATAGAAACCTTGCCTATCCTTGAAGAATACTGGATTTGGTATAGTATTAAGAAGGGTATCAAGAAAGTCCAAGCTCTCCCTTAAGGCCTCATCGTATTCCTTTCTTTCAGTAATATCAATTTCGACTATTTGGTGAGCTGGTCTTCCATCATATTCAAATTTCCTGACCAACCCCTCCACCCAGCGGATTTCACCATCTGGTCGGATATATCGGAACTCGTGTTTTGGAACCTCACTAGCACCAGCATCTAATTGACTGTTTCTTTGTATGAGGTGCTGAATGTCCGCAGGATGGACAAGTTTCCAAATCTCTGCTGGCCTTAGACTCAAGACTTTCTCTCTTGAGAGCCCCAGAGTTCTAGCAAAAGGTTCGTTCACATATACATACTTGCCATCTTGAATCACTGCATAGTTCTGAAGACTACGCTCAAGCAAGCTTCGATAGTTTGCCTCTGAAGTCGCTAACGCATCTGAAGCTAACTTTTGCTCTGTGACATCCTGAAACTGAGTAACATAGTGGATTGGGTTGTTATCCTTGTCATAGATAATAGAGGAGTTGATGAAGGTATAGACAACATGACCACTTTTGTGAATATAGCGTTTCTCCAATTGGATAGTTGTCCTTCCATTCTCAAATTTCCCGTCTATTATTGCAGGAGTTTTACCAAGATCATCTGGATGTGTAATTTCATTGAATCCTCTCTCATTCAATTCTTCATCTGTATACCCTAACATTTGACTCAAAGCTCTATTACAATGGATTTGTTCATCATCAAAAGTCACCAATGCCATTCCTATTGCTGCATCCTCAAATGCTCCTCTAAAGCGCTCTTCACTTTCTCTTAGAGCTTCAATTGCATGTTTGGTTTCTGTGATATCTTGAAATTGACTTACAAAATAGAGAGGTTTACCTCTTGAATCCTTTATGAGCGATGATGTTGTACGAGTCCACACCCATTTACCGTCTCTGTGTAGAAACCTTCTTTCTCCGGAAAGAATGGTGGAATCGTCATCCAAAACCCTGAGAGCTTTAAGTGGTGCTTGGCCAATTTCATCAGGATGAGCAATCTCTTCGAGATTTCTGCCTGTAAGTTGCTCTCCGTCAAAGCCAAGCATTCTCGTAAGCTCGGCATTAACTTGAAGAATCTCCTGATCTATAGAAACAATCGCCATTCCGATTGCTGCATCTTCAAAAGCCGCCCTGAATCGAGCATCACTTTCATCTAAAGCTAACTTTGCCCTGCTATGTGCAACAACACTCCTGATATAATGCGCTAATTCAGTATAGAGACTTTTAGGATCTCCTCCTTTGATCACATATGAATCTGCACCAAGATTTAGAGCTTTGATTGCCACTTCTTCACGGCCTCTACCTGTGAATATGATGAAAGGAATCTCAGAGTTCTGGCTGCGTATCATTTCTAGGAGCTCAAGACCACTCATTCCATTTGGCATCTCATAATCACTGACAACAACATCAAAAGTATTGGTTTCAAGAATTTCCAAAGCAAGTTCAGCAGACATTACTGATTTGATGTGAAATGTAGGATCGTCTCTTTCTAGGAATCTTGTTGCGATCCTAAGAGTATCTTCATCGTCATCAATCAGCAATATCTCTATTGTCATCTAGCACCATCAACGGTTCATGTCCCTTTGCAACTATAATAAAACCTAACTTTCATTTTTAACTTAGCTCCGATATCTCCTTTAACTATGAGGTAGGCCTGTGCAGGAATCTAGAGAAATACACCAGTGCACCTTTGTCGATAGACCAAACCGATTTCTCGGTTTAGTCGAATTGAATGGCGAAATCATCGAAGTCTTTGTTCCTAATCCAGGAAGAATGCATGAGCTTATGATTCCAGGAAAGAGAGTCTATGTGCGCACAGCATCTCATGCTAATAGAAGAACAAAATTCGATATGATCGGGATGAAACATGATGGTGTACTGGTTTCGATAGATTCCTATCTGCCCAATCGATTCATGAAGAATCTACTTCAAAACGGTGACTTTGAACCTTTCAAAGAGTATTCATCAATCATTGCTGAACCCTCTGTCTATGAGGGCCGCTTTGATTTCCAACTCGAAAATGAAACAGGGATAGCATTTATTGAAGTGAAATCGTGCACTCTAGTTGAAGAGGGTTGTGCCAAGTTCCCGGATGCTCCAACAACACGTGGCGTCCGACATTTAAATTCGTTAGCGAAGGCAAAAACAGAAGGTCTTGCTGAAAGGTGTGCAGCGGTCTTCGTCATTCAAAGACCAGATGCTGAATACTTTGTTCCAAATGACGGAACTGATCCTGCATTCGGGAAAGCTTTGAGGAAGAGTCACTCATTAGGTGTTGAAGTCTATGCTCTATCATGTAGAGTTGAAGACTGGAATCTAAAACTGGTTGAATCCATTCCTGTGGTTCTATAGAAGAATTCCAACTGCTTTCCACATCGTTGACAGCGTTATGCAGCAACCTTTTTTGGTCTGAAGTTTGTCTTTTTATTAACGGTGTTAAAGGGTGTTTACGCGCATACTTCGGAATCAGTGGTTTCGCTTTCTGATAATTACCGCTATTGTACTCTTTATTCCATATAGTGTCCATATATCTACTTCACGTTTTTCTAATGAATTCAATATTAGAAGTATTCTCTATTCATTCAACCCTTTAATAATCCCCTCTCTTTATTGGTCCTCTATATCCATTATCAGTCTAGTGAACCTTCTTCTGGTTATAGTTCCAAGTGCCTATTTCACGTATAGGAAGAAAAGTCGAGTTGAAGGAGAGAGCCTGGAAGTATTAGGTTTAGTCACGATAGCATTGACTCTTATTGTGACATTGATTCTTGACTATCCCGCATTCATTTCATTGAATCAACGAGACACTAGTAATACTCCTACACCAAACTTCAACTTTCTACCTATATTCGCAACATTTCTTCTGCTCTTCCATGTTATCGCTCCAATCTTGTATGAACGATTCTCACTACCAACATCTAGGAATGATTTGCCCCGTTTCAGTAGTCTGAGAAATCGATTAAAATCAAAAATACCATCAACATCAAGCGGTTGGATTCTCTTAATTCTTCTAACTTTACCCTCTGTACTGATTACTGATCTTTCAAATCCTGTTCTTGAGGAAATTCGCCTAATGTCATATCTACAATCATCTTTCTATACCCTATCTATTGAGATGATACAAGGATCAAGCGTTTCACTTCTATTCGATCTCATATTAGGTGGTCCGTACTTTCTTAATAACATGCTTTTAATATCAATCTGGAATTTCTTCTTTGTAATTGCACTTGGTCTATTCCTGACTGGAAAGATTAACAGACAAAGAATGATTATTGTCACATTGATATCCATTATTCCCTCCCTACTATTTTTCTTCATCTCGTTGTTTTCTTTCATATTTCGAATATCTAACATAATTACTTTCGCGCTCCCCCTGGTACAGCTAGGTGGATTCTTCCTAATACGCCAAATCGAAAAGGTAAGGGAATCAGAGAAATCTGGAGAGATGCTAGGAAAGTCATCTGAAGAAGTGAAGATACCTCTCAGCTACCTTTTCAGGTCTGTATTCAGAAGGGGAAGAAAAGATAGAAATTGGGATCTTGATAGTCCAACTGACTCAGATACAAATGAACTTGCTTTGGAGGACAAAGATAAATGAGGACCAACGAATCAATATTAGTTACGGGGGTTTCGTAAATGACTAGCAACATTCGAGAGATTATTCATCAAATGACAGGGCCTGAACTAATTCGCTTGGCTCAAGCTCTTGGAGTGCCCTTGACCAAACGTCATATCAGTCGCTCATTAATTGAAGCTGATTTGCATGATGCATTGAAATTCCATCAAGGAATGGGAAAGGGAAAGCAAGTAACACAACTAGCTGAACATCCAATAAAGATCACTGGACTGAGAAAGGAATTCGGACATAAAGTAGCTGTGAATAATCTAGATTTAGAAGTTAATGCTGGTGAGATAGTCGGACTCGTGGGGCCAAATGGTGCTGGAAAGACAACTACTCTCCGTGTTTTGACAGGTATCATTAAACCGACATCTGGTTCTGTATATGTCAATGGCTATAACATGCTTAATCGCCCAATACAAGCAAAGGAAAAGATAGGATATATTCCAGAACGACCCACTTGCTATCCAAGTCTAAGAGTGATAGAATATCTCACCTTCATCGCGCGTATCTATAGTGTACCAAGAATAGATGCATTACTTCGACTACGGGAATTTGTATCTCGTTTTCAACTTGATGAGTTTCTGAATTCCTACATTGGTACTTTATCAAAAGGAAATCTCCAGCGAACCCTCCTAGCTGGTATATTTATCAGAGAACCTCCATTTATTCTAGCATTGGATGAGCCTATATACGGACTGGATCCTCGGGGTGCGTGGTCACTAAAATCTCTCCTGAGAGAACTCAAAACCGAAGGTTCTGCCATTCTAGTTTCTACTCACATTTTGGAAGTTGCTGAAGCTCTATGTGATCGCTTCGTAATCATGAATCATGGTAAGATTGTAGGAAAGGGAACTCTTGATGAATTGAAGAAAGCGAATCCTGGAGCCTCGAACCTTGAAGAGGTCTTCCTCATGCTTACAGGCGGCATTCCTGAGGAGTGATTCGCGTGTCAAGCATAAAAACTCCTTACTTGGTCAGAATGGAATTGCGAATGATCTATAATCAATTCATTCGTACAATTACAACTCCATCCTTGATTGCTTTTTATGCCATTACAATTAGTGGAGCTTTCTTTGTAGCATCTATTGTGTCAGCATTAGTAAACCTAGCCCCACTATTCACGCCCATCGTTGATTTAATAGAAGAGTATGTAGATCGTGCAACAATCTTTTCTACGGTTGGAATCTTGACTGTCGCTTCTGCTATAGGTGGATATTTCGGATTGGGCCCCTCAGAGGTTTTAGATTCATCAGATGAGTACATAATGATGACTGGTCCTGTCCAACCACATCAGCTGTTTCTAGCTCGTTATATTAGAAGAATTGTTCGAAAATCTGCATACATCTTCATCGGAGTCATTGTTATTCTTCCCCTTCTGAATAATGCACATCTCTTTGCTTTTTCCTTGATTCTAGTAATCGTTGCAATTATCCTTCTACTAGAATTCAACTATTTCGTAGGAGGTTTTTGCAATGTAATTAGAACTAAGGTCGACCATAGGATGAAGTCACGATTAAAATATCTTCTACTCATCGGAATCGTAATCGTGCTGTATCTTCCAACGATACCATTAGTTACTCCGAATCCGATTGTACAATTTGGCTATCCAAGTAATATCTTGAGTGTCATTATAATGGAAAACTTTGGGATTCATTCTATCGGTGTATCTATTGTACCCCTTGTTTTGGTCTTGTTTGTGTCTTTTACAATTTCTATGCTTGCATTAGCAAATATCACTGACTATGATACCTATGAAGTATTTTCTGCTCAACAAAGTCGTGAGGAAGTTGAGGGCACCTTTAGTAAAAGAATTCGAGGTCAGATTGATTTCTCTGCTTCGAGATTCAATGATCCAGTTATTTGGATCATCTTGAAGGATTTTTGGAGCAAAATGCGAACTCCTTTACAATTCTGGAAATACATGTATGTTATTTTCGGTGTTGCCTTCGGACTATACATCAACATCTACCAGCCAAGTTGGTTAGTTCCTGTCCCAATACCACCGCAATATAGCTCTTCAATTACTCCTGCATTCCTTTTGGTTCTCATCCTCTTGACTCAGATGGGAACATTACCCTCTCTATTAGCATTCGTGGATGAAAAGGACAATATCTACCTTCTTCGATCGAGTCCATTCCGCTCTAAGGATATAGTGCTATCAAAGTATATTCTAAGTCTAATTGAGATTTCACTAACAACCATTCCGCTCTATCTCTTTATACTGTATTTCTTTAGAGTTCAAGGTGCATTGTATCTCATGGCATTGGTTGGTCCTATGATTTTGGTCTTCTCAGCAACTGGAATTATGGCCGGTGCATACGTTCCTGTGTTTACTAATGATCCCAAGAACCCTCCTGTTCCACTTGCGTTCTCATTTCCCGCAATCAATCTCATCTTGGGAGGCATTATAATCTGGATTGCATCAGAATTCGGAAGTGTCAACGAATTACTGATTATATTGCCCATGTTTACAGTATTTATTGTATTGCTCTTCATTTCACTTTCTGTGCAAGCGCTAAAATCTTACAAATGACTTATTGCTTTCTTCTAGCAAGTCTCAATGCATTTGATATAACCGCTAATGTGAGTCCCATATCTCCGAATAGTATAGCCATCCAAAGAGTCGCAATTCCTACTATGGCTAGGAAACCAATAATGAGTTTCGCAGAAATTGAAAGTATTACGTTTTGCCTCACGATTCTCATTGTTCTTTTAGCTCTCTGAATGAGGCGAGGAACCTTGAGTAGATCCTCCTCCATGAGTGCAATATCGGATGTTTCTATTGCTGCATCACTTGAAATAACACCCATTGCAATACCCACATCTGCTGCAGCAAGCGCGGGAGTGTCGTTGATACCATCTCCTACCATGACAGTTGTACCATGCATAGATAGCTCCCTCACCTTCTCGACTTTTTGCTCCGGAAGAAGTTCCGCATAGAATATATCTACACCGAGTTCGTCAGCTACCTCTTTTGCAATGTCCAGATTGTCTCCAGTGAGAATTGATGTCTGGATTCCTGCTTTCCTTAGTTCCGATACTGCTTGAATAGTTCCCTTTCTAATGGAATCTCCCAAAACTACGGTTCCCAAGTGTGTATTCTCTCGGACAACGTAGACCATGGTTCCAGTTCCACAAGTATGATCTTCAGTGGGAAGATCAATTCTTTCAGCTATGAGCAGTTTCTTGTTACCAACAATATACGTTTCCTGACCCACTCTTCCTTTGACTCCTCTTCCAGGGATTGCTACAAACTCCTCTGCAAGAGGTTTCTCGATTCCTTCTCCTATACCAGCTTGTAGCAATGCTTGAGCTATTGGATGTTCTGACATACTCTCTAGTGCAATAGCAGCTCCAAGCACATCCTCTCGAGTCGCTCCATTGTGTAAGCATATGTCCTGAAGTTCTAGTTTTCCGTATGTCAAAGTCCCAGTCTTGTCAAATGCAACATTCTTTGTCTTACTCAATATTTCAAGATAATCTGATCCTTTTACTAATACGCCTTCTCTTGCAGAACCAACAATCGATGAAACCATGCTAACTGGAATCGAGATTGCAAAAGCACACGGGCATGAGATAACGAGTAATGTTAATCCTCGATAGATAGCATGTTCTATCGGAGCTCCTAATAGAAATGTGATTATGCCTAATAATAATGAACCGAATATCACTGCAGGTGTGTAAACGTGTGAGAATCTCGAAACGAATCTCTCTGTTGGCGATTTCGCCTTTTTAGCTTCAGTAACAAGATTGACGATTCTCGCGAGAACTGAGTTCTCTGACACTCTTATTACTTTGACTTCCAAATACCCCTCGACGTTAATGGTGCCAGCATACACTTCATCTCCGATATTCTTATCGACTGGCAGTGATTCTCCTGTGATAGGTGCTTGGTTCACTGTAGAAATTCCTTTGATGACGATACCATCTAGTCCAATTCGTTCACCTGGCTTTACTGAGAAGATCTCTCCCACTTTCACATGATTCGGGTTTTCTAACTTCTCTTGTCCATTTACTATTACATTCACCGATTCCGGTTCCAACCTAAGTAAGCTCTCTATTTCGACTCTTACTCTATCGTTTGCCTTTGCCTCTAGAACCTCTGCAATGAAGAACAGAAACATAACCGCAGCGCCTTCAGCAGGTTCGCCAATGGCTACTGCACCAAAAGCAGCAACTGTCATGAGAAAACTGATGCCTAGATGTGCCTTTGCAATGCTTCTTAATCCATTCGGAATTATCCACCTGCCACCCGAAAAGATGCTTGTTAGAAATAGACTATAGAAGATCAATGGTGGATATAGGAAGTATTGAAAGATTAATCCCGCTACTAGGGTACTTCCTGATATGGCTGCAAGTAGGTACTTTGTTCTGAAACTCACTGCTTCTCTTGCCGCTCGTTCAGCTTCACAGTGTGTACAGACTGTCCTACTTTCCACTGACATGATCTTTTGCGGTTCTAAGGATCGTTCTGATGCATTCGTCTTGGAGTTCATAGTAAATATTCCGTCCATCTCTTGTTCCTTTGATGAATCCCATGTCTTCTAATTTGGTGAGTTGATGACTTACTCTACTAATATCCATCTTCAGGATATCTGCTATCTCGGACACTGAATAGCGATCCGGAATTGTAAGAGTAGATATGATTCTGATCCTCGTTCCATCTGCAAGAGCTTTGAATATCTTCACAATATTATCAATATCCCCTGCTGCTAGGACAACTGAATCTTGGTCATAACTCGAAGCTGACATAAAGACACCATCATTATTTGAATATTTGAACGAATATTCAAATAAAATTCTACTATATAACCTTGTTCCTGTGACATAAGTCTACTATACTTGCTCAGGTCTCTCACAGATACTATTATCAATAGATTTCAGTGAAGATGTATTTGGACCAAGTGCGAAAGTACCATATACTAATTCACATTACTAGGTACTAAATGGGACTAGAGAATAGATTCCCACTATTCTAGCAAGGGACATACATTGACAAAAGGCGTGAATCCTGAGCACCACGAATCACCAGATAATCCATATCAGATGCTGTTCGATTCATCTCCCATTGCTTATTTTGCTATTAGTCAGTCAGGTATCATCCAGCAAGTAAATTCTGCCGCTACAGAGTTACTTGGGTTTTCCGAAGACGATTTACTCAGACGGAGCATCTCATCAATCTTTCCAACATCTGGTGAATCTGATACTGGTTCGATTTTAATTTCTGAGGTCCTTCAAGGAAAGGAAATCAAAGACGTAGAGGCCCAAATGATTACATCTAATGGCGAGAGAATCTGGGTGAGTGTTAATGCAAGTACCATAAACCGAAACTCACGCGGGAAAACAATAGGACTTATGGCAACAAATATAGATCGTCGGAAACATGCAGAATCAAGAGCTATATCTGAACGAGAACGGGCTGCTCTGGTTCTTGAAGTGATGACTCACGATTTGAATAATGTCAATCAAAGCTTGATTTTTTCCTTAGGTCTCCTTGGTGAAGCACAGCAACTGAATGATACTGGCTCATATCTATTAAACAGTACTTTAAGGGAAGTCAAGAGAGCCTCGAGGCTAATCTCCAACCTCCGTACAATATTCTCACTAAGCGAAGCATCAATCGAGAAGGAATGGACTGATGTGTGTTCATCCTTGAATGATGCTATCGAGTCAGTGCGAAATGAGTTTGACATCAAGAAGCTGGATATTGATTCTAATCTCGAAGAAGGTGTCTTCATATCTGAAGCAAATCAATTCTTGTCCACAGTATTCTTCAACATCCTTCATAATTCCATGCAATATGATCCATCTGATGAAGTTCATATAACGATAAGTGCAAGTTATACCAAAACACGGGAAAAAATCAGATTGGAATTCATGGACAATGGTCCTGGAGTTCCTGACACGCTTAAGCAATTCATATTCAAAAGAACTGGCAAGCCTGACAAGCAAATTGTTGGTCGTGGTCTTGGATTGACACTTGCTGATAGAATAATGGAAACATTAGGTGGACAGGTCTGGGTTGAAGACAAGGTTGAGGGCGACCATACCAAAGGTGCCAAATTCATAGTTATGCTTCCTTCTTGGAACGAGCAAAAAGTATTGGAATGCGGAAAGCCAACATGCATCACATTCTACAAATCTAACCATTGCTTATTCTGCGATCCTACATATGAGATACTTACAGGAGTAATGGAGGAACTGGGTATTCCAAGCACTCTTGTTGAACTCATTAATGTAGATGATCCCGGTTCACGAATAAAGGAATCTGACCTCCCAATGCTTCCGTTGACTAGAATCTGTAACGCGGAGATTGCTGGATTTGCAGATGTTGAAGATGTGAGAGTAGCCCTAATGAATCTGCTAATGACACCTTGCTATCCATATTAAGAGAATCCAACCAAAGCATTCATGACGTGTAAGTACATATCTTCAACGATAAAAAATGGAATTTGGAGTGCAAATTGAGCCTCAATTTGGGTTCGACTATAATCAAGTCTTAGAAATATCAAAAGCAGCTGTTAGAAATGGGTTCACTACGTTGTGGTTCTCAGATCATTTCATGTTGGACAAGAATGCTACTGATAGGATCCTCTTGGATCCTTGGATAATGATGTCCGCTCTTGTTCAAGAGAACAAAGAAGTGAAAGTAGGTAGCCTAGTGTTCTGCAACAGTTATAGAAATCCAGCATTGACAGCGAAGATGTCTTCCACACTAGATGCTCTTTCTGATGGAAGATTCGAGTTTGGCTATGGCGCAGGATGGAAAGAAATCGAGTACAATGCGTATGGCTATGAATTTCCGACTGACAATATCCGTATTGAGCAATTAGCTGAGGCTGTCCAAATCATTCGGGGGATTTGGTCTACTGAGAAGTTCTCATTTTCAGGGAAGTATTATTCTGTTGATGAAGTAGTATCATTTCCAAAACCGAAGCAAAAGCATCCAAGAATTTGGATTGGAACAATGAAGGCAAAAAATCGAATGTTGGAACTGACAGCGAAATATGCTGATGGAATTAATGTTGCATGGTCCTTTACCATTGACCAATGCAAAGAGATATTCAAGACCCTTGATGATTTTGGAGAGATGAATGGACGTCAAAGAGGCTCGATATTGAAGTCTGTAGGATTCTGGACAAGATGCTTTGAAGACGAGAAGTCAATGGTTTCTGCAGTTATTGAGAATGCCGCCAAGAGAGGCATTGGAGTAGATGAGTACAAGAAACGCGTTGAATCATCTCTCTGGGGAACGCCAGAAGCAATTCTGGAAAAACTGCGCGGATTTGAAGAACTCGGAGTTGCGCATGCAATTCTGATGTTACCTCATGAGAGCGAGATTGACCAGATCGAGCTATTAAGTTCTGAAGTTATATCCAAGTTTTAAGATTTAAAAAAGAAGTAGGAAGAAGGGGCATTACCCCTGCTTTCCCTTAGAAGAACATTACCTTTTCATGCTTGAGGACTTCATCAATCATTGTGGCAGCGCCAGCAACCTCGATTCTGGAGTCCATAAAGTCTGATTCCTTCATTCCACGAAATTCGTAGGAATTCGAGCAGATCTGTATCTTTCCACCTTCATCTAGGAATGTTTTGATCAAATCCTGTAGAGGCGGGAAACCAGGTGCTTTGATCTTCTCAGGAATTCCCTTCTTGATTAGATATACTGCATCCATCATAAGGAAGATATTTGCTTGAACATCCTGAGCTTGAGCAGTAGTTCCTGTTACAAAAGGTCCGTAGCAACGCTCAGCTGCTTCAGGTCCCCATTGCCCGATTATGTATAACTGTGGTTTATTCTGTGCCATGCTTCATTCATCTCCTTACATTCCAATTGCCATTAGGCTCTCCCAGAAGAGGACTAGTCCTAGCAAGTAGAAGAGTGTCACAATCAAGTTAGTCATGTGCGAGCTATGGATTGGTCCACCCTGCATCGTCTTCATGAGTATTGGTAAAACTGTTCCGAATTCTAGTAGGAAGGCAATCGCGACTAATGCTAGATCGACCACAAGTAGCCAGATTACGAAATCTGCAAATCCAATGAATGGGAGGATCAGAGCAATAAGTCCGACGAACATCCCGAGCATAAGCATCATGACCTGCATCATGAGATACATGCCCATTCTCCTAGCTAACATGAAGCCACTGAACATAGCACTCATGTTTAGCGCAAAGAGAACAAACAGTAGTAGTTGGTACAACATGGTTTGTTCACCCTATTTTTGTGCATTCACATCATTATGCTATATAATGGTGATGATAAAGCAAAAGTTTTGTCGGAGTTTGTTTACATTCTGTAACCAATCAGTAATAGACATGTTCATTTTCGAACGCATGATAGTTACATTTTGTTCGACTACATAGCAACGCATAAATGAGCTAATTTTCGGAAACGTTCTCGGTTGAATAGCTATGGCAGATCATGATGTAGCAAAAGAATTCGATGCCAGTGGCCTTAGATGCCCTATGCCAATATTGCAAACAAAGAAGCAAGTCCAAACGATAGAGATTGGACAGATTCTAAAAGTAATTGCTACCGATATCGGTACCAAGAAGGACTTCCCAGCATGGGCTGAACGTACAGGCAATGAAATCATTGAGCTTGTTGAAGAAGGTGATAAGCTCATCTGGTTCATTAAACGTATTAAATAAAAAAAACTTAACCACACCCTTGGACTTCTATATCCAAGGGTGAGGTAGTGTATTATTTCTTCTTCTTATCGTCATCCTTGGCCGCGAATTCGCCTAAGGACTCTTTCATTAATCCTTGAAAATCAAAGCCCATCATTTTAGCCATGATCATCATAGGCAGCATGACATTGCCAAAGACTTGGAATGCTCCAGCTCCTCCGTCTCCACCTTCTCCATCAGCACCACCACCTGCTCCTCCACCGAAGAGGGTGATATCACCAATATCGATATTCTGATAGATTTCAGGGAGCATTTGCAAGAAGTCTCTCGCAAAAGCTTGAGGTGAATAATCCCTAGCAGCTTCAAGTGTCTTCTTGATACCTTCCGCCTGAGCAGTAGTGACTTTCTTGATTTGGTCTGCCTCAGCTGTAGCAATAGCACTGATCTTCGTAGCTTCAGCCTCAGCTTCCTGTAAGATTTTTTGTGCTTGCACTTCGACCTCTTGTTTGATCTTTCTCTGTTTCTCAGCTTCAGCTGCTAGCTTCGCAACCTCAAGGTCTTTAGAAGCCTCGACTTCAGCTTGTTGCTTCTCATATTTCCTTGACATAAGCTCTTTCTGAAGATCAATTTCAAGAACACTCTGTTCCCTACGTTTCTCAGCTTCCTGAATTTCTCTGAGCTGGTCCTGTTCTTTTACACCAACCATTTTGTCTCTGTCAATCTCTTGTTGACGGAGAACCTTAGTTCTTTCAATATCACGGGTACCGGTAGCCTGATCAGCATCGATAAGAGCAATTTGTGCTAGACGATGCATCTCTGCTTCTCTGGGTTTAGCCATATCTCTCAGAAATGAGTCATTAACAACTGATACGTCAACCAGCTCTACAGTAACAACTTTCAAACCCCACTCGCTGACAATATCAATGAGTTCCTTCTTAATAGCTTCAATAATTAGTTGACGTTCCTCAAGAATTTCTTCTACGGAAAGTTGTGCACATGCTGTTCTGATGACTGATTCAATGATTGCGGTCAAACGAGGTGGAATTTCGCTCCACTTGACGTTATTGATAGTAGCGATAGCATTTTCAGCTTGCCATTGTAATACTGCACTCAACTTTATTTTCTGCTTCTCTTTGGACAAGACAGATTCAGCTGAAATGTCCAATTGCTGAACGGTTCTATCTACAGCAAGGATCCTATCCAAGAAGGGTATTCTGATTACCATGCCACCCTCGCCTTGCTTTATAGCTTTACCTTTCCGAAGGTGGACGTAGAAGATGTTAGGATCAAAGATACGTATGTACTTCTTCACATATAGAGCCAGAAGTAATATGAACGCAATAAAGATGAAACCTAATAATAGACCCCATGAGTCCCAAATACCTGCTTGCATTTGATGTTCTACTCACACCGTATGTTTCTGATGCATTTTGTGTTAATTCCTTCCTTCATCTGTATGAGCGCCCTCGAAGAACCTATACCACGACTCTCCAGCATGCGCATCATCCAGATATCTTCCGGAATTTATGCACTCATGTGAACCTCTATTTGAAGGAATATAAACCCTTTCAGAGAATTAGGCAAAAAAGTGAAGTTGGGGGGAGGGATGTGTTCATCCCTTCCCCTTCACGGGAGGAGAAAATGAGAATATTGAATTGAGAAAAATGAGTTCTGAATATTATTAATATTCACCATTCACGCTGCTTGAACGGTCAAGTTGAAAAGGGAAAATTCCTGGAATTCTTTCAAGTGCCTTCTGTCTTGCTTTGCTCTTGAGTCCAGAATTTCGCATCTCTTCTGTGATCTACGTAGACAAATTTGTCATCCGCTGAAATGATCCAGAGTTCTTCTCCTTTCTTGTATATTACACCTTTCTCAAATGGTCTTGCATTGAATCTTCGTAGACCCATTTCAGTCTCAGTGCGTATCTCTCCAAAATGATCATGAACCGTTGACACAGCTTCGACTCTCCTACCCACCAGGTGTTTCGGAGTTATTAGAAATCCTGATTCAACAAAGATTCTACCAAGAATGTACCTCATTGAAAACACCAAGAAGAATACAGAACCAAAATGAACCAATATCTTTGATACGAATGGAAGAGGGATATCTGGGAAGTAAATCAATGTTCCAACTAGACCGAAGCTAACAAGTGATGTACCGATTGTAACCCCTAATGGAGCATCTCTTGAGAATTCGAAAAATCCTGAATGCCCATCGGGATCAAGCTCGGAGGCTAGGTCAAGATGATGATCATAGTCCTTCTCGACATGATGATCAATGTCTTTCTCGATGCTATGGTCAATCTCTTTCTCTATATCATGTTCCGTATCGTGGTCAAAATCCTTCTCAACATCATGGTCAACATCATGGTCAACATCATGGTCAACATCATGGTCATAATCGTGGTCAACATCATGGTCCATCTCTTTTTCGAAATCGTGATCCATGCCATGCTCAGAAATTGCAGCAAATAGCTTACCCAGGAAGAACATTCCAAAAGTGTAGAACAAACCAGCTATGAGAACTCCTAATGAGATATTCCACATAATTTCTGCTAGAGCTACAAAATCTTGCATGCCTGAAATTTACACTCCTATGACAAAGCAATTGCCTTTGTGTTAAGATAGCCTTGAAACCAAATAAAGTTGAGCTACTCTGTCCTGCTAGTTTTCTCTCTTTCTATATTGAAGATAGGCAATGGCTACTGAGATTGTTGCTACCGCACTGATTGTAGACACTAGTGTTGTTATAGGTACACCCAGAATCATCGATTCACCACCAAAGACACTTACAGTAAAATCATAATTCCAATCCTCATCCATAACTCGTCCAACGAGATAAATTATGTTCTCGTTCGATATGTGTATGCCTCTAAAGCGCGATACACCGATTGCTGAATATACATCGTCTGCGAATGCAACAGTATAATTCTCAATTTGCATTCCCTGTCTATTTAAGACACCAACAATACTTGAAGTATGAAATCCATAGGTTACATAGAGAGCATAGATTAGGCCATTTGAATGTTCAAAGAAATCTACAACATAGAACCATTCTCTCCATGTTGGCGTGTACCTCATCTCTTGCTTGAAAGACCATACTCTGGTTCCATCTTTATCGATTTCGGTTATGTTTGTGATACCTCCTGCAGTTGATGTCAGCAACGCATATCCATCCGCAAGTACGAAAATCTCCGTATTGAAGCCATCAAGTTCCCAGAGTAGAGAACCATTGGTATCCATCTTTGATATCACATTATCAGTTCGAGTAAAGACATTTCCCCGATTATCAACTTCAAGGGAGGTCACTGTATCGAATTGATATCTTCCAAAGTCCTCTATCCACATAATTCCTATTGAATTGTCAATCTTAACTACATAATTCCTTCTTAGTTGCGTTGATGTATATAATCCGAGATAGATACTGTTGTCTGGACCAATGTCAATGCATCCAGCATAGTCATAGTCAAGAAAATCATATGTCCTTGTATCAATTGATTGACCATCAAATGAGAAGGATGCAAGTAGGATATCAGTTCCAGTTGGGGTTGTAATATCAGTGATCATCAGGACTTCAGAGTCTGATATACAAAGGTCTCTCCAAAAGATTGCCTGAGTACCATTCCAACTTTTTTGCCAGACAATCTCTGCATCTTCATTGATTCGAGTTAGTGTTGTACCCCAAGGAACTCCATTCATTTCTTGATAAGTAAGGATGTACAGATTACCGTCTGGTCCCAATTCAGAATCATGATATCTATCGGATTGCCCCATACGCCATGTATTACTATGAAATGCTTGCTTTACTGGAAGGGATGAATTCGATTCGCGATAGAGGGTATCAAGGTGTATCTCCTTAAACTGAGCAACAACCGAACCATTGAAGAATTGCCATGGTGATTCACCGAAATTATCTAGAAATCTCCAAGATGGGACGAGTGCAATTGCAAAGAACGCCTGACTCTCAATTGACTCACAGAGAGGACTAAAGATTGTATCAATTGATGAAAGATCGACAAGTGTATATTGCGTTTGAAATCCTCGATGTCCCCAATAGAATCGATTTGTGATAGTCTGGAATCCATCTGGACGCATAAACCATGTTTGAATCTCAAACATACCGGGCCAATTGTCACCAAGGAAATTCCCTGAAGCATTGACTTGATAGGTTATTGAGATATTCAGCGCTGTTGGAACGATGTCGTGATTCCATGAAATGTTCTGTCCTAGGTAGATATACTCCTGACATACAGGCAAGGTAGGAGTGGTGTTATAATCCAACAGAACACCTGCTGTATGTGACCAATTTAGAATAGCTATAGTAGAGCCTTGAGAATCTACATCCAGAGAGTATGAGAATTCATCAGAATTGTCTACCTCATGGAAGATGAGTTGACCATCTAATGTTGGTGATGGAAGAAGCTCTTCAGAATCGTATAATGAATTAGCGATGAATGAATAATTCACCTGTGCAGAGGCTGGGAATGTATTCATTACTAACATACAAAGGATTGCAATTGAGAGAGTATACTCCTTCCTCTTCACTATCAATCCACTTTCCTACAACCATCTCGGTGTTCCCCTCAAATAAAGATGCCCGATAAAGTATTACTTGTGTTCTATGAAGCACCAATATAGTCGTTCCTAATTGGTTGGTATATCAATCTCGCCATGTCCCAAATCGCCAATGATATGAACTTCCTCATAGACTATTTCAGCATCGTTGGATTCGAATTTGTAGAATTTCGAAGTAATCGCTTGCCAAATGAAGATCACCGTCAAAGCGAGAATGACACCTGTCATACCTAATATGTTACCTTCAAGGAAAGTTCCATATCCTCCATAGGCTGTCATTCCTGTTAGAATGCCTGCAAGAATAACGTAGCCGATTCCACTGATTTGCATCATATGACTAGAGAATCTTCTACCTGAGGCACTCAGCCCTGTTAAATCAGAGACAATTCTTGTAAAGGGTATCAGTATTAGTAGGATACAATAGACTATCGATACTAGATATCCAATTGGTGCATGGGCATAAGTCAACGAGCTCATGTGATGTTGGTAGTCATAGGCAAGATTGAGAAACCCATCATACCTTTCGAGTAAAAGCCAAGAAACACCAATTGTAATAAGAAGGTCAACAAATGCTTCGAATTTTGATCTATTTCCTATCACTCGAGGATTTTTCTCCTTAGAGGCTCTGCTTTTTCGCCAAATGAAGTAAAATGTGGACCAGATCCATCCTGCCATGCAAAGTACACCAACAACAACTCCTATGCGAACGAAATCTGGTACAATATAAGCTGAATTGAGAGTCTCGAAACCAAGGAGTACAATTACACCGATTATTATAGCAAGTACGATGTTCCAGCCTAGTATTTCCTTTAGGGATTGCCTATATGTATCTTTGATCTCTTGAAGGCATGAGGATGTATCCCGATGCACAATTCTTTCCATTATTCTTTTAGTGGATTCGACGCTCTCAGGCAAGGGCTCACTCCATAGAGAATTGCCTCGTGCCACAGTGCTGAATATTAGGTATATG
>JAEORN010000214.1 GCA_016840825.1 Candidatus Thorarchaeota archaeon | reverse complement strand
AATTTGATGATACTGCGATAATGCTGTCCACAAAGAAGAATCCACTTGCTAGAAAGAATGTGATCAAGGGTCCAAAGTCACCTATTCTTCCACCTGGTTTCTCTGCAGCTTCTGTCGCAGTACGACCTATACCACTCAGTGCGTACGCAAGGAAGAAGAGTGACATAGCTATGTCAACCGTTTCCATTCCAAAGACACCAGTTCGTCGCATCACATTGACCAAGAAAGAGCCTGCGTAGATTGCTATGAATAGTGTGAGTAGAGCGATGTTCAGAGCAGCTCCTCTCCCAGCGTATCTGAAGAAAGCTAGGAGCATCACTAGTGCAAACAAACCCATACAGGCATATGCGACGATAACATAGGTCCATTGATTGAGTATGTTTGTCGCTGCATCTGGAAAGATTCCGATAATCATATTTCCAATACCAAGAAAATCAGGATTCGGTACAAAGTACAATGCCAGTAAGGCTTCTGCAGCAATTATACCTAATCCGATGATAAGTAGAATGAAACTCCCGGTACCTATGAGGAACCCACCTTTCTTTGGTTCTGCAATTGTAGCAATTCTAAGACTCGTTCGTGTTGAAAGATATCCTTGAAAAGCAATCCAACCGACCCAACCAAATATCGCAAAGAATAGCAAAGCAGTACGGCCAACTGCAATTGATAGGAACACAGCGATTGCAAACGAAACTACAATCCAACTGAGCCCTTTCATTTCAGTTACCCTGCCTCGACCTCGTCTCGTAATCCAAAGCCGATCTGCTTTCAGGCCTGTGAATAGTGCTCCAAGGGCAAAGTAAATTGTACCTGCTGAACCAATGTATGTAAACAAGTAAACAAGTAAGTTCTCTAAATCAGTTCCAGGATACGTATACATCGCCCAGGACACAAAAAGACCTAGGAAAGTAGTAGCTACAAACAGTATTAGATATGCAAGATATCGACGTGTTTTGAAAAAGACACCAATTCCACTGAATAACGGGATTCTCAATGATAGCAGCCTCCCTGACTATGAAAAAAAGAAGGTCTGGAACGATATAAGCTTTGCAGGCACAATCAATAAGATTTCTTCATCCTGTCAAAGGTAATAAGAGACCTCGTTGTACTTCTCAACATCATCCAAGGGTGTGAGCCTAATGGCTGTGCGAGTCCTAATGGTCGATGATGATTCCGTTCATCTTGAGCTCAGTGAGCGTTTTCTAAGTCGACAAAGTCCAGAGTATGAAATTGTGTCAGTAGAAACTTCAGCGGAAGCAATCAATCTTCTCGAAAAAGATGGCTTTGATGCTGCTGTCTGTGACATTGATCTTGCTGAAGAAGTAAAGAGTGGATTGGATATCCTCGAACACGTTAGGAGCTCAGGCGATGATATTCCTGTGATCATTTTCACTGGAAAAAGCAGAGAGGAATTTGCTATTCAGGCTCTCAACCTCGGGGCAGATTATTACATTAGAAAGAGCACAACCAATATAGAAGGACTGTATGCAGAACTATCATACTACATTCTTACAGCTGTTGAAAAACGAAGAACAAAGAGGGCACTAAAGGAATCAGAACAGAAGCTTCGAGAAAGCGAAGCAAGACTTGCTGAAGCCCAGCGTATAGCTCACTCAGGTAGCTGGGTTTGGGATATTGTCGAGAACAAAGAGATTTGGTCTGATGAAATTTATCGCATTTTTGGTCTTGCCCCGCAAGAATTCTCAGCCACCTATGAAGCATTTTTGGATTCTGTCCATCCAGAAGACAGGGAATTAGTCAGTAAGTCTGTTGATGCAGCTCTAAAAAACAAGGAATCTTACAGCATTGACCATCGTATTATCTGTCCTGACAAAATCATCCGACATGTTCACGAGGAAGGGGAGGTCACTTTTGATGAGAAAGGAAATGCGATTAGAATGATGGGAACTGTTCAAGATATAACAGAACGCGTTATGATGGAGCAGCTCCTAAGAGAAGAACGAGACCTCGCAAAGAAATATCTCGAATTAGCGGGCACAATGATTGTTGCTCTGGATCCTTCATTCAATGTCTTGATGGTTAATCGAAAGTGCTGCGAAATTTTGGAGTACGATGAAGATGAAATCAATGGCAAACATTGGATTACAAACTTCATACCCAAAGATGGACAAGCGAATAGTGAAGAATATCTAAAGTCGCTGCTATCTTCAGATGGGAGCGTAGGTCCAAGTTGTCAGTTTAAAATTCTGGCAAAATCAGGGAAGGAAAAGGCCATCCTTTGTCAAGACTCAGTCCTCTTTGATGAGAAAGGAGAAGTGAACACTATT
>JAEORN010000213.1 GCA_016840825.1 Candidatus Thorarchaeota archaeon | reverse complement strand
TCTTGGACGAAGTCTTCAGTCAATTTCGGTCCAGGAGAGCGTACTAGTGCTGCCTGTTCAAATCCGATTTTTGCGGCAGTTGCTGCTGCGTAAATACACGGTCCAGTCAATCGGCCATTGGTGAATGTTGGATTGCCTATAACAACAATATCATACATCTGGAGAGTCACCCTGTTCAGAGGCGGTAATCATCTTGTGAGCATATGCAAGTCTCTGAGCCACAGTAATGTGGGATAGAATTCCAACTATCACAATACATAGAGTTAGGATATTTGTAATGTCCAACACTGTGAAGAAGTCTAGTAGAGAGGGGATTAGAGATAGGAAGTCTTCCCAGATATTAGTTGAAGGGATGAGTAGACGCAGAATACCTGCGAACTGAAGAATTAGTCTTTCTTGTCTTTCTGCAATTCCAACTGTGCAGCTTTTCATACCACCTACAGATTCAGCTTTTGCACGAGTAAAACTTGCCATTATCATTCCAAAGAGTGTGAAGTACCCCCAAAACCAAGGAATGAAAGTATCGCCAACGGTCCACCAAGGAATTGTCACTGCACCAATAGGGCCCAACATAAGTCCTAGTAGAAATAAGAACTCGGCATAGCGGTCAAGAACATGGTCAAATGTCGCTCCAAACTTTGAAGATAAACCTGCAGCACGAGCAACAGCTCCATCAAACATATCCATAACAACTGTGAGGATCATAAATAAGAAACCTGTAAATAGGTCACCAAGGGCGAAGAACCAGGCGCTAACGAGGGCAACAAGAACTGTCAACCCTGTTATCATGTTAGGAGTAATGCCTGTTCGAGCAATTGCTTTGCCAACTGGCATCATCACACGTTGATATCGTTCTCTTAAAGATCCGAGCATAGGTTTCACAAATCCAGTACTATGGGCCGGGTTTCGCCGACTTGTATAGCGTTAATAAACGTGTTGAGAGGCACTCACAAAACGCTCATTATGCGTTTGAGGACCCATTCGTTTCCCAAGAGATTTAGGAAACCACCTAATCTAGGACCGGATTTTCGAGAGATCAGAATCCTATAGAGAACAACAAATGCACGTTTATCCTTTAGACCTACTTCATGAGCAGTTTCAAACACTTTGCCTTGTAGTTCCTCATCGTCAAGCGGAGCCCCTTTCAGAATTTCTACAAAGTTTCTGAGGAAAGCACGGTCGTCTTCGGTAATGGTATCTATGATTTCTTCAGGAATTGTATCAGGAATCTCAACTCTGTCTCGTTCAGTTCCGTATTCAGATGCCCAGTTCTTTGCTCTCTGTAATCGTTTTGGAATCAACTCTTTTGCAGCAGGTGGTACTTCATCGATTCCATATTGCTTCTTAAGCACCATCTCGCAACGTTCCATGATTGTTTGGGTTCCTAGAAGTTCCTCCATCTGAGATGTTGTGATTGCGAATTTGAACGGTAATTTTGGTACATAGTTAGACGGAACGTTTCCAGGAAGACATAAGGGATACAGGAGCTGAGCTCTTTCTTTTTGTTCATCAGATGCATCCTCAAGATCATAATAGACTCTCTCAAACCTATCATACTCATCAACCATGTCAGGTATTCGCTCAGGTCGAATATCATATGCTCGAGTAATTCCCGTTTTCAACATCAAGTACCGAAATAGTTCTGGAGGTGCAATCTCTAACCAATTCTTTGGGAGGAATACTATTCCTTCAGAGGTTGCCATATCCCTGCCTCCAATGCCTACCCACTCGAACGGAACCTTTACTGGACCTTCCCATCCAAAGATCTGCCGCGACATCTCCAAGCCCGTATCAAAGGATCCACCTTTCACAGAGTGATCCTTCCCTGCAGGTTCACATGTGACATTCAGTACGTACCACTTTGCGGGCCAGTCAACACGCCAAGAGAGTTTCACTCGTAGGTCATTGAGAGGGACTTCATCACTATGACCACACGACGGACATGAGAATGAAACTTTGTCTGTAGCTGCGTCATAGTTAGTTACTCTATTGGGTACAATGGCACCCTTAGCACCAGCCTGAATACGACCACATGAGGGACATATCACAGATACGGGATACCATTTCTTCATAGATTCAATATAATCTGCTTTCTGTTCATCGTTGAAATCACGGGCTACGTAGTCTATGAGGATTTGACGAATTGTTTCAGTGTGTTGTAGACAAATCCTTACAGCTTCCTGCATCTCGGGCTTTTTGTAAATCTCACTTTGCCAAATGACCTCTGGATTTACACCAAATTCTGGAAATGTTTCTATGAGCTCAAGAGCCTTATGTGCCCCAAAACTCACGCAACACCCATCCTCATCTGGTACGTCGGAGTATGGTTTCCCAAGCCATTCTTCGAGGGATAGGGATACACTTGGAGGAAAGGATCGTACTGGATCAAAATCGTCCATAACAAGCAGAGTATGAGCTTTCTTTCCAGCCTCGAGGAGTTTACGCTTAATTGCATCGGCTATAACTAGCTCACGAACAAAGCCGATGTGGATGCTACCACTAGTACTCTTGCCTGTAGAGATTCGATATACATCAACATCTCGTTTTAGAACCTCATCCATTATATCTTGAATCCAATGGATTGAGAATTCCTCTTCCGGTGTATCTTCTGGTGACATCTATGACTCCTCAGATATCCCCGAGGGTCAAGCTTAAAGAATATTATCATCAAGATGAGAATTCTGATATTCTAAGGTCATTTCTTGTCGCAAAGAAGACGTATGTCGGAATTGAAGCTAGTAATATCACAATGATCATAGCAGCTAGAACTGCGATTATTGAAACAGGTAGATATGCTAAGGAAGAAACGCTTGCCTCAGGAATCAGTGAATATATACTTAGAAGAGTCGCAACAATGAGCGCAGGGATGCCAGCTCTCATTCCTACTTCCAATCCTTCAGCAATCATAATCTTTGCCAAGAATGAAGGTTTCGCGCCTACAGATTTCATAATAATATAATCTCGAAGGCGAGCAAATACTGAAACCAGTAAATAGTTCATGAGACTTAGAAATGCACTCAGGAGGGTTACAATTGCTATCGGATTTAGAAGCGCCCAAATAGCTGCGATTGATGCAAGATTGGCCTCTAGCAAATCTTGCTGCCTATATGTATCAAATCCATAAATCTCAGAAAGATCATCAATTTGAGAGATAATCGAATCGTCGTATTCCTCGATCTGAACAAGAACTAGATTCGTTCCAGATATGCCAAAGTAGCTCTGCAATTGAGAGATGTCCATTATTGCCATCATCCCTCCATTCAAGATATCAAATGCTTGCGCTTTTATCTCAAGAGACCTTCCTTGTACATCCAGACGCTGAACTAGGGGATCTTCGAAAAGTTCACTCGCCATTTTTCCGCCAATCCATACTTGATTGGTGTCGTCAATTCTGCGACCTTCATAATACCAATCAGAAATAGTCGTATCCCAATTTACTCCAACCAACGCAGCAGTTGATTGACGGTCCTCACCAACCCATTCCCACTGTTCCAGCTCTTCATTATAAAAGGGAACCCGTTTCGCTTCTATTGCAGAATAGAGAACAAGACGTTCTTCGACACTACTAACTCCGAGAATATCTGTAAGATTTCCCACTAATGAAGCCGGGATCATGTCAGAGCCATCAATGAAACTAAAGGATTCATTCAAAGGTGTACCATAGAGAGAATATGCATCATAGTACGAAGCCAAAAGAGCAGGGGATCCTATTGCGATTATATTCGTGCCCATAGAACGAGTCACATATGCGCTTGATGTTGTATGAACTACTCCACCGCCAATCCAGAGTAATGAGGCGATAGTGAAACTTAGGAAGAGAGAGATTACAGTTCTACGGGTACCTCTAAGGCGTCTGCCTGTTCCCTTTGTTGCAATGCGAAATGAGAGCCCTAAACTGTCCATTAAACCTGAAACGCGAACCTTTGTACCCACATCTGGATTCAAGGCAAGAGAGGGGGACTCCTGAACTGTGTCGTAGATTGGTTTCTGAGCCGATAGATATCCAGCAATGACCAGTACTACTGCCAAGACAGATATTTGAATCACTGGAAAGTCATTTGTAAACTGAAGAGTTGGAATAACAGATCCAAGCCAGATCATTCCAACCATATAGAGAATTGTGCCAAACACTAAACCAAGAACGATAC
>JAEORN010000212.1 GCA_016840825.1 Candidatus Thorarchaeota archaeon | reverse complement strand
TGTATGCTCTGATTTCTAATGGGTACACATTATATGGAAGGAAAGTACTGTTGGTTATTACACCGTCTGAGTCTATGTCAAAGTTTGCTTCATCGCTGATCCACCAACGAATGGTAGTCGAGGCTGAGGCATTCGCATCCAAACTAAAGCACTCGCCACATTCGATTGTACAATCAGCTAGTGTGTCTATCCAAACTGGTATCGTTGGGCGATAGACAAGTGGATACATGTCCTGATTACCAGCAGATCCTGGAATTGTATATGGAGTGTCCCCGAACCCATCTGCGTTCGCATCTACCCCACCATACTCTGACCAATAATTGTACGTTGCATCATTATCCGTGCCATTGTCAACAGCTGCATTGCTATTATCTTCGTAGATATTCCAATGGTACATATTCTCGGATGAATTCTCGTAGAAGATGAGCCCGTGTACAGAATCACTGATTGTATTGTTACCAATGGTCGTTGAATTAGCGTTTGATAATGCAAGTCCTGTTTCAGCAATAGAAATTGTATTATTAGTTAATGTCGCAGTGATCAAGTAATATAGTAGAATTCCATAGGTACTGCAATCTGTGAAGCAGTTGTCGTATACATTTGTATTGTTAGCATTCTCGACTAGCAATCCCTCGTCGCAATCATTAATCTCATTTTCAGCGATTTTGTAATTATTTGATTTCTTCAGATAGAAGGCAAGGTCATTGTCGCTAAAGAAGTTCCGTTCGACGGTTCCAGTGTAGGAGTTAGCCCGAATCTCTAGACCATATTCATTGTGCTGAATGGTGTTCTCTCTGATAGTCGGCTGTCTGGATTCATCGATTAGCTGAATGCCAACAGTGAAATTATTGCAGATGTTATTCTCTATGTGATTCAACCAAGCATAGTCAAGTTTGATTCCTATGTCACCGAAACGACATGTATTATTGGCAATAAGATGGCGATCTGCAAGATCAAGAAAGATGCCTATTGGATTATTCTCACAAAGATTGTCGATGACATTTGAATGCGAACTGAAAGCCCCTAATTCAATTCCAGTGTTCTGGTTATTCTTGCATTCATTATCCCAGATGTTGCAGTATTCGCAATACGCGGCGTAGATTCCTCTTCCTGTATTGTTGCTACAGATATTATTGAACACCTCAGTGTGTTCTGCTGATCCCAAGTTAATTCCAATGCCAGTATTGTTAGCACATAGGTTGTTTGCAATGATTCCATAGTGTGACTCCACTTTCATGCCTTTGCTGTTGAATGAGCAATTGTTGTATTCTATCGTACAATTATGTGGGCTGTCTTCTAGAAGAATGCCATAGTTATTCCCTGTGAAGTGAGAGTTTGTTATGTTAAGTGCGATTGAGAAGTTCGCATATACTCCGTATTCGTTGTCTACGAAGTCATTCATATCTATGGTGTTATTATCTGCATCCTCTACAAGGATTCCGCAGACCAAGTCATGGCAATAGCTGTTAATCACCATATTGTCGTTTGAAGTTTCAATATGGATTCCATTTCCCGCGCCAGTACCAGTATTCTTCTCGAGGATATTTCCGCTACCGTCTTTAACATGGATAAGGATGTCATTGTTCCCAATGTCGTTGGCTCTCAGTGTGTTGTAGTATGCATTATTGAGGTGAATCCCCTTCACATTATTGCTGCAAGTATTATTTACGACAGTATTGGAGTGAGATGTGTCAACGATTTTGATTCCAGAATTCACATTGTTGTTACAAGTATTGTTCGCTATTAGATTGAATGAAGGTGTTTTCCAATACTCCCACTTGCCCAAGTAAATCCCAGAAATATCATTATTATTGCAGGTGTTGTTGAATACATCATTGTACGTTGAGTAAACAATAGCAATCCCATGCTCATTACCTGGTAATGTGTTGAATGAGATCTTGTTCTCTCCATTTAAGCAGTTCCGGATGAATATTCCAGCATATCCTGGACTCGTTGCATCATTGCCTCGTACAATGTTGTTCCCGGATTGAGTGAGTACTATTCCATGTTGATTCTCAATAGCACAAGTATTGTCTGTGACATTATTGTAGAACGATTTGTATAGACCAACTCCTCCCCAATAATTATCATAGCAGTAGTTGCCATCAATGTCACAATATGATGAATTCTCAACAGAAATGCCTGATTCTCCGTGATTATGAATCTCATTGCCCCAGATTTGTCCTTTGCTTACATTGTACAATCGAATACCATTCTGCGCGAATATCATACCAGCAAACTCTCCGCCAATCAAATGGCATCCTGTTATTCTGAAATACGCTCGAGTATGATGTATCTCAATACAATCCCGTCCATCTCCAGGGGTTGTTATCTCCAATCCCGAGATGATGTATGGATCTCCAAGATCTCCAGTTCCAGGCCAACCTTGGGTATCGAAATCTTCGTCACTGAATATTTGAATTGGGTCATGTGTCACATATCCGTTGTCGAGTGATATGGGTTCAATCACATCTGCGTAGTCTGAGCCACGAAGGGGATTATCAGTACTTCTCGGAAACATCGGAATAATAGCCGATGCTTCTTCAGTCTGATCAGGGGAATATCGTTCATTCAGTGTTACATATTCATTTTCAACAGTGATAGAATTTTCATTGTTTATTGTTTTCTTTATTTGCGAGTCGCTGATTTCACTCAGAGATCTATCCGACTTCTGAATGTTGATGCACTTCACTGGTACTATATCTATAGCAACAGGTGTAGTACCAATCAGCAGAAGTAGCATCATGAATAGAACCAAGAGAAGTCTTGACTCGCGACAGAGAGAGCTCTCTCTCTTATCTCTCATGTTCTAACCTCCTTGAACGCGATATACGTATAATGTACTAATTATCTATTGAACATTTTTAATTTTAAATTGGCAATTGATGAATTGTATAATACAGAAAATGAACCCAATCTGTATCAGGAGATATTAAATCAACACTAATTTCTATGATCGACGCTTTTGCAAGATGATTACAACAGCTACAACGGCGGTACATCCAGCACCCATTACTATAAAGAGGATCACAACTGGGTCCATACCCCCTTGCAATGTAGGAGAGGTATGATTTGTGGAAGATGAAGTTGTTGCTGTAGAAGTTGCGGTTGTCGTTCCCGTTGTGTCTGCAGGAGTCACATAGATTGTGAATACAAACCATAATTCATTACCATATGGATCTGAAGCTGTGACATTCAAACCATATTCTCCAGTTTGAAGTATACCTATACTAGTGATTCGACCTTGCGTATCTATTTCAAATTCGATGGTGTTATTGACATGCCACCAGTCAATACCTGAAAGGTCGGATGCGTTTATTTGATATTCGAAAGGCACTCCCTGTTGAAGATATTTATCTGTGACTAGACTGAGTAAGACCGGAGGAGTTGTATCAACAACTTCTATGGTGATATTTGTTTCAAGTACATTACCAAGTGTATCATTGACACAGATACGCAATCCGTATGTTCCTACAGGGAGAAAGGTGTTATTTACTATAATCCCTGAAGAATCAATCGAATAGAAGAATGTGTCATTTACCCACCACGAACTCAATCCAGAAAGGTCTGATGAATTCAGATTGTAATAGAAACCTACTCCATATTCAATGATTTGAGAACATGGTGTTTCAATCCAAATTGGCGAAGTGGTATCAATTACATTCAATGTGAAGATACCGACTAGATGATTACCAAATGTGTCATTAACATTCACTGAGAGACCATACACTCCACAAGGCAAGAACGTCTTGTTACGAATGATGCCTGATTGTGAAATGGAAAAATATGTTGTATCATTGATCCAGTAATTGATTGATGAGAGATCCGTTGCTGAGATTTGATAATCCAATGATTCCCCACACTCTATGTACCTATCTGAGGGGCCTTTTACCCAGCTTGGAGGAGTTGTATCAACAATGTTTACTGTGAATCTGCCATCGAGAATATTGCCCCATGAGTTCATGACCGAAACCTGAATACCATAAACTCCTACTGGTACTATGCTCGGGGCAGTAATCACTCCATCATCATCAATAACAAAAAAGCGCGTATCATTCAACCACCAACCTTCCAGAGGAGAAAACTGAGTTACGTTCAAATTATATCTGAGAAAATTACCAAGTTCAATTAATTGATCAACCAGCAGCATAGTCCATGTTAGAGATGTATGCGGCATCATTAATGGATGCGGATCCTCTCCTTGCCAGAATTCAGGTTCAGAAGAATAAATCAAGTAGACGGTGTCGCCTATTCCATCCAAATCTTCATCATACCCAGTATAATCTGACCAGTAATTATAATCGATGAAATCATTATAACCCTCCCAAATACCACCACTAAGTGAATTATCTAGAAAAGTGTTCCAAGTCACATTGTTTTCGCCTCCGATTATGACAGCGATGCCGCGCGCATTATGGCTGCAGAAGTTATGAATTACAACCGTACTATGGGTAGATTGAATGAGGATACCGTAGACACTATTGTAATTGCAAGTATTATTTGCTATCAGCCCTCCGGTGATTGGTCCTGAGATCACGATGCCCACATTGTTGAGAACGCAGAGATTATCCGTCAACAGATTGGGGTTCAACGAATTCGAATAGATGCCATACTCGTCATTCTCACTGCAATTGTTATTGGTAAACGAGTTGCTGCTTGAAGAACCAGTCATATAGAATCCATATCTTGCGTTATTATTACAGAGATTTCGCGAAAAGATGTTTTTATTTCCGCTGTCCACTAGAATCCCATCATTAGTATTGAGAGTGCAGTTGTTCTCTTCAATCGTATTGGAGTGGGATGAATACAGTGCGATGCCATATACCATATTGGAGCAGCTGTTGTTCACCAATTCGTTGATATTAGATCCATCCTCCAAGCACATTCCTGTGTTGATATTGTCAGAACAGTTATTTCTCATCATGTGATTGTATGTTGAATTCACAAGATGAATGCCGTATTGATTATTGTTGCAAGTATTATCAATCAGGATTCCATTGGTGACATTTCTTAGATAAATGCCAGCTCCTTGGCTTACATTTGCTCCCACGAGAGTGCAACCACTTATCACAAAATAGGCCCGAGTATTCGATATATTGATGCAATGACCAAAGTCACCAGCTAAATCAATAGATATTATCCTAATTCGATATGGCGAAGTCGAAGTGCCATCACCAGCAAATCCCATATCTGATGCCTTCAATTCAAAATCAACATCTCCATTAATTATGATAGAGCCTTCCAGTTTAACGATGTCAACAGCGAAATATCCCTCAATCCAATCCCCCTGAGTGTCATACACAATTACATGTAGACCGTATGTACCCAATGAAAGTGTCGTTGAATTTGTGATGATGCCATTCTCGTCAATTTCGAAATTCTCTGTATCATTTAGCCACCAATGATCCAGGCCGCCATAAGCTGTCGCATTCAAATCGCACCTGAAGAATGCACCTTGATATAGCACGAGATCTTCAGTGGGACTAAGCCATGTAATAGGTGTTCCAGGATATAGCATCAGAGGATGTGGGTCTTGATTGTTTTCGTTTCCACTAATTAGATATGGTGTATCACCGAAGAAATCCCCGTTAGCGTCATATCCATCATAGTCTGACCAGTAGTTGTACTCAAAGCCATTCAGCAGGGATCCAGGGTCAACCGAGAAATCATAACCATTAACGAGATTGTCTTCAAGAATGTTCCAAGAGACCTGAGTCCACCTAGAATCTTGCAGGCTAATTCCGTAGTCATTGTTCGTACATGTGTTATTCGTCAATATATTCAAATCCGCCCCGTCAGAAAGAATTCCCACTGTCCCATATTGACATGTATTGTTACTCAAGGTATTATCAATTGATGAATCGATAAATATTCCAAAATGATTGTTGACACAGGTGTTGTTGATTATGTCATTCTCATTCGAATTTGAATGGAGATCGATTCCTGAGCCATCATACTCATATGTATTGTCAAGACATGAATTATTTGCAACAATATTGAGGGTAGCGTGATACAGTGAAATGCCATATTTATTATCATTACAGGTATTATTATCAACAATGTTGTGGTTAGAACCACTCTCTAGACTTATACCAGTGTTTGCGTTTGAAGGACATGTATTTCTGGTTAGGTTGTTGTAAGAGGAATCTTGCAGTAGCCTAATACCATAATCACTGGTAGAACAGGTGTTATTCTCTATCAAAAGATAGTGGGATAGACTGAGGTATATACTGACATAGTTATTTTCAAGGATATTATCCGATATTTTACCAAACGTCACGTTATCGAGATGAATGCCACTCCCTAGAGATACACTTGCCCCTGTAAGATTGCAATGTAGAATCGTAAAATTGGCACGAGTGTTACCAATACTGATACAGTGACTTGAGGATTCTCCAACGCTAATCTCTAAGTCCTCAATGATATATGGACTTTCTGAGCTCCCATCACCAATCCATCCATTATCTAGAGCTGTGTCGCTGAAGTTTGCATCTCCGTCAATAATAATCGGATCATGAGGATCGAATGCGAGAGTCTTGCCTAATTCAGTCGGTTTGGTACATTTCAAGGTCATCTGAAGCTGAAGATTATCGCAGTCAATGGTAGAAATAGCACTCCCTAAACTCAATATTAGTATGAGATAAAATACGGCGCAGCAATGTCTGATATTCTTCAACATGAACACTCCCCATGACGAAGAAAGCTCTCAAAGACTGCTAATGCATATTATGAACCACACATCAGAGATATTCTACGATAATCTTCTTTCTTTCAGTAGTCACCAGTAGAGAGGTTCCATCACTTATTAAGCATGTGGAGTTCACTGAATCGAATCTTCTATAGTAATCCCTGGTGGATACTTTTCAAAGAACTCCTCTTTCAGAATATCCATTATTATGATATCCCTGAATTCTCCCATTGTAAAGTATGCTTTCCTCCGAATGCCTACTTCTTTGAATCCTGCTGACTTGAATGCTCTCTGAACAAATGCTAGAGAAATCATAGTATCATCTAAATCGGTTGAACATACTTCATCACAAAGTTGTACCATAAAATCGTGATAATTAGAGGCGGAATTCATTAATTGCTGGAGTTTTATTTTCACAGATTCTTCGATAAATGGGAAATGCATAGCAATTGAGCCTAATGATTTCATCTCCAACCAAAGTGAAGATGGTAAGAGCTATGAGATTAATCTTCTTCTTTCTCTAATGGCCTAGATACACCCATTGTTTCAATTCTTATGGTTTTAGAGCCCATCTTGTGTATCGATCATTGTAATTGTAGCTTCGAACTCATCCTTGATTCCCATTCTTGTAGCAATGTTCATGATATAATTCTGTCTCACACCATGAGAGGCATTTACTAAGACGATTGCAGGAATCACCCACAACACGGTGATGATCGGGAGTATAATCAGAAAGATGACAGCTGAAAAATGCACTTGAGAGCCATAGGTTCCTAGAAACTCGAAAGTAAACTGGTACAGGGCGAGTACGACTCCTATTCCAGCATAACCTTTTAGGAAAGACAGAAACCATCTGCCAACAACTTGAAGCTCAATAGGCCCAGTCTCTATGGTTGCTTCATCTTTGTCCATGGTGATCATTCCAGAATCATCGATAATCCATGCGGCAGCAAAGAACGCAAAAGCAGGAGCTTGAAGGTATGCTCCTAAGTTAAAGAATAGGAAAATGATGCCGTTCCATTGAAGATAGTACTCTTGAAATAAAACGAACTCCATTATGACAGGATTGAATATTAGACTTAGTGCAAAGTTTGTTGCCATTAATGCTGGGAAAAATCCCATGAACATACCATGAGCACCTGCATCAGAAGATTTCTCGTGGAATGCAAATACATGATTTCTTCCAATTACCTTCTTGTAGAGCCATAATAAGATAGGTGCAAGAAGAAAACCAACTAATGTTCCAACAATCGCCATTACTGGGAAGAGTAGAAGAACCCATCCTGCTGAGGCTGTAACACTGAATATAATTGTTAAGGGGATAATGGCGATTATCCATACAAGAAGAGGTCTGGTATATTTCAAATAAAATCTCTCCGCTTCCTAATGATTGTTATTACGTTTTTTCCTAGTATTAAGTGTGTTCACTCTGGTTGTAATCTTGGCTATAGTACAACTTTTCACACTGATATGTAATAGCTCAAGCAAACCACTAAACTTGCGAAACTCGCCTATTCAAATGCGCTATTCTGGGAATCAGCTGACTTGAATGCTCTCAGCGCTCTCTTGTTCGTGAGATATGCAGAAAGGTAGACACTATTGAGACCTAGTACATTGAATCCTATCCAAAGCATCACTTTGATTGCGTCTGTGCCATACCCCTTGCCAAAGTTCTCAGGATTATGAATAGCAATGCCAAAATCTAGTCACATTTTAAAGATGTTAATCCTGATTCGTGTGCCACGCTGGACATCGTGGTTGACACAGTGGCGTGACCTCACAGTCACCCAAGGAATCTCAACTAGATAAACTCGACAATGACTGTGTTGCTATAAGACATGAGTGTACGTCCCGCAAGGTCTTCTCCTGATGATGAAGTGACTATCCACTTCTCATCAACGTCATGGTCTTCAAATGGCCAGGAATTTCGAATAGCTTCTTCAAATGTAAATTCCTCTTTACCTTCAATGAAGAATTCCTTCTTCGTTCCCTTAATCTTCACGACTCTTGTTATGGTTCCGTCGAATCCCTTTAAACTGCCTCTTCTCATTAGATCAACCAACTATTTATCTTCAAAATAAAACGAACGTTCAATCTGAATTATTGCATGAGTGATAGGTATTGACTTGTAATAGACTTTCACATATGCGAAATTTATACTCTGATTGTATTAACGACATCAAAAATCGCAGACCACCTGTGGTAGTAAGTGTGTGAGTCCAGAAATAAGATTCATCTCGCAACATTCGTAATGATTCTGATAAGCTCACTTGTTAGATAGCAGAGGATTACAGCTAAAGAAAACACTATCCCGATTTTTGCCAATGGATTGAGATCAAGAAATGCAATTCCAAGGGACAGCGAAACAAGAATAGGTGGATGAACTAGATACATATGATATGCACTTCTTGAGAAGCGCTGAAGGAAGGGCCCTTGTTTATTGCATTTTGCATAGAAGACCTTGATTATGACAAAGATTACACCTATGCAAATCACATTGTCTGCAATGGAAAAGAGAAGTGCATGAATATTAAATCCCCCTGAAAAAACAGCAAGGTCTGCTTCGACTCCAAGAACAAAAAAGAAATCGAGATAGATAAGAAGCATAGAGATGACTATTGCGAACATCCAGAATTGGACCTGTCGTTTAGTTATCTTCTCGAACCATTTATTGCGTACGCACATGACACCAACACCGAACATCATAAAATATTGGATGAGTTGTCCCCATGGTATCTCTAAGGGTCTATCGTCGATAGGTAGAAAGATGCGAACCACAAAAGTGAGCAGACCAAGCACGATAGCTAGAAATAGCAAATAGATGAATCTTGGAATTTCTATTTCGTGAGGTATTCTCCGTCGCACAGTATCGAATTTCATAGTTTGTCGCAGTAGTGTATAGATTGCTGTTAGTAGAAGAAGTACTCTTAGGAACCACATTGGTCCCCCAAATGAGAAGAAATCAATGATGCCTTGCCATGTTTGGAACATGATGAAGTAATAATCAAAAAACGAGCCTTGGAGATAGGGGGAAGTATCCCAAGGAGGTATTCCCAATAGGGACAGAGTGTATATCATCACGGGATTGATCAACACAACATATAGCAGAAGGGGAATTCCAATACGAATGATGCGTTCTTTCCAGAACAGATAACCCCCCTTTCTGTCATAGCTATTTGGAGTGAAGTATCCTCCTAGCAAAAAGAACAATCCCAAAAGCGAGGTCTGGAATATACCACCAATTGAGACCAGTAATAGAAGGAAGATATAGCTACTTGGATCAGTCGGATTAGACTCCTTATAGTACCACCATCCTGCGTCGACATATGTGACCATCACATGCCAATATATCACTAAGATGGTGAATAGGACCTTTATGTTATCAAGGAAAAGATATCGAGGCTTTTGAGAACGATAAGCATCAGATTCGTTCATCTCGCAATTTCAATTCACATGTTAAGGATGAGGGGGAATATAAACAAGCTCCTATCCATCTGGTTTGAATGGAGATAATACCGATTATGCTAATACTAGCAGTCTCGTCTCCAGATTTAGCCTCTTGGATGGGTAGTAGTTGTGGTTGGCGTAGAGCAATGATTCTTTAATTGAAATCTCTGGACACCTTTAATGGAATTGATACAATTGGATGAAAAGCAGAGGAATAAGCTTGCAGCGTTGGTTCACAGAATCCGCGCTGCCAGAAATGATCCATCAAAGCTGAATTCGCTCCTTGAGAAATATGTGAGTGAGTATGGAAGGGAAGCGGATCAAGATGTTCTTGAGATAATTGCTGAAGAAACCCAATACGCTTGGTCGGAACTCGCGCGAGAGAGAGGGAGCAATTCCATCGATGATCTTCTTGACACACTGTGGAATTCGTTTGGCTCTGTAGGTGGCGAATTTACTGTAAGTCGAGAAGGCGGGAAAGTCCAGATTCACGCAACCAAATGCCCAATGGCTGATACTTACAGGAAGATAGGAAAGGAAGAGTTTGGACTCATATTCCATTGCAGTACCGATCCTCACATCGTTGCAGGTTTTAATAAAAACATTAACTTCGAGATCTCCAAGACACTGATGGGAGGAGATGATTGTTGTAATCATTGCTATTCGATGAAATAATTGCACTGCCACTTGTCTGTTTTGACCTTATTTCTTGGCTTGACATGGCTGTTTTCTCTGCAAAATGCTATATTCTTTCAAATGAAGCATCTCAAGAGGAAAACGATATGGAGATCGGTAAATGCCCGAACTGTCATGAAATGCTAAGGGCAAGAGATATTGAAAATCGAAGTGTAAAGGGAGGCATTCTTACAAACTATCACGCTATTGTATGCAAGAAATGTGAAACTATTATCGGTTTCATTATCTGAATAGTACTATTCTCTTCATTGATTCGTCGTAAGGGATTCTTTCCTACTCGCTAGCTTTGAAGTGTTTTGATTCGTAATCCTCAATCGCCTTGTGAAGTGCATCAGCAGCTAGATTTGAGCAGTGCATCTTCTGAGGAGGTAGACCATCAAGAGCTTCAGCGACTTCTCCGCGGGTAAGTTGCTTTGCTTCTTCGATAGTCTTGCCTATAGCCATCTGTGTCGTCATTGATGAAGTCGCGATTGCAGCCACGCACCCGAATGTTTCGACCTTGGCATCTACAATGACATCGTCCTCTACTTTGATGTATAAACGAAGCATGTCCCCACACACGGGATTTCCGACCTCTCCAACACCATCTGGATTCTCCATCTTCCCCATATTCTGTGGTTTCGTGAAATTCTCTCGGACTTTGTCAGAGTACATTGGTTGTGCCTCAAGTAGAACCGGACAATTTCCACTTTAGGACTTTTCCTTTGTGACACATCAATGGTCTACGTTCATGCTCGTTTCTTCATAAAGACGATAAGCGCTATAATCACAACCACTACAATTGCTCCTCCACCTACAATGAATAGCAGTGGGTCCACTACTGATAATGAATCTTCAACAGTTACACGAAATGTTGCGCTTCGTGTATTACCGATTCCATCACTTACAGATACTTCAAGACCATAGACTCCAGCAACCAACTCTGTAGCATTTGTTATTTTACCATAAGTACTGATAGCAAAGTTAACTGTGTCATTTACCGACCAAGAGTTGCCATCCACATAATTAACATCTGTGGCATTTATTCTATAACTGAATGCTTCTCCTTCTGTGATATTCTGATCAGTTGGCTCTTCGACAAACCTTGGTCCAACCAAGTCGATATCAACTGAGTTGCTGACGACCACATTATCAAATGCCCCTCCTGAATCTCCTTGAAAAGCAAATGAGAATTGATTTGATGATGTTATAGATTCATCAACTGCATCAAGAATGAGTGTATTGTTGAAATATACACATATGTATCCCTTACGATCTCTAGTGATATCAACATGATGCCAGCCTAAGGGGTTCATGTTGTAATGATCTAAGACCTTGTAAACAAATTGTGAGGCAGAATTTACAGACAGCTTGACTAATTGGATTGAAGGTCCGGAAATACCATTGGTAGGTGCGGTAGAAAAAATCAACTCATATCCGCGTTCATCTGACTCGACCAATGAACCAGATGAAATGAATTCAACGCCTGCCGCCTTATCGCTTCCTATCAGAATGTCAAAGGACCATGTCCCCTCAGTTTCAGCGCTCTCATGAGCTGCGATATTCATCCGCTCTTCATCTTGAGCATAGACAATCCCATCTATAATGGTGAAGTTCGCTGGAAGTTCAGAATCCGGCCACGCAAAGGTAGTCCAACCGTCCATATCACCATCTGTAAAATTATCTGACCAAACTGTTCCAGCTTCATGATATGAACGATGAATTGGTCTATTAGTTATAATCGATGGCGTAGAGAATTTCATTGCTCCGAGTCCAATAATCAATACCAGAAGTATCGAAAGTGCAAGGTGCTTATTCTTCATCATATGACCTCCTATACACGGATTATGTATATCGAAGCCATTCATAGCAATCTTACGAAACTTGCTGGTGATTTACATTGTCAACTCTCTGAACTCTAATGTGTTAAGCAGATATATTCTCCCGACTATATAATAAGGTGTTACATTGTTAGCTTATACCATATTTCTGAGTATTTCCTTGAAATCCTAGAAGAGCAATAGGGTGCTATTTGTTTCAGTATTGCCTTCTCTTGGGTTTGGATGAAATCTATTGTTGATGTATTCACGAAAGAACTACCAATCATCATCCGGAATATCATGATGATGATCATCTTCCTCCTCTGTATTTGCGAAGTATTCTCCATGCCTTATAGGACTGAACTCCCTCAGTCTTTCCACTCCTGGAACCAGAGTTTCAATAAAGTCATCAATCTCATCTTTTGTGTTGAACCTTGAGAATGAAACTCGCAGAGACCCATGTGACAGCTCGGGAGGAAGTCCAATTGCTTTTAGCACATGACTTCCCTGTAGTGTTTTTGAAGAACATGCCGATCCTGTTGAAACCGAGTAGCCAAACATGTCTAATTGAACAAGCATGCTCTCTCCTTCGATATACTGGACGAGCATACTAAAGAGACCTGGTATCCGCTTCTCTGGATGTCCAGTGAATCTAATATCGCTTAGTTTATGAGATATCCTCTCTTTTAGATACCCACTCAACTCCTGTAGCTTCTTCGTATCTTCTGGTTTCCATATCTCTGCGGCCTTAGCAAATCCTACTATCGCTGGAATGTCTTCAATCCCGGGCCGAAGCCTTCTCTCCTCATCTCCGCCTTCATGGAGTCTATCGATTCTGGTACCTCGCCGAATATAGAGAGCTCCTGCACCTTTTGGCCCATGAATAAGATGTCCATCAATAGTAATGAGATCCACCGGTATCTTCTCAGTGTCTAGTGGTATTTTCATATAGGTTTGAGATGCATCAGTGTGAAAGAGAATCTTACGCTCTTTTGTTATGTTCGCTATCTCTTCAATTGGTTGTACTGTTCCTATTTCGCCATTTCCATGTTGAATCGTAACAAGCACAGTGTCATCTCGTATCATACTCTTGAGCTGATCCAAATTCACAAGTCCATGCTCATCAACATCCAGATATTCGATTTCATATCCTGCTTCACCAAGTCGTTTCAAGGATTGTAACACTGATTGAACTTCAATTGGTGATGAGATGATGTGTTTCCCGCTGCTCTTGTTCGCTCTGGCTACACCTCTCGTCGCTAGATTATTCGATTCAGTTGCTCCAGAAGTGAAGACAATCGCACGAGAATCTGCATTGAGTGAATCTGCAATAATCTTCCTGGCATTTTCCAGTCCTGTTACTGCTCCAACATCTTGAGCATGGCTCAATTCAAGACCTGCTGTTCCATAGTGTTCTCGAAAATATGGTAGCATGGCCTCGATGACTCTCTCATCCACTCTCGTGGAGTTCGCATTATCGAAATATGCCATGTATCTCAGTCCTTACACGCTGAACATTCACCGTCAACATGTGCACAATACTCTCTGTGCACATCACATAAGGTTCCCTCATCTCTTAGGACTTCGATGAGTCTATTGATTTCTCGTGTCATTATCTCGTAGACGTATTCACCTGAGTCCTTATTTTCCCACGCATCAATGATAACTTCGGCGGATTTTCTTATTTCAGGGATAATTTTCTCTGGGATGTCAACTTGATCTCCTCGAGACCGCTTTGACTTGTTTAGCTTGTACTGGGTCACTGCTGGTTCAGTGACGCCAAGCATCTGGGCTATCTGCTTCTGAGGAATTCCTTTCTCAATCATTGTTCGTGTGAGTTCTCGCCTGATTGCTGGAAGTACATACCATACTTCAACCTCTTGTGGCATAAGCCAAGTTCTTCTTTTTCTTCGCTTGTCTGATCCACTATTTGACACGGCAGAACCCTCTTGAAAATTTACTATGGTTTACTATTCATCATTGTTAAGAAGGACAATATAAGCATGACGGCACGTACATTCTTGTGGAGCCAATTTCATACTTACGACCATTGTGTGGGAGACATTCAATGATGGATGTGCCAAGAGAAGATGTTGAGAGTGCCGCACGGCTAATTTCATCATCTGGTTATCTTATCGCACTCACTGGCGCTGGTATTAGTCGAGAATCGAATGTACCTACATTCAGAGGTAAGGATGGGTTATGGCGAAATTATGACCCAATGGAACTAGCTACTCCTCAAGCCTTTGCAAAGAATCCAAAGCTTGTATGGGAGTGGTATCAATGGCGTCAAACACTAATTCGAGGGTGCGAACCAAATCCTGCACATCTAGTACTTGCTAAATGGGAATCTCATGGCAGACTCCAGCATTTGATTACTCAAAATGTAGACGACCTACATTACCGTGGTGGTTCGAAGAATATCACTCAAGTGCATGGAGATATATTCTGGATAAAGTGCTCAAAGTGTGATTATAATACCAATCTTGAAACGCCTCCTAATGATGTTCCTATCTGCCCAAAGTGTCATGCAAATCTTCGTCCCGATGTTGTCTGGTTTGGAGAAAGTCTGAATCCTATGGTAATGAGAACGATCTATGAGGAACTTGAGAAAGCTGATACAATATTGGTAGTTGGAACATCGGGCTTAGTCCAACCTGCTGCATCGTTTCCACTTGTTGTAAAGCAAAATGGTGGCAAGATTATGGAGATCAACATAGAGGATACTCCTCTAACCTCGTATGCAGATATTCACCTTCTTGGAAAGGCAGGAGAGTTGCTTCCAGCTATTGATCAATTACTCTAAGTTCACGGATCCGCCTTTTCGAATAGCAATCGCTCTAGCTCTCGTTTTAGCCTCGCGTGCTGAGGTTTGTTTGCCTTGGAGAGAAAGCACCCTAGCTAATTCCTCCCATGCTGGTGCGAATTCAGGATCTGCGGCAATTGCCATTCTATATACATTTTCTGCGCGAGCTAATTTTCCAGTTTCACGGAGTGAAACTCCATAATAGGTCAGTAATCTAGGATCCTTCTTTCTCTCTCTGATTGCTCTCAGTAGTGTCTTCTGTGATTGTTCATATCTACCCTGTTTCGAAAGAGAGATTCCTAGCTCTGCCCAGGCATCAATATATCTCTCATCAAGAACAACGCACCTGTAAAGCACCTCACTTGCTTCACGGTATTTTCTCAGCTTCATATATGATGTACCTAACAAGTAAAGAGTACGTGTGTTTACAGGATCAAACTCAAGTACTTCTAAGAGCACATCGGTTGCTTCCTCGTATTTCTCTACTTTATGGAGAATCTCTGCAAGTAACTGTATTGCTTCTGTATTATCGGGGTCCATTTTCAGTGCACTTCTAAGTGCCCTTTCTGCATCAGGATATTTGCCCTGCTTTGCATAGAGCTTGGCAAAGCTTAACCACTGATCAGCTGTCTTCTCTGTAGAGCCAATATCCCCCGCGGCACTGTGTCTGACTTCCTGTGATTGCTTCTCATGCATCACCTTCTTCGAACTTCTAGCGGGACTGGATTTGACTGGTTGATCTCTTTTCCTTAGCTCTGGGAATGGTTCTCTCTCAATTTTTGTATGAGCCTTTCTAGATGGATATGACATTGATGACTCTTGTTCAGTTTCTTCGGATTCTTGAGTCGCTGGTTTTTCTGTTGTACCCTTCTCTGATGCACTAGGTTCGTTTCCAATATACTTCTCTCGAAGCTGACCTCTCAAGCGGGCCCATGAGAGACCCTTGCCTCCAGTTAGCTTTAGAAGTTTCTTTCCAACCCTCTCTGCCTCTGTTTCTTTTCGTTGCTCAAGCAGCAAGACACAGAGTTCTGTCCATGCCTCAATTGATCGTGGATTATGCTCAACAACTAGCTTATAGCAGGCTTCAGCTTCACTCAATTTGCCATTCCGCTTACTTTGACGAGCCGCATCCAACCAGATTTGCCAGCTCTGGGATTCCCCAACTGTTGCCTTTTCAGCATGTTGAGATTGCTCGTCTGAAGTCACTTGTCCTTCCACCACGTTTTTCTGTTCTGAATTTCTCTTGAAACCTAATGAGGCTTCTGATTTCATCGATTTCACCTCCCTCGGTAAGAGATAAATGGTGGAAGAATGAGTCTAACTTCCAAGGTGGCGCTGCATGAAAATCTTGTTGACAGGAGCAACTGGATTCATAGGGCGAAAACTTGCAAATCGTCTGGTTGAGGACGAACATCAGATTATCGCTCTTGTTCGACCAACAAGCAATACAGCAGGTCTTCCAGAAAGTGTTGAGTTTCGTGAAGCTGACCTTCTCAAGTTTGATGAACTTGAGAAGATAGTAGAAGGAGCCGAAGTAGTCATTCACTTAGCTGCGTATTTTGATTTCTACCCATCTGATGTGGATTTGCTCTACCAAGTCAATGTTGAGGGCACTAGAAATCTAATGAATGCCTGTGTGGGGACTAATATTGAGAGATTCATCTACGGTTCTACTACTGAGGTAATCGGCCCTGTAAGATACCCTCCGGGTAATGAGGATACTGAGCTACTCCCTCAATTTGACTATTCCAAGAGCAAGGTGATGGCAGAATCCGCTATTAGAGAGATTAGTAAGGATACTGGATTGAATCATATCATCCTGCGACCTACTGGTGTGATGGGTGAGGGTGATACCTATACCGCCATGGAACTGATTGAAGCTATCAACAACAGAGAAGTACCTGTTCTCCCCGGAGATGGAGAGAGACACCTCATGTACACTCATATCGATGATGTCATTGAAGCCTTCGCGCTGGCTGTCACATCAAATGCAGCCTTGAATAACACCATTATAATTTGTCCGGATGCGCCTATGAAATACAAAGATTTGATCAATTTCCTAGGTGAGAAGTTGGGTGTGAAAATCCCAACGCGTAGAGTCCCAACAAGTGTAGCAAAGTTAGGTATTGGCCTTCTCAGTCCGATTAAGAATCGCCGAAAGAATACTTTCCTATGGCATATGCAGACAATCCAGAGCATGGATGAAGACAGATGGTATTCGAATGCAAAAGCAAAGCGCCTTCTTGGATGGGTTCCTAAAGTCACTATGGAAGAAGGAATCAGCCGTCAGATCGAATGGGCCTGGAAACATAATCTACTAGAAAAACGAGTGTGATAGTATGGATGCGTTTATTGGATTTCTTTTGATTATAGCTCCCATTATTCTTGCTGTGATAATGTTAATAGTTCTTCACCGGGCAGCTGATACAACTGGTGTTGTCGTTTGGCTAACTACAATGATCATAGCAATTGTAGCATTTCAAACTGATTTCGGAGTGGCACTTACAGCAAGTGTTGTTGGAATCGTTCGATCATTTCCAATATCTCTAATGGTTGCTACTTCTATCCTTATGATGACCTACATGCAAGAAACCGGAGCACTGCAAAGGTTGATTGTTTTCTTCAAGACTTTGGGTGGAGGAAGTCGACCAATGCAAATAATGATTATCAGCTTGGGGTTGGGTCTCTTTCTTGTTGGAATTGGAGCGACTCCGGTTTCTATGTTGCCTCCTGTCATGCTTGCTCTAGGATTTTCACCTCTTGTAGCTGTTGCGCTTCCTTCAATTGGGTATGACCCATTAACAACATTTGCACTTCTTGGAGTTCCTGCCCAAGTCTTTACTGATGTGTATTCATCTGTATCTGGCAGTCCAATTGAACTCTGGTTTGCTGGTTCTGTATTCGCTGCGTTCATGCCCGTTGTTTCTGTTGGAATAGCAATCGCTATGCTATGGATAGCTGGCGGAAGAAAAATGCTTCTTAATAGGGAAGGACTCTTTCTGGCAATCATAGCTGGAGGTACTGCTGGACTTACTGCTATTATCTGCAACCTCGAAATTGTCAACATGACTAGGTTGACCAATGTCTTTGCTGGGGCTGCTGTCCTTGGAGTGCTCTACATTTACAACAAAGTCACGAAGAAGCCTTTCATTGATAGAGAGCAATTGGATGATCAGGATCTTGTTATAGAGAATAATATGAGTTTGCTAAGGGCAAGCATTCCCTGGCTCGTCCTAGTAGCTCTTTCATTAGTTACTACCCTCGTCGAACCCATCAAATACCTGCTCGCGGTACAATTAGATGTTGCATTTAATTTCGCGCAGTATCAAGGAGCAGACCTTGTAGTCAGAAACCTCATTATTAATACCAGATACCTTTGGCAAGCATATACCCTCATGCTAATTGCTACGATTGTATCTATGCCGTTCTTTAGGAATGATAAGATAGTACTAAGGAATACATTCAACAAGTTCTTGAAACGGGCTCCACGACCTGTTCTAGCTGCTGCGATCTTCTTTGCTATGGCCGAGGTTATGAATTTCAGCGGCTTTATTCCCGATACAGGTGGTATTTGGATTTTCCCAAGCGATCCAACAAACAATATGGTTTACCTTCTGGCATCACTCACTTCAACATCTCTTGGCACGGCGTATCCTTTAACAGCCGCTTTTCTGGGACTTCTTGCTGGTTTCATCTCTGGGTCTGAGACTTCCGCGATAGCCATGTTTACAAACTATCACTATCAGGCCAGCACAGCAATAGGCGCAAACGCAGTAATAGTTTCTGCTTCCAATGGGATTGGAGGAGGTCTTGCTTCTGTTCTGAGTCCTGCGAAGATACAAAATGCCGCAGCAGTTATTGATGAGATTGGTATTGAAGGGCAAGTCATACGCTATGGTCTAGTGGTTGCGATTCTCATGACTGCTATGGTAGCAATTATGACAATGATATGGGCATTCATCTAGCCCTTGGGCCTTTGAGGGCCCAACTTCGTATCGCGGAATATGATTCTCTAATCGAATCAAAAATCATATCTCTATTTGTATAATATACTATTCAAAGTATTTTGAGGTTTGAATTTGGAGAACAGTATTCGCGCGGTATCAGTAGAGAGAGCGAAAGTATATGGTATGCTCTACGTGATGTTGAATCTATTCAATGTAATTCTCTTTTACGCAACTACATTTCTTATAATTGCTACTCCTGATCAAAGAATGAGAGCTTATACCCTATTGTGGTTGTCTTCACTATTGATTGCGGTTGTTGCAGTTGAGATGCTTCGTGCCCTCTTTGTTGCAGGTGCAAATCCATTGGCAATTTCATTCATCGGTTGCATCAATGTGTTCTTCGTTGCAATGCAGCTAGCAGTGTATGCAGATATAATGGTCTTTGATATTGCTGATACTCCCATAGCATTGTTGCTACTCTACTTATTATTAGCATCTATTGGAGTTGCAATTATGATAGTCTGGATGATCATGAAATACATGAAAGCTCGCAAGGACTAGTCATGGATTTTGCAGTTCTCTCGCTGACTATTTCTATAGTAAAAGAGCAACTATATGAAGGAGAATCCCAGTTCCTAGGTTATGCTAGATAAGGTATCAGACATAGTCTATGCAGATATTTCAGGGAAAACGGGAGGTAACTTTGGTCTAATTGTTCTGGAAGATCAAATTGTATTCATTGATGCTGGGATGGTTCATACACATACACAAAAGGTTCGAGAATGGGCAACCAAGCAATTTAGCAAACCTATTACTAAACTGATATACACTCACAGTCATAGTGATCATGTCTTTGGTGCTCAAGGTCTTGGTGATGTATGCTGCATTGGTTCAACAAAGATGAGAGCGATATGTAATGAGAACCTAATGAATCACTGGAAATTAGATGCGATTATCGAGTCCATGAGGAGTAGAAAGGATGAACGACCCGATTTATGGACTGCTGTTCAAAATCTAGATCTAAAATTACCAGATATTCTATTTGATAGTCAAATATACATTGGGACCTCGAGTGAGCTCATAGTAGAACACAGAGGAGGTCATACAGCAGGATCAAGTACAATCGCTGTCCGAGATGAGAAGATCCTCTTTATTGGCGATCTTATTTTCAACGGATCATTTCCATATGCTGCGGACCCCTCATGTAATCCTGATGATTGGATATTAACCCTGAAGAACATAATCCAAGAGGACTATAATGTCATAATACCTGGACACGGTTCTATATGCGATAATAATGAGTTGGAGAATCCTATTGATTTTCTATCTCAATTAAGAGATAGCGTAAAAGATGCATTAGAGAAGGGAATCACGAAAGACGATTTCCTTGAGCGAGGACTTCTTCCCACATATCATGAGGGTGGCGCTCAACACAGAGTGCCAATTACGGTTGACCATTTCTATGAATTCTATGGATAAGTGATTCAATGATTCTGTTGGAACCAATTAACATTAGCGGATTATATCTTAGGAATAGAGCCGTTATGCTGGCTACGCATCTTGGCTATTGCGATGGTAATGGCATCATCAATGATAGAGTCATCGAGTTCTATCGTGCTCGTGCTAGATATCATCCTGGACTAATCATTGTTGGTGGCTGCTACATTGATAATCTAGGTAGAAGTGGGCCTACTATGATTGGAATTAGTGATGAAACCCACATAGAAGGGCTTACACAATTAGTGAAGGCAATTCATGACTTCGATGTTCCTGTAGCAGCTCAATTGTATCATGCAGGTCGATATTCGCATCCCATACTCCTAAGAGCAGAACCTGTTTCGGCTTCAAATGTGCCCAGTCGATTATTTAGGTCAACTCCTCGTTCTTTATCAATTGATGAGATTAAACGAACTACTGAGAATTTTGGTACCGCAGCATCAAGAGCGAAAGAAGCTGGCTTTGATGCTGTAGAAATAATAGGGTCTGCAGGATATCTAATCAATCAATTTCTAGCAAGATCCACAAATAAGAGAAAGGATGAGTACAATGGCGATTTGAAATCCCGAGCAAAGTTCGTGCTTGAGGTTATTGAATCTGTCCGAGCTCATGTTGGCGATGACTATCCAATCTTCTATAGAATGAGTGGAGAGGACTTCATAGAGAATGGTATGAAACTCAAGGACAATATGAAACTCGCACCTTGGTTGGTTCGGGCTGGTGTTGATAGTATCAATGTAACTGGAGGTTGGCATGAAACAAGGATTCCTCAAACAACAATGGATGTTCCTCGTGGTCATTATGCCTATTTGGCTGAGGCTATCTCTGATGTTGTTGATGTTCCGGTGGTGGCTTGCAATAGGATAAACAGTCCTACAGTCGCAGAAAAAATCCTACAACGAGGAAAAGCGAAGCTTATCGGAATGTCACGTGGTTTTATTGCCGATCCTGAGATTTTAGAAAAAATCAGAACAAACCGGAGTAAAGAGATTAGAAATTGCATAGCATGCAATCTAGGATGTTTGGATAATGTATTCAAACTTGAACCTGTAATTTGTGCCATTAATCCACTTGCTGGTTACGAAACAGAACGACAGTTGGGTCCAAAGGGGAATGGTCGAATCGCTATAGTTGGAGGTGGTGTTTCTGGAATGGAGGCAGCACGAATCTTAGCTATGAGAGGATTCGATGTCACTGTCTATGAAAAGGAAAAGCACTTGGGAGGATTGTTAAATCTGCTGGCACGAGTCCCACTTCGAGGAGAGTATGTATCATATGTCATCCATATGCGGAGAGAACTTGATCGTCTGGGTGTGACCGTCAAACTTGGTCATGAAGCTACTTTATCTGGTCTTACCTCCGGTGGTTTCGATTTCACAATAATTGCGGCAGGGACCATCCCAGGTGCTCCTCCCATAGATGGCGTGGAAGGACCCAATGTCACATCCGCATTTGATGTGCTTAGTTCCAGAAGTGATGATCTGGGTAAAGTTTCTGTTATTGGTGGCAATTCAATAGGGTGCCATACCGCCCTTTATGCCGCTGGGCGATCCGAATCGGTGGACCTGTTTGTCCTCGAAGATCGAGTAGGCGAAGACATAGGTTTGTCTACTAGATGGGTGATTATGAAAGCCCTTAAAGAACGAGGTGTGAATATACACAAGCAAGCAGAGATCTCTCAGATCACATCAAAATACATAATGATCAGTTTTGGTGATGCAATGTCTATGATCGAAACTGATACTGTCATCGTGGCAAGTTCTCCTGTCCCACGAACTAGATTACTCGAAAAGCTCCAGAAAACAGAGCATCCTGTGGGAGTAATTGGTTCCGCGAAAAGGAATATGAATCTGCTAGAATGTATCCATGATGCCTTTGAATTTGCTAATAATTTCGAATTATAGATGTATCTGCACAAGCGGATACTCTTATAGGCATAGCCGAGAGATTCCGAACAATCTTGAGAACATGGAGTATGCGATAAATTGTCTGTTGATGATTCCCCTTACAGCAGTGTACTAAGCTATCCCACCTTCACTGAGGTTGAGACAATTCTGAAGGAAGACTTTGAAATTCTTGCTAGTCAAATGGAATACGGTATGCCGACCTTTCTCTACAGATGGAAACGAGCAGGTTCCAAGACAATAGGAGTTTTCAGTGAATCTCAGACAAGTGATGGTACTTATTCAGAACCTGCGAACGTGGATGCTAATAATATACCGGAGCCTGAAATTCAGCGAGAGGTATTTGAAAAGATTCATCAACGGTCCAAGGAACTCAAGGTGTGGCCTATCATTAGATGGAAGGATAAGGCTGAGGGTATCTATTATACACGCTTCGTTCCAGAGGAACGACAACCAAAGAGTGACACAAGAATAAACAAAGCACTTTTCATCGCTACTCTCGCTTCAATCGCCCTTGGAGGATTCTTACAGGCTTCAAGTGAGGTCTTTCTTGCGTTGTTCTATCCACAAGGATATACTCCATGGGATGTCGTCTTCACTACTGGAATCTTCATGCTTGCACTAATGGGAATTATTGGCACTCATGAGATGGGACACTATCAAATGGCAAAGCATCGAGGTATCGATGCAACACCACCATACTTCATACCTGGCTTACCGCAAATTGGTGGCACATTTGGTGCGTTCATTCAACAAAAGAGTCCACCAAAGAACAGGAGTGACCTACTTGATCTTGGTCTAGCAGGTCCTTTCGCGGGATTCATCGTTACTCTTGTTGCATTAGTTGTTGGTTTCTTCTTATCTGTTCCAGTGACAGCTGACCAAATTGCCGCAATAGATGCAGCCTATCCAAATCAGTCGGGAAGTCTTGCAGTCCCATTGATATTCTCTCTACTTGAGATGATCTTTGTGGACTATATCCCTGCTGGAGGAACAATCTATTTGCATCCAGTTGGTTTTGCAGCATGGGTGGGCTGTCTGGTTACAGCTTTGAACCTATTCCCAGCTGGTCAATTGGATGGAGGTCATGCGCTAAGAGCCATAATGGATGAGCGAATCCACAAATATGTTGGATATGGTGCTATTGTCGTAATGTTTCTACTTGGATTCTGGTTGATGGCGATACTTGTCTTTGCATTGTCCTCGGGAAGCGGGCATCCGGGAGCACTTGATGATACGGTTCCTGTATCGAAATCAAGAATCATACTTTTCGTAATTGCAATGATTGTGTTGGTTCTGTCAATCCCTCCACTGACATTATCTTTCTTCTAGGGATCTGAAAGAAGAATTCCCCTAGGGATTTAGCTCTTGCTGACTGGAACTCCCCCCGAGTGGGGGAGTGATAATTTGAATATTGAGCCAACAACATCTTGTCCCTCAACTCTATCAATGACATCGATTGGAATGCTAAAAATGTCAGTAATTTCCCTGATTAGCATGAGTCCCAATCCATAACCATTCTTGGACTCTTCCTTCGTGAGAAGCGCCTTCTTGATTTGAGGTGAAAGGCCTCCACTTCTGTCCATGATTACAAGGTCAATTGATGATGAAGAATATGCTGATATTGAAATTTCTGGTTCGGTGCGTGAATGACGAATTGAGTTATCAATAATATTCCATATTACTTGAGAAATTAATGGAGTGGTGCTTACATAGGACTTACATTCACAATCAATTATGATCTGACCTTCTTTCAGTGAATGTTCTTTAATTGCACGATTCGTCACCTCTCTTATGATTTCACATATATCGAAATCATCGATGTGGATTATTTGGGCCCCCAAATCTATCCATACACTTCTCACACGGTTGATGAAATCTGACGCTGAGTCTAAGGATCTCATTGCAGTTTGAAGCATTTCGCGAGATTCTTCATCATTTCCTTCAACCAACTGAATTGCTCCTTGTGTGACATTTAGATAATTCCGAAGGTCGTGTGATATGAGACTGGAAAGGACTGTCGTCAACCTGAGATTCTCTTGAACACGTCTTCGAGTGCTGCCTATGAAGGAAAGGAACATGGTAATCATGACCAAAGCTTGTCCTATGAACTGAACATATCCAGCGATAATTAGCTCAGGGAAGATAGGGAAGAATATCATCGGAATGCTAGCAAGACCCCACAGGAGATATGAAACTCCCGCTGATAGCCATATCTTACTCCTATCTTTTCTATTACAAAGTATCTCTTTGGAGACATAAAAGAAAGTCATCGCCATTAGTGTACATGTTGGAATGGCTGATACATTTGAGGGGAGGGAGGATGTTACAACAACAATCCAGAACATCGAAATTCCTAAGAAAGTGGCTGGATGGGTAATATGATTGGAGAGTTTTGACAATCTCCTAAAGTTGAATGCTCTGAGTAAGAGTATGCATGCAAATACTCTTAGCAGCATACTAACGAAATCCCCTGCGTAGGGTAGACCTATGAAGATATTTGGCGGAAGGAATGCTATCCAGAATGCCAGATGCGTAATAGCCCATCTTCTGTATTGGATATCAGTAGAATAATAGTAGATTCCAAAAAGTGAAACTAATGCAAATATTACCCCTGAGAAGATTGCAGATGATTCTAAGACGAATTCAATGGGTAGATATTGCATCGCAGCACCGCCACTCAGTTTTCAAGTTTCAATTTGGAAATAATCTTATCCTATGATATACTATTAGGAAATATTCACCTATATAACGTTTGTCCGATGTGACTGCTTCTCCTGATATTTCCAATTATTCTAAAAAAAGAAAAGATGACCCCAGATTTGGACTGGGGTTCATGCATCGTATAATGCCTAATCGATATCCCAGTCTTCGCCTTCAGGTACTCGCATGACTCCTAATTCAAGGAGTCTGTCCATAACCTTCTCTGCTGCTTCATCAATCTGAGGTTCGAACTTCGCACCAGTGATAACAAGCTTACCAGAACCGAATAGAAGAATAACAACCTTAGGGTCTCTCATTCGGTAGATAAGACCTGGGAACTGCTCTGGTTCATAGAGCGTATTTTCAAGCTTCATTGCTGCAAGCTCCAAGTTGAGCTCTGCACCTAGGCTAGCGCTGGCAACAATATTCTGAACTACAATGATGGGTTTGCCAGTTATCTCAATTCCTGCCTCTTTTATGTTCTTAACAATTCGGTGGACTGCACGCTTTGCCTCCTTCTCACTCTTAGCGCCAGTGCAGACCATCTTGCCCGAGTTGAAGATCAGGGTGGCAGTCTTCGGTTTCTTGAGCCTATAGACAAGACCCGGGAATTGCTCAGGGTCGAACTCGACGTTCGGCATGGTGGCAGCAATCTCGTCCAAGTCAAGCCTCTGGTTTAGGATAACTGAAGCGACTACATTCTCGATCTTTGTCTTTGGTTGCGGTCTGGGCATGGTATAACGAATCTCCTCTATTTATAAGGGACTTGCTTATAAAGGGGGCTTATAAAGGGGGCCCTTATAAAGCTGTGCAATAAGTCATTAGGAGCTAAACAGAGAATCTTCATTCCTTAGGTCAGCTGAAGCTTGTTCTTGATTTCTGTCGAATAATCATTACACCAAAGTTAACAATAATTCCAATACTTGCCACTGTGATGACGATTGAGATTGTCTGAGGGACACTCCAAGGACCTAGCAAGCCTTTCCTTATCATTTCCGTCCTATAATATGATATTCCTGAAGTCCAAGATTGCACATGCCTAAGGTAATTCATTGCACCATCAGACTTTGATACACGCAATATTTGAGTCAGGTTAGAGGATAAAAATCTCAGAAAAGCATCATAGCCCCATTCCGTTGCAGTATCAATGAAGGTCACATTATCAAAACTCGTCATGGATTGTTCTAGTATCTCCGTAAATAGAGTCCAATTTCCTATAGGAACAGCAATCCATGCGAAAGCATACTCTGTTCCATTCAGGAACGACTGATTGTAATTCTGTGGCTGCAAATTTGGGATTGTATTAACGGTGGCAGGGATGTCTGGAAGTGACTTTATCGTTACATAGCAATCAAAAGTACCGTTGGTCAAGTATGTTGTTTCATATCCTTCAGAATAGACGCTCAATGTGTAATCGATTCGATCACCAACTAATACACCCCAAGAAAGACCTTGTGTATTTGCTGCGCTTACATTTACTCCCAAAAAGAGGAGGGTCACTAACAGGAAAAGAATCGGCAATCTACCCCTCATTATTCAACACCATTCGAATGGGGATATGCTAGATATTCTCTATCAACTTCCTTTGGATAAGTTTTAGATACTTGACGATTTGAATGATTCCTAAAACAATCTTTTCTTGTCAGCAACAAAATGGTAAATCTTCGTGGTTAAACTGTACTCAAACAGAACTCGTTCCTGCTCAGAAGAACAAGAGAAGAGAATAATTGATTCTTTCTAGATTAGCCAATTTATGAGTTTTTTGACACATGTACAATAAGTCAATATAAAAAGAGGAGATGAGGGTGTACCCTCTCTCTTATCTTTTCTTCAAGAAAATCACAGCGAGTACCACTATGATTCCTACAGCTACGACAGCAATTGGCAGAATTAGATCATTCACAGGAAGGATATCTCCACCCTTTCGAACCAATTCCACCCTTGAATTATAGGCTATGGTATCATACTCGTATACCCGATTATAGAATGTCAAAGCTCCGTCTCCCTTGGAGAGTCGAACCGTATACGTCACACTGGAAGGGCCAGCGACTTGTGTCCATTCATGTCCCCATTCTGTTGCAGTATCGATAAATGTAACATCTTCATAGGGTTCTGCAACAATCTCCAGAAGTTCTCTCATCAACGTCCAATTGCCAATTGGGTAGGCAATCCATTCAACTGGATACGGTAGCTCGGTGCCGTTACTAAAGTATTGACTGGTACCTGATTGTGACATTAGTGTATCATAAATCGAAGTCACAGTTTCTGGAATTTCCCGAAGCACCTCTACAACAAAATACAACTCATATGTGCCTGGCCTATAGACTGGTGTAGCGTTTTCATTTGCCTCGACTGTTAGGGTATAATCGAACCTATTTCCTACCGCAAAGCCCCATGACAAATTCTGAGAATTTGCAGCACTTGCAAAAGTTGGTGTTAATATCAGTGACAATAAGAATCCGCAAAGAATGAGTTTCTTCTTCATGTTACTCCCTCAATCAAAATAGTTTTCATCTTTTTCGAGATGAACCTCCCTATAAATGGAATGAGCGAGCTAGCTTTTCACCAGCTCATTTCCTTCCCTTGATGACAATAATCACCAGTGCGATTATGATAACTCCAGCGCCAATCGCAATTGGTAGAACCAATGAGCTGTCAACTGGGAGATTCAGAGGTCCCGGTCTATAGATAGAAACTACCGCATTTGCAGCAGGGTTGTCATCAACACTACGAATCTCATATCGGTTGAGTGCTCCATCGTCCTTCAGAATACGAAAGATGGTGGTTTGAACTACCAATCCATAATCGACAACATAGTCATAGCCCCATTCCGTTGCAGTATCAATAAAGGTAACCTCGCCGGTGAGTGGGGTAGAGCTGTTCAAAAGTGTGGTCAATAATGTCCAATTACCAATAGGGACTGCTATCCATGTGAGACTCGTTGGGAATGTCGTCCCGTTTGTGAAATACACTGTAACATAGAATTGTGACAATGTCACATCCATCATTGAGGTCGCAGTGGTCGGAATTTCCCTAAGCTGATTTACGATGACATATAGATTATAGACGCCATTCTCCCATGAGACTGCTGCAGAATCACCTGCGTCTACAGAAAGAACATAATCAATTCTGTCTCCAACTGAAAGACCCCAGGATAGATTCTGTGTATTTGCCGCAGCACTGAATGATGTTCCTAGGAGCATCATTGCTAGTGCAAAGATAATTACTAGTCTTACCCTCATTTTTCTGCTCCGCTGAAGTATCAGCTACTGTCCTGTAATAGAACGCATATTTAAACGAAATGTATACACATTATAAAAAACAGGAGAAGCTGGAGTTAATCCAGCCCTCTACCTTCTCTTTACTAAAACTGCTAGGATTATGATCACAGCAACTGCACCAATACCAATTGGAATTAACAAAGTATCATCGATTGGTAAGAATGACCCGCCAACTCGAGTTAATTCAATCAATGTATTATGTGTTTCATCAGTATAGATCATCTCCTGCTTGAGATATTGGATGGCACCATCTGATTTTGCTATCCTCAGGACTGTATTCTGCTGAGTTCCTCCATATGAGTAGCTTTGATCATAGCCCCACTCTGTGAAAGTATTTATCAGTGTAACATTGGTCGAAGAGCCCATTGAGTTCTCAAGGAGTTCAGTCAACAAAGTCCAATTGCCAATTGGTACTGCAATCCACAAGAAATAGAATTCAGTTCCATTAGCAAGGTACTGATCGACATTCATATTGGTAATAGTAGGAATTATTCCAACCACTTCTGAGATTTCAGGAAGGGTATCTATTATTACGTAGCATTCATAGGTCCCCTCCAATATTGAATAGGGATAAGTAGTATCGCCGAAATCAATTCGATATGTATAATCTATTCTATCTCCCGGCGAGAAAGCCCACGTCAATCCTTGAGTGTTTGCTGCACTCGCTGTATTCACTGCTAATAGCATCAATAAGAACAAAGGAAAAATGATTCTAACTACCCTCATAGTTCTTCTCCGCTGGAACACCAGCTATTACTGCATTGCAAATCCGATATTTAAATCTCAAGTATGCTGAGATTCAGCAGGAAGGGGTGGCATGATCTTTAGATGGATTTTGCTATATCACCTCTGTTATTAGGTTAGAACGAGAAACAAGGGGTTTGATGAGGTATGATTTCGATGAGTGATGAGTTAATGCCTGTCATTTTCATAGGTCATGGGTCTCCAATGAATGCGATTGAAGATAATTTCTTTACGAATGAATGGCAAAGGATGGCACATCTCCTTCCACGACCAGAGACAATCCTGTGCATATCTGCACATTGGTATACTCATGACACACGAATTCTTGCCGTTGAAAAACCTCGTACAATTCACGATTTCTATGGATTTCCTGAAGAACTCTATATACAGCAATATCCTGCAAAGGGGAATATTCCCTTGGCTAAAGAAATCAGCGATCTTGTAAGGGCTGAACTCGACACAAATTGGGGACTTGATCATGGGACTTGGAGTATCTTGAAACGAATGTATCCAGATGCTGACATTCCTACGATTCAGCTTAGTATAAACTACAAAGAAGCACCTTCGTATCACTATGAGCTAATGAGAAAATTGAAGGATCTTCGAAATGAAGGAGTGCTTATTGTCGGAAGTGGAAATCTTGTTCATAATCTCAGAGCAATCGCTTGGGACATGCCAGAAGGAGCATATGATTGGAATCAGGAATTTGCATCACTAATCGATGTGGCTCTCAAAAAACATGATCATTCATCTGTTGTTGGATATGAGAAGCTTGGTCCCATATCCAAACAGGCACATCCCACCCCTGATCATTTCTATCCTTTACTTTATGCCTTGGGAGCAACTGATTCGAATGACAGGATACAATCATTTGCTGAAGGGTACGTATTTGGATCTATAGCGATGACATCCTATATTTTTGGATTATGAGTAGGAAAGACTCAATTTGTACCAATAACCACAAAAGCAAGAGAGATAATAGAAATAAATCTCAACGAGAGTGGTATTCAGTGACATACGAAGAAAGCGAATATCTTGGGTATGATGGAACGCAGATGTTCATGCGTGTTTACAAACCCGAGGGCAAACCAAAGGCTATCATCCTTGGATTACATGGTCTTGGTGCTCATAGCGGCACGATTACTTTTGTAAGTGAATTCTTTGCAAAAAACGGATATCTCTTCTATGCTCCTGATATGCGTGGTTTTGGTAAATATACGGGAATCAAAGGACATGTCGATAGCTTTGATGAATATGTGCAAGATCTGGATTCACTCGTATCCTATCTGAAACTCTCTCATCCCGATGAAAAGTTCTTCTTCTATGGACACTCACTAGGAAGCCTTTGGGCATATCAATACACCCTCGCGCATCCTGAGGGAATTGACGGTCTCGTTACTCCTTGCCCTGCTGTGTCTGAACGCCTGAAGATTAGCGCTGCAACGAGGGCTATTGCAAAAGGCTTGTCCCGGTTGAATGTCAAGCAATACTTCGATACAGGATTGGATCTCAACCTCATAGCACGTAATCCTGAAGTTGTTAGACGTAATAAGGAAGACCCACTTCGTTTTGATAAAGCAACCCCTCGCTTTGCAATAGAAGGTTTGAACCTGAGAGAAGAAATCTTCAACAAAGCTGAGGATATCACAACCCCGATCATTTTACTTCAGACTGGTGAAGATCAGATATTGATTCCTGAAGAGAACAAGAAATTCTTTGACAGAATCTCGTCAGAGGACAAGACTTGGAAACTATACGAGGGTCTCTATCATGAACCCTTTGAGGATGACGGTGGCGACCAAGTCCTTGCTGATATGCTAAGATGGTTAGATGAACGAGTATAGTTCAATTCGCCAATCTTCTCAAAAGTAATACAACACTAAGTCTATGAAAACCCTTTTATGCTCCATGCAGGCTTCGAGCCGCTAAGTAGTGAGATGACACTAGAGAGTCTGTCTACGACAATGAGAGTGACATTGGATGAACAATAAACACAAGGCTTTCACATTTCTCCTCGCCATACTGGTACTGAGTAGTACCGTGATACCTATGGCGGTTGTGCAAGTTTCAACATCGCACGTAACAACGCCAATGGATCAACCGAGGACAATTGCAGCAACGAATTTAGTCGTCGAGAATAATACAATTAATGTTGATTCAGAATTCAACGACGACGATTTCGAATTCTATGTCTATAATAATACTGTTGAGATATCAACAGCTAATGTTACGCTCTATAATGCAACTGATGGATCCAAATATGATTCTAAATACACAATCGGTGATGGTTCCGCAGTTTTCAAAGATGTTCCACAGGGAACCTATGAGTGGAATGTTACATGGGCTGAAGCGCCAGGAGTATCCCTCAATGGTAGCATGATCTCTGATGGGCCTGAAGCATTCTCAACATTCAAGATTGGAAATCTGGATTGGGAAGATGATGATGATGACATCATCGTTACAGTGACTGATGTATCTGGATATCCTGGAGAAGGATTGAACTTCACTATCTATAGCCGCGATACAAATACAACCTATGACTACTTCAATCTAGGTGAAGATGGAATCGCAAATGTTACTGACATTCCAATTGGCAACTATACATATTATCTAACTGTTGCAGCGCTTGAATACTTGGGAACTGTACTAATTGCTGAGAATTTCACTACTGATGGTACAACTATTCAAGCTCACAAGACACTAGGTCCATTTGCTGGTCTTGCAGAGTATTATGATCTGGAAGTATTCACTCACTACGAAACCACCCTTGCTCCTGTAGAAGGTGCTCTTGTTAACGTTACTTTCTACAACGGTACAGTAATTGACTACCAATACACTCCTGTGAATGGAACAGTGAGATTCCTAGACCTACCAATTGCATTCATCAATTGGACTGTATCCTATCTGGGTTCACCAGTCGTGAATGGGATTGGTTTCTATAACCTCACAATGGTTAGCGCTGACATAAGAAGTCCTGTTTTTGATTCACCCGGTGATAAAGAATTCTTGGTTGGAACAGAGAATATCACTATAACGTGGAACGTTACTGATGAGTATCCTGCACAATTAAAATTCTACATCGATGATGATCTAAACGAAACTGTTACTTGGACCAATCAAACATACTACACATTCAATGCAACAGGATTCAAAATTGGCGTGTATGAGTTGAAGCTCAGAGCTATCGATCTGAATGATAACACGGCAGAGGATATTGTTTCTCTCAGGATTTATGAAAATGTGACTCCAGTTATTGAAGGACCTGATGACCTTCAGTTCTACTATACTGAAACGGATAACTCTCTCCGTTGGAATATAACTGAAGAGAATATGGATTCCTTCAATTTATACAAGAATGGTGTTTCTGTTGATAATGGTTCCCTTGATCAAAACAATCCATTCTATATCTATCATATAGTGGATAGGATTGCTATTGGAAACTATAATTACACTCTCTGGGTCAATGATACAAGTGGGAACTGGGTGACAGATGAGGTTATGGTAACAGTAATGCAAGATGATATTGCCCCTCTAATCATCTATGAACCACCTACAGTTTATTATGCCCAAGGAGCAGGCCGAATAGTCCGGAATTGGACAGCAACGGATGATTTCATGGAGTCTTATACGATCTCTGTTGATGGGTTCGTAGTCGTTGAAGACGATTGGACCTCAGAATCAATCGAGTTTGACTTCTCAGGGTTGGCTGCAGGGATTCATGAAGTCACTTTGGCGGTGACTGATTTGGGTGGAAACACTGCAACCTCTACCGTTACAGTTGAGGTTTCAATATCCACTACCAGCATGGTAATCTTATTCGCTGCAGCTCTTAGCGGAGTAGTCATTCTTGCTGGAGTAATCATTTGGTACATCAAATACCGTTAGTTTTGGAGGACGGCCGGTTTTGGCCGTCATCCTTTTATCCATAAGTCAAATCTGATGAACTAGTCTTGCCTTTCTTGGTAAGGCTGCGAGATTATTGGTGACTATTATGGAATTCATCAAAGTACGCGATGTACTTGATGGAGCATATGAAGGAAAGATGGTCCGTCTTCGTGGATGGGTGCATAGAACCCGTGCACAAAGTAAGATGGTCTTTGTCACACTTCGTGATCCATCAGGACTCGTTCAATCGGTAATAAAGAAGGACGCAGTAAGCGAAGACCAATTCGATGCTGCGAGTAAGATGTTAGTGGAATCCCTCATTGCAATAGAGGGTAGTGTAAAGGCTGATTCAAGAGCAGCCGGTGGTTATGAAGTGCAAGTAACGAATATTCAAGTGCTGCACTTTGCTGAAGACTTCCCCATAACCAAAGATCAGAGTATTGAATTCCTAAATGATAATAGACACCTTTGGATGCGATCTCGCCAGATGAGCAATATTCTGAAAGTTCGAGATGAGGTCTTTAGAGCAGCTCGTGCGTATCTTAGAGAACAAGGGTTCTATGAAACCACGTGTCCAATGTTCGTAAGTACGATGGGTGAGGAAGGAGCTGAGCTCTTTGAAGTCGATTACTTCGGTAAACCAGTTTACCTGACGCAAACGAGTCAGATGCATCTTGAGCCACAGCTTTTTGCTATGGAAAAGGTGTTCATCCTAGCACCTTCATTCAGAGGTGAGAAATCTAGAACCAGGAAGCACCTGACAGAGTTCTGGCATCTGGAAGTTGAGGAAGCATGGTGTGATCATGAGTGCAACTTGAAGCGTCAAGAAGAGCTGATTAGCTACATGTGTGATGCGGTTGTGAAGAATCGCCCAAATGAGCTTGAGGAACTTGGGGTTGATCCTGAACGTCTATTGAGGATTAAACCTCCGTTTGAAAGGATGACATATGATAAAGCGATTGAGGTATGCCAAGCTGCTGGTCTAGAGATAGCATGGGGCGAAGATATTCGCACTGAAGCAGAGGAAATACTATCGAAAGATCGGGATACCTTCGTCTTCATCGAATACTATCCAAAAGAGATCAAGTCTTTCTACATGAAGCACAATCCTGATGATCCTCGTACATACAAGAACGATGATCTTCTTGCTCCTCACGGTTATGGTGAGATAATCGGAGGTAGTCAACGAGAGGATGATGCCAATAGGATTCTTGAGAATCTTCGACGAATAGGCGATGATCCTGAGAAGTACAAGTGGTATATAGACATCCGTCGATACGGAAGTGTTGAACATTCAGGATTTGGTGTCGGAATGGATCGCTTGATCACTTGGATGCTAAAATTAGAGCATATTCGTGATTGTGTCCCATTTCCGCGTACTGTTAGTCGCGTATACCCATAGATGTGTTTTAGCCAATCGGTGAAATACCGATTGGTACTCTTTCTTTTAATTGTCTGAAGAAACCTGTGACTCCTCACTCTGCTTCTTCACTACTAACTCTGCTTGATGCACCTTCGCCATTCTTAGAGAATAAATGAAACCTATCAATCCAATTACTGAAAGCACAATCCACCATGGACTAGCAAATGGATGGCTCAATACCAATGTGAACAAATATACATTCAGAGAAAAGAAGAAAATTCCAAACGTGACTATAGCAGCTGAATATGACCATGGCAATTCGAAGTAACTCATTTTGAACAGTACTGAACTGATTGACGAACAATATAGACCTTCTGTAAGACAGCTTATATCTCACTTCTTGTATAGGATATGAAGACAAATGAACGAATTAAGCATTAAGTCTGGAGATTTCGATATGAGATCTAAAGGTGCAAAGCTAGAGATCAAGGAATACTTTCTACATGGTTTGCCCTTTCTAATTATAACGACTATTTTGGTATTATTTTCCGACTTCATTCTCGGAACAATGTCTGCTCTTAGCAATCTGGTCGTCTTTTCTATATTTGAAGAGCCTGATATCCTAGCCAGTCCATATGCATCTTCTGCCATCTTCCTTGTCCTAATTATGTTTGGATGTATTGGAGTATTCTTCTTCTATGGATATCTCAACAGAATCCTTACAGAGAGAATCTGGGGCGACAAACAGAGTACTGTTTGGGACCGACAGATTGGCCAAGGATTCGTTCTCGTTGTCTTCCTATTCGCTGTCCATTTCCCATTATCCTTATTCTATTGGCTTTGGAATTCAGGACTATTTATTGAACAGATGATCTTTATTCTATTCTATGTGATTCTCATCTCAATTATAGATGGGATCATCGCTCGGTACCTCTCCACCTCGACCTAATGCGGAATTACTCAGTTGTGTATCTATTCCTATCTATCTACGAGAGCCATCACTGGTTCTGATGATTGTTTTCTTCCATCTCAAGTGGCGTTATTAGGAGTCCCTCACTAGTGACTTTTAATACAACCCGCTTCTCAATCCCGGCAAGTCGTCGAACTGTTTCAGGAATTACCATTCTCCCCTTGGCATCAATCTCTGTGATATCTCCAAAGATGGTATGTTTCTGTCCTTCGATTAGACCATCTCTAATTCGTAGGACTCTATCCGCATAGCCTGCAACTCTAGGGGAATGCGTTACATTGACAATTGTGGTTTGAAATTCATCATTCATTGTCTTCAGTGTGTTCATTACCATCTCTGCTGTTTCAGTGTCAAGCTCCCCAGTCACTTCATCTGCAAGTAGAAGCTCAGGTTTATTCGCAAGTGCTACACAGATTGCAACACGTTGATTTTCGCCACCTGATAGTTGATGAGGTTTGTGACTCATCCTAGCTTGTAGTCCAACTGTTTCAAGAAGCATTCGAGCTCTTTCATTTGAAGGTCCTTTGGGAGCTCCTGCAAGGCGCATTGGTAACATGACGTTATTCAAGGCGGTAAGGCCTGGAACCAGATTTCCCGTTTGCCATACAAAACCAACTTTCTGACGTCTATAGAGCATCGATCTTCTATCATCCAGAAGAGTTACGCTATGGCCATCATACAATATAGAACCTGCAGTTGGCTTGTCCAAAGCTCCAAGCATTTTTAGAAGAGTCGACTTTCCAGAGCCTGATGGCCCCACAATCGAAAGAAACTCTCCTGTTCCCACCTCAAAGTCCAGTCCTCTTAGAGCGATTACTTCTTTCATCCCTCTCTTGTAAACCTTCATTAGGTCTCTAACGACTATCTTGTTTTCTTCTACTAGTTGCTCTAGATTCTCTGTCATCCTAGCAATCACTCCGCATATTGTATTTCCTCTGCGATATTCTTCCTTAATGTTGATTTTGTGACAAAATATGATGAAAGCAATGCGAACGCAAAGCTCACTGAAATGATTATACCAAGTGTCACCCAAGGTATAGCCAAGAATACTGGTAGCCGCTGCCACATATTCAATGTCGTCGTTCCAAAGTATATCAATGGCATATTAATTGAATATGAAGCAAGTATCAGTCCTATTAACGCTCCAATACCCAAAGATATCAACACACTTAGTGAAGTATCCATTAGGACTGAGCGGATTATCTCCTTTGCATCTGTTCCTAACGCTCTAAGAACTGAGAATTGTTTTCTGAGGTTCTGTATCCTAACTGATGCAACTATCATCATGCCAATGGATAGGTAGATTATCGTGAACAACACGTTGAGAGTATAAACACCATAGATAGTCTGTCCTGCCTTTGAATTTTGAACCTGTTCAAGACCGGTATATGGGGATTCAACTGACTCAAAGCTATTTGGAGCGACATCATAGAGGTCTCTCATCACATCCGTATAATTCGCATCTGGAGTTATTCTGATTAGGAATTTGTTGACACTTGTGGTATTCAGATACCTTTGGAGAAAATCAAGATCCACCACAACGAATTGTGACTCGCTAGGTTCTCCTTGTAGGTATTTTTCGCCCCACATCTCATTACTACCAGCCATTACATCAACAATATTCATCTCTGTGACATTCACATAATCATCAGTTCTTAGAGACAGAGAGATCTCATCTCCATATACGGGCCTTTGGTTGTATCCTTCACCAATGTAATGATCAATTGGTCTGAATGAAGAGAGTACATTTGTCTCACTTGCGAGCATCAAAGCTATCGCACCCTCTGGACTATTGTCCAGGGTGAAATATGGTAACCAGAATGCGGACTCTAACCAAGCACTTGGATCTACTCCATAAAGAAGCATTGACTGATTATAGAATACTCTTCTATTCCAGTCGTACGACCAGAATGACACATATTGATTGACCTTAAGAACCGGACAGACAGAAGCCACTCCATCCACTTCAGTAAGATTCTCAAGCATATCTAATGTTACATTATTTAAGCTATTTTTGACCTTGATCGTGATATCCGCTCCAGTATAGAACTTGTAAACAGAATCTGTATGTTGCATGGCTGTAGCTGCTGAGATTCCAGACATGATTCCAGCAACAAAAACCATCGCAATGAATACGACTCCCATAGCCTCACTTTTCTTATACGAAAGCAAAGTTCTACTCATTACTTTGGTACCTACTCTTGCGGTTCTATTGCTTACTCTCCTAAGTATCGATGCCTTTACACTAGCAACTGGTCTAGCCATCAATCTGGCGAAAGAAAGCACGAATAGCCCCATCATAGGAATGATCATTATCATGAAGAAAAGGTAGAACATTCCATAGTAGCTCAGGATTGATACAAGTGATAGAATGGGAATCAAGAAGTAGGCTGAGATTCCTAAAGCTATTAATTCTGCAAGAGGACTCCCCAGATTTTCCTTTGACTGCAAAACATCGCGTTCAAGGATAGAATGGGCCTCAGTTGCTGTCATCAAGAACGACTTCACTGCTATTGGGAAGGCAACTATCAATCCAACGCCAAATGAGAATACAAAAACGGCAATGATAGCATTAGTGCTAAGTATGAGCGAGAGACCTGATAATTGTGATAGCTCGAATACAAAGAAGACCTTCACGGTTGAAGAAAGCAATGCTGCAGCAATTCCCATCAGGATTGCTCCAAAGCTTCCTAATATCGCAGTGATGAGTGCGCTACTCATTATCCAACTGAATGCCTGCCAGCCAGAAGCACCGCGTGTCTTAATTGTCCCTACATCTCTACGGGTTTCATCTCTTATCAGATTTGTATTATAATAGACCAATAGGATGCCCATCACGACAGTAGGGATAGAGAACGCCAATGAAAGCGTGGTCATTGATAATGACCATGCCTGATATTGCTGAACAGCTTGACGGAGTCCAAACGATGAAACAATGGCATAAGGAAGTGCATCCTGCTCGAACTGCTTTCTTAATGAATCCAATGAGTCGTATACTGTGTTTACGTCATTGTCTAGTATTTTGCTGGAATCGATAGATATCCAGTATCTTTCTGATATACCATCATACTGACTGAATCCCATCCCTTCAAAGTTCTCATTAATTGAATCCTTCGTGGTTATAATGGTCAGCGCAGTAGATCTTGGATTATAGTCATCATAGTAATAGTAAGGATAATACTCTTCCATAAAGATCGCAGATTCGAAGGTGCCTGTAATCTCATAGGTGACATTAATTATGACCTCGTCCCAATGTTCATCATAGGTTACTACTTCTGCGGTATAGTTGTCCCCGATTGAATAATCTCCTTCGTGAAAGAATTCTATCTCCATGTAACAAGTTGTATCAGTAAGAAGTGGTGCATCAGAGCTCACAGATACTGAATCAGGAAATGAATCAAAGAATGAATTTTCAACTCCAAGGAAAATCGCATGACTATAGTAGTAATAATAATCGTCCTCTCTTAGGTATGTATCGATCACACTTAGTGGTTCTATATTGTCTATCTCATCAAAGTCTAGTAGACTTTCGATATATGCGATGTCTGTTGTGTTTTGTCTATAGAACGATGAAGTGATCGAAACCTCCATGTCCACATCAAGATCCTGAGTTAGATCAGCAAGGACATTGGGTCCTGAAGTTTCCATATAGAATAGAATTCCTCCCAGTACACCCGCTGATAGGGAGAAAATCAGGAATGTTGTTATCACCTGTGGACTTTTAGCAAGCAGTCTTGAGAAGAGAAACATCTTACATGTCACCTCCATAGGGTCCGCTTTCAGCCCATGTTGCATTCAGCGCCTCTGCCAATTTTACCCTCGAACTCAGCATGGCTACCGCTATCACAAAGATGATTGCTGAACCCACGAAGAAGAGCAAGACTGAAAGCATTGTGTACAATGGAAATATGGGGAAAACCGTAACCGGGAACGTGTAGTTTGATGTGCGATACCCGATTAGTGCATTGATGATGTGGAGTGGTCCATAGATTCCTAGAAGGATCAAAGCTGTAAAGATGAGAATGGTCATTTCAGCTACCTGTGCTTTGACCACATCCGCTCTATTTCCGCCCATTGAGCGTATTAGTGCAATCTCTCTTTTTCTTGCGGTTATCCCTTCGAAAGCATAGATTATGAACGCTGCGAAAATGATTGCTGAAGTAGAAATTGCCAGCATTGTATCTACTGCTCTATCTATTTGGTATGCAATTGCAGATGTGTAAGTATCAATCTCGTAGGATACTGCAGCCCAAGCATATTCTGGTATGACAGCTCTACCACCATTCTCCATTATCTCATTAACAAATTCTGTACCATTTGTATTTGGATTCGTTCTCACACATAGAATATTCTCAGTTTCATTGGTGAGTGAGATGAGGGATCCTAGGTAATCTCTATTTACCCACATTGTTCTACTGCCAATTTCATCGACATAGTAATAGTAGTAATCATCCTGGTCTGTTCCAGTATTCGTTACTCCAGAATTGGATAGAGCGTTAACTATGCCAACTACTGTGAAGACATAGATATCCTCACTATCATAATAGTATCCGCTAAATCCTCGAATCGTATCACCAATAGCAAGGTTATATGATTCTGCAATATCTGATGTAATGATCGCGCCTGCTGGTGAAGTAGTCAATGAATCCAATAATGGTGCCAAGTCTGATCCATTTAGCTGATTACCCCATTGGTCATATCCTACGAACTTGTATTCTGAGGGATCCATACCTACCATGTACGCATAGTCATAGTACTCCGAAGAAAGAAGAATCTCAGATCTGTGGATCAAAGATGCGGCTGAACACGATTCATGATTCGTGACATTCAATGTGAAGTTTGTCCAATCTGTTGTTTCATAGCTTCCTAGGTGAAAGGCGATGTCTCCACCAAATGCAAACCGTCCTTGATTCTGTTTTGTAAGAGGCATTGAAGCTCCAATCACTGCATATGTCCAAGAGATACTGACAGCAAGAACAAGAACCAATATCGCAGGACCTGCGGACGATGCGCTCTTTCCCAATCTCCGTACTCCAACGGATGAAGGCAATACCCCCACTACTCGATTCATTCCCTTTGACATTATGTGTGCGCCATTCCTAAGAGCTTTGATTGTCAAACTTCCCAATGAAACAAACATTGCTAAAGGTAACATACTGGCTATTGTTGAGAGTATGAAGTTGTATTGCAGTAATTGTCCAGTGCTAAGGAGACCTAGGAGGAATAGCGCTGATAATACAAATACAATCACATCCCATCGAATGATGCTTAGAATTCTGGCAGCCTTCTCAACTTTTCCAGTACTTTCATCAACCTTCTTTTTGGTCGAATAGAATGCATTATACAAAAACCAAGTTCCAACTGGTAAAATGACACCAATCACAATTGTCAAAATCAACGATTCAAGTGTTACCAGGAAGGGTTCCGTGAAGAAGAGAACATAGTTGAATTCAAAGAAACCCGTTGATGCCAAACCTATTCTACTGAATAGAATACCAATTCCAAATCCTAAAATTGTACCTATGAAACATAGTGCAGCGATTTCCTTTAGCACCCTTTTCTCTATGTCTCCTTGAGCCGCACCTCTTGACATTAACATATTGTTCTCATAACGACGTTCATTCATGTTGTGTCGGATTGCTAGAAACATCACTAGGACGACAAGAAGTAAAGTGCCAGCAGCTCTGGATACTTGATTTATTCTCATCGTCATTTGCCATCCTATATACCTTGACACTGCTGTAGCAAGAGGACTATCAATATAGATTCTTGAATTGTAATATGGTGGACCGTAATTAGGATCTACAGATCTGATTTTATCTTCAATTCCTAGGACATATGATAAGGAACCTCCTGCGTTGAATGGAGTGAGTGGAGTTCTATCGATCTCGATCGAGATTTCCAAATTATTGCCATATGGATCAAAAAGATCAGATACGACCACAGCTGCTGCTGTGGGGCGCCACCAATAATCGTAATTAACATCATTTGCTACTTCAAAGATGCCAACGATTTCCAATACCGTCCATGTTTCATCAGGATAATTCCAATATAAGGAATAGTTGAGATAGTCACCAAGATGAAAATTACCATATTCTGAGATAGATAATGAGATCGCTATTTCCTTATCGTCCGCAGGGAAAGCGCCTTGTATCAGTTTGTATTGATTTGGAAATGCCTCAATATATTCGTCAGTTAAGTCGACTATCTTCCCACCAAACCAATAGTCCCATTCTGTAGCATTTGCTAACTTGAAATCTCCATAGTCATATCGTAGTGTAGCTGCTTTGATCACCTCTGGAAGGTTCTGGATATCTTCAAGCCATCTTCCAACGTTATCCCCTTCAGCAGTCATTGCTACATCGCCAACTTGACCAAGTTGGTTATTCCATTCATGAACAGAATAGGAATCAACATAGACAAAAATTCCCATCGCTAATGCTGATGCTAATAGAATGCAGAGTAACGAAACCCCCTTCCTCCTAAGACCCTGCAATGACTCGTATCCAACTGGTATCGCTGACATGTCAAGCCCTCAGGTTACGTTCTCTATTCTTCCGTCACGCATGTTGTAGACTCGGTCCATCCTCTCCCCAACATCCGGATCATGTGTCACAACCAATAGTGTACCACCTTCTCCTTTTGTCAGGTCAATTAGAATCCTCATGATTTCCTCGCCAGTATTCGTATCAAGATCTCCTGTTGGCTCGTCTGCAAGGACAACAACTGAACTCGATGACTGAGGAGGCTTAGCTAAAGCCCTGGCGATGGCAACTCGTTGCTGTTCACCACCACTCAACTCATCAGGCCGATGGTCTGCCCTATCTGCGAGGCCTACAAGTTCTAAAAGATGATCGACTCGTTCTTTTCGAATTGCTTCTTCAACTCCTCCAATCAAGAGAGGTAGCTCCACATTCTCATAGGCAGAAAGTACTGGAAGAAGATTGAAGAATTGAAAGACGAAGCTAATCTTGTTTCTCCTTACCTTTGTCAGGTCTTTCTCGCCCATAGCCGTGATATTCACTCCATCTATGGTGACATTGCCTGTCGTAGGTCTATCAAGAGCACCTATTAGATTCAGTAGAGTAGTCTTTCCTGAGCCTGAGGGGCCCATGATTCCAATTGCTTCGCCGCGTTTTACCTGAAGAGTTACTCCTCGTAAAGCGGCAACTTCAATTTCACCCATCGAGTAAATTCTCGACACATTATCAATATCAACAATCACGTCGTTGCTCAATTATTCCCTCTCCGAAAGGACCCTGATTGATGCAATCCTGAACGCATTTTAGGATTTCCCTTCAAGTATATTCTTGGTCTGTCAAGAGTTGATATTATTCTACTCTTTGAAACAGCTGTTCTAACTTCTGGACAACAGTATCTTCAATCTAGCTACCAACTATTAATGAATGAACGTATGAATCAAATAACGTACTATGATTTTTCTCTACAAGACAGGGAATACCAGTACTCTATCGCCTCTATTCACTGTGTTGAATCTCTTCAGCGATGTTCTTGCTCATAGTATTTCGTGTTACAAGATATGTGGATCCCAATGTGAATAGGAAAGACGTTCCTACAATTCCAGTGACTAGGGTCAATGGAATGGAAACTACCACAGGTAATCGGGTCCACGATATAGTGGTGGATATACCTGTGTATACTAATGGTATTTGTAGCACAATAAGTGTCAGGAAAAGACCCAATAGCAGACCGATCAATGCTGAAAAACATAGACCAATTGTAGAATCCGCTAATGTCGACATCATTATTGATTTCTCTTGAGCTCCAAGAGCTCTCAATACAGAATATTGTTTCCTCAAATTCCTTGATTTGACGATAGAGACAATTGTCAATCCTATCGTTAGATAGATCATTGAAAATACGATATTCAACGTGTATACACCTTGAATTGATTGACCGGTTCTTGAATCAAGGATAGTGTCAATTATCTGTTCAGACACCCTTATGTTATCGAAACTATTGGGTAATAGATTGGAGATTTCCTCCGCAATCCTTTGATAATCTGCTTCATCCTCTAAACTCACATATATTCGGTCAACTCGCGTGGAATTGATGCAGCTATGAATGTAAGCTATATTCATGATAATGAAATCAGAGGCATCTGGTTGTCCTGGCAGATAGGTATCGCCGCCAGCATTCTCATCGGTGGCGAACACATCTACTATAGAGCAAACCTTAGAGTAATTTTCCCAAGGTGTTCTGATTTCAACGGTTAGATTGCTGTGATATATAGCTCCTGTTTCAGTGACATCCCACAGAGGGCGAAATGATGAGATAATACTAGAATTATCAAATTCAAGTTCACTAAGCGACGCGGTGGGTTCTCCTGAAATCGCGTAGTAGTTTTTCCACTGAGCACTCTCGGCCCATCTGATGGGTTCGACTCCGTACAATCTTATTGACCTATTGATATTTGCCAGGCCAGCTTCACCTTTTGCGCGATAAGTCAGAAATGCAGTTATGGTTAGCATGCCTGAAGTAGATTTGACCCCATCTATGTTCATGATTTCATCCACTGTATCAAGGGTGACATTGGATAGACCATGTTTTACTTCTAAGAGGATATCTGCCCCAGTCTCAAATCTCACTAGGTTCTTCATGTGTAGAGTTCCTGTGTTTGAGGCAACTGCTGAAAATAGACCTGCTGTGAAAACCATTGCAACAAAAAATGCTCCTGTTGCTTCAGTCTTGCTAAATACCAAGAGATTGCGGGCGATAATCTGTGAACCTATGGTTTTTGTACGATTTCCCCAAGTTTCCAGTATTCTTGATTTTAACTTGGCAGCTGGTCTTGAAAGCAATCTAGCTACGGTGATAATTAGGATTCCAATAAGCATAATGAAAGATATCGCATTGATGATATTGGATATGCCAAGAAATCCACTTGATTGGAAAAGCATTAGCATAGGCACTAGTAGTACAAATGCAAAACTCCCTGCAATTATCTCCAGAACAGGATTCCCCAGTTTTTCCTGCTTCGAAAAATCCTGTCGCTCTACAACGGCGTGAGCTTCAGTAGGGGAGATTAGAAGTGCTTTGATCGCTGCAGGTAGGGAAACTGCGATGCCCACTGCAAAAGTAAAGAAGAAGACCATTGCAACAGAAGTGGGCAGTATTGTAAAGCTGAATGTGGCAACTCTGTTGAAATCAAAATTCATCGCTTCTCTAACACTTGCTGATAATATAGATGCCAGTAGACCTGTTACAATTGCACCTAGACTACCAACGATTCCAGTAACGAGCGCACTACTGATGATCCAATTGAACGCTTGCCAACCAGAAGAGCCTCGTGTAACCAGTGTTCCTACATCCTTTCTTCTTTCATCGCTAAGCAAAAAGAATTGATATTGAACAAGCATTATTCCCATGACAAGACTGGGAATAGAAAATGCAAGTGCCACAGTTACTAGAGCAGAGGACCATGATGAATAGCTATTGACTACACTTAGTACATTGTATTCAGCAACAACGGCATATGGCAATGAGCTTTGCTCTATTCGCTTCTTTACATTGTCCAATGTGGTTCTAATTTGGTTAATATCTCCTTCTTTGAGAATGGAGTCTTCTATGGTCGCCCAAATACTGTCCTTTATCCCCGAAAAACCCCCACCTATCAGAGAATTGAAATCCTGAATTAGTTGATTTCTTTTTACAAGTACTTGCAGCGATGTAATAGATTCTTCAGATGCTGGATAATAGTTGTAGTATATGCTGGTTGTAAATGAACCTGCAATGATATAGCTAGCATTTATTCTAAGAGGTTTATACCACTCATCAAAGAATAGGATCGACAAGTTGAATGTATCACCAATTTCGAGACCAAGTCGTTCCAATGTCGCTGATTCTAAATAACATGTGGAGTCACCCAAGATGGAATTCCCAGACCTGTTTTGTATAAGGTTGTTGAAGGATTCGAAAAACGTATCATCAATACCAAGACATGTCGAGCTTCTATATCGTTCATCTTGAATGAAATAATCGTAGTTGTCTATTTGAATGACAAGCTCCGAAGCCGCAACTTCTTCCTGTTGCTGCACAATGGATTCTATTTCTTCTCTGGAAATACTGTACGAATTGTAAAATGAGCTAGTGAATCGTACTTCCATATCAATAGTTATTTGATTCCTCATATCTTCAAGGACCTCTGTGCTCGTACTATCCATGAAGAACAGAATACCCCCCAATACACCAGCTGATAGAGAGAACACAAGCAATGTAGCTAGCACCTGAGGTTTTCGGGAAGTCAATCGAGCAAAGAGATACATCATTCCTCACCTCCAGAAATCCCTGATTCAGTCCATGTAGCATTGAGGGTGCTTACTAGATTCAATCTTGATCCTAGGAATGCTATTGCTAATATGAATACTGTAAAACATGTTAGGAAAAATACCAAAACCAAGAAGAGCATAGGCCAAGGGATTACGAGATACCAATCTATTGGAAAAGTGAACGGAGATTCACCATAATGAATAATTGAGCTCATTAATGAATTTATTATTAGGAGTGGTGTATATACACCAAGAATAACGACGCTTGCGAGAGCAATCATCATCATCTCTGCAATTTGATTCTTTATGACAAGCGAGTCAGGAGCCCCCATAGCCCGTAGAAGTGCAATCTCCCTCTTTCTTGATTTTACCCCTTCAGCCGCATATATCGTAAAAGTCCCAGCCACAACAGTTGCTGTGAGAAGAGTAAGCATGGTATCTACACCCCTATCAAGTCGATAGGAATCTTGCAATACATACTCCTCTAATTCGTCCTCTACAGCTACATACTGATCTTGTAGTATTGCTTCTGCATTGGTATATCCCAGTGCTTCTTCCAATAGGATCGATGACGCTGAAGGCGTCGTGGTTCGCACACAAAGAAAGAACTCGGTATCAGAAGCAATCTCAATATATGCCTGTATAGACCTTTGATTTATGAGAATTCTGTTCATCCCCACCTCATATGTTGCTGACTGACCAACAACTGATGAGTAATCGGCAATTGACATAAGATTGTCTGGGAGTGCTTCTTCAATTCCGATTACATAAAACTCGAAGTTTATCAATGCGCTTCCATTGTAAAGATAGGCTCTAAGAATATCTCCCTCTTGAAGAGAATAATCCAGTGCTATATCCTTCGAGATAATTGCTCCTGTTTCTAAATCTTCTAGACTCTCGATCAATGTCCCTGTTTCCGATTCATCAAGCTGCAAACCTAGATAGTCATATGCAACATCAACGAATTCTGAAGGGTTCACGGCCAGAAACTTCGAAGTGCCTGCACTACCTGTTGACAAATGCATCGGAATGACTGAAACGATTGTTTCTGCGATTGACAAATTACTGCTCTCTATAGCACCTTCAAAATTCACCCAACTTTCTATGTTATTTGGATTCAGTTGAAAAGCCAAATCACCTGCTATCGCCAATCGAGATTGATTTAGTATGGTGATAGGAAGGGAAGCATCAATGATAGCTGAATTCCAAGATAGACTCATTGCCAAGACGAGAATCATAATTGCAGGACCGGCAGCAGAAGCTTCCTTTGAAATTCTTCTGACTCCAATCCACGATGGTATTTGACCTGTAATTCGAGAGAATGGTTTCGAGATAATTCTATTGCTACGTCTTAATCCCTTCGTAACCAAGCTTGTAAAACCTATGAATATTACATAGGGAATCAATTGCACGAATAGGGCTAAAATCGGGAACTGTGTCAGTACTCTTATCTGTCCCAATGTAAGAAGCATAATGATTCCGAAAACGATGATGAAAAGATCCCACTTCATCAAACCCAAGCCTTTCGAAAGTTTTGCCAGCTTGCCAGAATCAACTTGTAAAGATGACTGAGTTGTAAGAATCAGAGTGTGAAATGCAAAAGAAAGAATTGGTATCAATAAACCAAAGATTATGCTGATCACAATCGCTTCAATGCTTATCACTAGTTCACTATCAATCAAACGAGCGACATCAAATGCAAAGAAACCTATTGCTGAAAGGGCTAGTTTGCTCAATAATATTCCAAGAAGAATTCCAAATGGAATTGACAGTATACTTAGTCCAAATATCTCCATTATCCTAATTCGAACTATGTGTGACTCAGATGCCCCTCTAGCTTGTAACATATTAGTTTCAAGCTTGCGGTCGTTAATGTTGTACTTGACAGCAATATACCCTGCAATAATGACCAGAAGGAGCACTCCACTCGATCGCACAAATTCATTGACCCTTGTGGAATCAAGAAAGTCTGAATATTTGGTTATTCCTTCCAATAGCAAATTCTGAACTACAAATTGAGATGAATCTCCTGGTCCCGAATAGCTATAGTCTAATTCCCGTATGTTCTCGTCTATCTCACTCAAACGTTCAATAGAACCCCTCACATCAGCAGGGTTTGCAAGATGCTCTTCAGTCGTTGCGTAAACATATCCCGTTTGTGATTCAAAGGATGAAAGTAGAGATGATAGTACCACTCCTGAGCCTCGAGTATAATACCATGAATAATCTGTTTCTAGTTCTGGATGCACGTAGATGCCTACGACTGCTAATTCCACAGGTGTCTCTGATGCAAATCGCGTATAGTTTATTGTACTATCTATCCATACATTTAGGACGTCTGCTATTCCCAACTCTAACGCAATCTCAGTTTCATTCTCTGGAAACCTGCCTTCCTGCAGTTGAAAGACGGTTGGAAAATCGTCAATGAAATCCTGTTCGAGATGCACTGCGAAGAAGTCTGATTTGAATAGGAGATTCTTATAGATTGAGGACACACGGGCATAAGATCCAGTTAATGGTGCAGCTTTCATTATCCCGGGAATCTCAGAGATATCATTGGCATAATAGTTCACATGATATCCACTTACAATCAGAGTCGCAGGTCCTGTATCAGTTTCATCTTCCCAAATGGAAAGAGCAAAAGAATCGACATAGACTATGATACATGATATGGATGATGAAACAAGCATAAGAGTCACTATAGTAACAAGCCATCTCTTTCTACTTTGAAATGCTTCATATCCTACCAGTGCACACATGAAGTCCTCTCTACTCCTCGTCTGCCTGCGATGAGATTCTCTTTATTCCACCTACTTGGACGAACGTTGTTACACCGCTACAAATGAGAGGGTCTTATAAAATAGAGGTTATCAGTAAATGAATTTCCATAGATTTTAACATAATCTGAGTAGAGTTGGAAGAACCTCTGATACTCCTATGGATAAGCCATAGGTTTATTTCGGTAAATGTATTCTTCGTTCATATAATACTTTGAGAGAGACCGCTGCATATGTCTGATAATATCTTGACGATGAGGTATGAATTCTTCAGTATCAAAGGGTCTATAGCTGGAGCTGCAGTAACGATAGTAGCTCTCGTTCTACAGTCTCTCATCGGTTTTCCACAAGCATGGATGGAACAAGCATCACAGTATATTGCTTTCATCATTACATCTGCGTTTATTGTTGCACTCGCATCTGGAAGTGTTCTAGTATTCCTATTTCCTCCTGATCAGGATGTAATTGGAGTTGCTGGCTTGGGTAGCGATGACCTTACTCAGCATATTGCGCTTTTCTTGGTCATACTCTCGTTAATTGAGCCGATGCTTGCAGGATTCATTTTCTTCTATCCTTACTTCGGTTCAGATCCGTTCATCTTCATATGGGTCATTGTTGGATTTGCTGCACCAAGTGCGGGATTCTCTGTTAGTATGTTTGATAGAACATCTGCAATCGCAAGGGATTTGGAAAGTTATCTTTCTAAGAATTCTACATTGGATTTGACTACGTTGGAATGGCTCCATGGACTAGGTCCTAGGACATCTGTCTACAGAATGGGTATGCTAGAAAATGCTGCTACTAAGTTATCTGGTGTACGAGTTCGGGGTCATTTGATAGTAAAAATACATGATCCCATGATAGCTAAATAAGCGATAAATTACCTAGGGATGTCTTTTGCGTGTGTGCACCGCGAGACCTTCCTCTGTCCATGACACCCAATCGCATCTTAGACAGCTGAGCTTTCGACTACCAAGTCCAAATCGAGGAGGAGCTTTTTCTTCGAGCTCGTAAATTGTTCCACCGTAACCGCTACGCTTCTTAGTACTGATTTTGAATCTCCTATTAAAGCACTCTCCACATATGCCTATCTTCTTCATTTCATCAACCATGAAGCTATCTTCAAGAGTTTTTGCTACAGGCATTGGTCCGATGTCTTCTCCACAGCTTTCGCATTGGTTTCCAGTTATATTGATCAACTTCCTATCTAGCTGGCGTGATAAATAAGGCATGCACCTCTATAGCTGACCGCCTTATTTCTTTTATCAGTGGGTGTTGAGGATGGCGAGTTGGTGATGTGCATCCAACCTTATAGCATTGTAGTATAAAACTCTGATGCCGTCTTAAAGACATCTTTTGTTCCTTCGCCGGTGAGGCACGAAGTTTCTATGAATGCAACTGGATGCAACTTCTCTTTGGTCCCAAAACGTTTCGCTAATGTTTCAGCCATCCTAAATCCTTCATCGCTAGTAACTGCTGGCTCTAACGGGTCAGGTTCCCCAGCTTCACGAATATCTTTCTTATTGCCAACAATTACGATTGGAGCCATATCCTGATTCTTTACCATGGCTTCTCTTAGCCAGAAATCAATACTCTCAAAGCTCCATCTATCTGATACTGCATAGACTATTATGACGACATCAACATCGCTATAGAATTCTTTCCTTGGGATTCTCTCATTAGCCGCATCATCAAAAGACCAAACGGATAGATTTACGCGATGATCTGCCAACTGAATAATACCTGAACGAATGTAAGTAGGTACTTCTCCTTCATCAGCATCTCCAAGACGGAGCTCAGCCTTTTCGAGAAGACTGTGTTTTCCAACTCCATCTTCACCAAGTATCACAGCTTTAGCTGATACAAGAGGTTTCACGGCATGTACAGGTGTCTTTCGTGCTGTATGAGTAGCTTCTTCTAGTGTGAATGATGCTGGAGAATACTCAGTAGCTTCCTCCTCAATTTTCGATTCTACCACCAATTCTTCATGTGCTTCTATCTCTTCATCAGGGATTTCATAGGTGATTCCCATTTCCTCGTGGAGTTCTATTTCAGATGAATCTCCGATGCCGGTAACATCGATATCGTCAACATCAGGTGGAGCTTCAATTTCCTGTTCCTCTTCCGCATATTGACTTGGCACGCTAGCTGTAGAGGTGTCAGAAGCTTGGATTTCCTCTGTACCACTGATGGATATCCTAATCTGTGGTTTTGTATTGATTCTTGCAGAGTTCTCTTTAGGCGCCATGAATGAATCGCTCAAAGCCTCGACAGTCATGAGGGCTTCTTCGATATCTGGGAGATCTTGTTCTGATAATTTTAGAGTTTCGCCAGGTTTTATGTCAATATGTTGAGATGTTTCTATTCTCGAAGACGAGTCATATTCTTTAATTTCTATTTGAGGTTCTTCAAGGTGAACATCAAGGGGTTGAGGCATAATCTCCTCTGGTTCTTCTGGTTCATCAGGTCGAATATCAAGTGGTGGAGCTACAACCTCCACTGGCTCTTCCTTCTTTTCTGTTTCGAATGTTTCCTGTGTGATGATTCGTTTTGCTCTGGGCACTCCTATCCTGATCAAGGTATCAGTGAGTACTCCCGGTGGAAGCCTCTTTCCATGGGCTTGGAAGAAGATCTCTAGGTCTTCCAAGACTTCTTCAAATGCCCTATTACGCACTGAGATCTTCTTTTTCACAAGTCCTTTGTCGCGTACTTCCACAAATCCGGGGAGCAATGTAATTGCGATAGTTGTGCCTGGTACTCTCAGAGAATTCATTCCCCATGCATGCTATACACAATCAACACCTCTGATAGTCTTAACTGTTTCGTGAATGTTTCTCAAATAGAACAATAATCCACCTCAGACAGAAAGAATTATGTCTACCTTATTCAAATCCAATGGTGAACTTACAATGAGCGAGATTAATTTTAGAGACTATGTTGAGGTAATTAGGGACTGGCCAGAGCCAGGGAAAGCGGTCTGTGATATCAGTCGCCTACTCGAGCATCCCACTGTGTTCCATGAAGCTGTAGTACGATTGGCAAAACCATTTCTTGATGTCCAGCCAAACAAAGTAATTGGTATTGAACAACGTGGTCTTGCACTCGGAAGTGCAATAGCGTATTATTTAGGATGCGGGATTATCCCTGCTAGATCAATTGCATATCTTCCAGATGATTACAGTCGCCCTGTTGAGTTCATTCCTACCGAGAGACTAGCAGATAGACGACTTGCTCTGGTTGCTGAATCAATTGATGCAGGTGACCGTGTAGCAATCGTTGATGATTGGCTTGTTCAAGGAACTTCTGTTCTCGCAGTAGAACGAATTGTGGAAAAGCTCGGAGCTCACATTGTTGGTGTGGCATGTGTCATTAACAATCTAACTGAAGCAAGAAGGAAGCTTCTTGGACGCCCAGAGATTCATTCATTGATAGATAATCTTGAAGCAGATGTTTTCCAACCTGTCGATTGATTGAAACATTTCAGACAAAGTTCATTGTATGAAGAGATTATTTTTGAAAAATAGGATAGGAGACCCTCCAGAGGGTCTCCAGTTTGGACTAATTCTCTGACTCTCTAAGTTCTCTTCTGAGAACTTTTCCAACTTGAGATTTAGGCAAGGTCTCTACAAACTCAACATCCGTTGGTACTTTGTAGACTGCCATCTTCTCCTTGCAGAAGGTCCTAATCTCATCCACAGTAGCGGATTGTCCTGGTTTGAGGACGATAAATGCTTTGACAGTTTCGCCACGGGTCTCATCTGGAACGCCAATAACTGCAGCTTCCATAATCTTTGGATGCTCAAAGAGAACCTCTTCGACTTCGTTTGGCCAGACCTTGTAGCCAGATGCGTTGATGAGATCCTTCTTTCTATCAACGATGTAGGTCCAACCATCCTCGTCTATCCTAGCAATATCTCCTGTAAAGAGCCAACCATCTCTGAGGACATCAGCTGTTTCATCTGGTCGATTGTGATATCCCCTCATTACTTGAGGCCCTTTGACGGCAAGTTCGCCCACCTCTCCATAGGATAGGGTCTTAGTTTTATCATCAAGATCTACAATCTTGCAATAAGTACTCGGGAATGCTAGTCCGATAGACCCAATCTTACGCTTCTCCTTGTCGAGTGGATTGGCATGGGTGACTGGACTAGCCTCTGAGAGACCATACCCTTCTATTATAATGGAGTTTGTAGCAGCTTCGAACTTCTTGGTCACTTCTGGTGGCAATGCCATTGCTCCTGCTATCGAAAGTTTCAACGATGTGATATCATACTTTGAGACCTCTGGATAGCTGTAGATACCTATGGCTAGGGTAGCAACTATTGGAAACATGGTTGGCTTCAAGTCGTTCATCGTCTTTAGAAGTGCCTTCATGTCTCGGGCATTCACAATGAGGATAATCATACTTCCCCAAGATATCGCCAAGTTCATAGAAACCGTTTGTCCAAAGATATGTTGTATTGGTAGCGCTGCCACGAATTTTTCCTTACCTCTCTCAGCCATCCATTCCATCCATGCTGAGCATTGCTCACAATTTGCCTTGAGATTATCATGAGTAAGCATGGCTGCTTTAGGAATGCCTGTTGTTCCACCAGTGAATTGGTAGATTGCCAAATCCTTGGCAGGATCGATGCTGACCGACGGAGGTTGCGGAATAAGACCTACCATCCATTCGTTCCACCTGAGGTCTCCCTCTCTGAGCGGAGGAACTTCTTTCATTTCCTTCTTGTATACAAGTTTAGGTGCTAGGATCTGCTTGATCTTACTCATTGGATCCCATCCGGCAGTAACAATCACATTCTCAAGATTGGTCTCTTCTCTGATCGCATTGACAATTTTATAGAAGAAGTTGAGAACAACGATTGTCTTTGCTCCGGTGTCCTGCAAATATATCCTCAATTCTTTTGGCATAGCTAGGGGATTTACAGGTGTGACGATAGCTCCACATTTTAGAGCGCCATAATATGCAATCACAAATTGTGGACAATTTGGTAACATGATTGCTACACTATCACCTTTCTTGACTCCCATCTTAGAGAATCCGTACGCTGCCTTATCCACTGCTTCACCAAGCTCTCGATATGTCATCTCTACACCTTGATAGTGTAGAGCGATGTTATCTGGGAATTCCTTTATCGCCCTATCCAAGTATCCGAATAGCGGTCCTTCAGGAATTTCAATATCATGTGGGGTTCCACCCACGTAGTTCTTTAACCATGGTCTTTCCAAGCTTATCTCTCCCGAAATAAAATGGTTCAACTATACTGACCAACTGTTGTCGTAGCATTTATTGCTTCCGTTCAAAAGCAGAATATTACTTCTTGTTCAGAGATGGAACGCACTCATCCCAATTACCTTGAGTGTCCTTAGAACGAGCCTTGATACGTTGATGCCTTCACTAGTTTCAGCCATTGCCTCAGATACCATATTCTGAAGAGATAGGTCTCTGCTAGCTATATCAAAGAGGAGGTCCGCGAAAGGTCCTGTGAATATCCTCTGTGCTAAAAGCATAGGATTGATCTCTTTACCGAATTCATTCATCCATAATTTCTGATAAATGCCAAGTTCCTTTTCTGAAAGCGTATCCTTCTCAAATCCCTTCTTGAGAACCAAAGCTGCAATTCTTCCAGCTTTCATTGCGTAATGGATACCACCTCCCGTTAATGGAGAAACCATTCCTGCTGCATCTCCAACCAATAAGGCTCGATTCGCGAATGTCTTTTCTATGGTGCCTCCAGTTGGTACCAATGCACCTCGTGCTTTGGTCAAGTCTGCATCTTTTTGTAGAAGTCCCTTTGCTTTCAGTAAGTTAACAAATCTATTGAAGTTCTTTGGAAGTCCTTGTGCGTGTGTGCCAACAATACCAAGACCAATATTGATTGTCTTATGCTTTGGAAATATCCATCCATAACCTGGCATCCCTCCCACATTTGCAAAGAAATGATACTCTTTCCCAAATCTATCCTGAATGAATTCTGGTTTCTCAGGGACTTCTGCTACCCGGCATGCAGTGATTTGTTTGCTTGGCCATCGTTTGTGCAAATTCAAGCTTCGTGCAACGATACTCCCTACTCCATCAGCACCTATAATCGCTTTCCCTTCATAGGTTTCGCCTGTGGAAGATTTGATCCTGACTCTATCATCATCGACAAGGACCTGCTTTATTCTCGTGCCTAAGAATGGTTGAGCGCCTTCATCGACTGCTACCTGAAAAAGAACATTGTCAAAATCATATCTCAATGCTGTTGCCATATTCACACTCCCACTCAATACTATTCGTCCATTTGGAGAGTGCAGTACACCTATCTCGCTTATTCCTGTAAGAAATCTCTCGGTCTTGCTCTTTAGATATGGGAACTCATCTAGGATGCTATACCCAAAACCACCTCCGCATGGTTTGTCTCGTGGGAAATGGTCCTTGTCTATCAATGCTACTGAATAGCCAGCTTTCGCAAGATATCTAGCAGCAGTTGATCCTCCTGGTCCAGCTCCAACAACAAGCACGTCGTACATTCTCTGGTCGAGATTTGATAACTTTGCTTGGCTTAATAGTCTTAGGTCATGATAGACGTCACCATCACATGTATAAACTAGTGAGAGTGCAAGTTGTGATATGTCTTCTTCGAAGGATTCCAATCATAATCTGGCTGTTCATTCAATCAAGGAATTTGGTTCGAAGTTCATCACTTCAAGAAGACGCTTGAGATCTAAGATCAAGCTCAACATTCGCTTGGATCGAGGACTACACCTCTTCTCTACTGCAGTTCTAGCGCTAAATATCTCTCTGATTGTTTATGCGCTTCTTTCAATCACATTGAGAAATCTAGTGAGCAACGTTCCTCTATTGGATACACTCCCTCTCGCTTTCTATATTCTTCCTTTGATGGTAATCCTACCAAAGATTCTCCTTGATCTATATCGAACAAGGTCAGCTTTCCTTAGCATTCTTATTCTCGCGATTTCTGCTTTCATATTTGGATTGATTTCTAGTTTGGTGAGGGGTTTCTTTGTACTTGTTCTTGTGAATATCGTATCATGTGTTCTCATTTTCATCATGGGCGGATTCAGACCATCACAACCTATTCGTTCCATCGGAAAGAAGGGAGTAGCTTGGTTCTTGCTCATGAATGTACTAGGTTTCATGATGCCGATCTCTGTTGTTGTAATGGGACAAACACCCATAGCCACTGTTGAGTCAAATCACGATGTTGCGCTGTTTGTAGAGGTACCTCTTGCAGATTTTGGGGCCGGATTCCAAGATACTCCTCCAGATGTTGATTTGATCGAGTCTTTGAGTGCAGCTAGCTTTGGAGTCGACCTGAGATATCCTTCGAATGATTCCTCTAAACTGGATGAACTAAGCGATTGGATTCAGATGCTCAACTCATATGATATTCCATTTCGCATCACTATTTCATCAGACCGAAATGCAATCCTTTCAATGTTAGATGAATTGAATGATTCACACATATCGGTTCTTGATATTATGGTGAGTGAGTTTTGGTCGGTGCTACTTGATTTGTCAAACATCACAGATACTCAGTCTATCAATGCCTCAAGTTTACCTGTATTCTTTGACATGATGGTTTCGGAGAACGAATGGCAATCTATGATGACACCAGTAAGAAATGTAAATCTAGTTGGTTTCAGTGAATACATTCGTAATCAGTTAGATTCAATCAAAGAGACTGGTCTATTGGGTAATTTCATATCTTTGATAAGCGATGCTGAGAGCTTTGGTTTTGATTATGGCTTTCTCGTGGATGGGTTTGTGATCGACGATTTAGTGGATGGAGATTCTACAATAGCACAGCTTGATTGTATCCCGACTGGGATTATTCAAGAATATCAATTGAAATTAGAGGTCTCCTGCAGCCGTACACAGTATTCAGATGCAATGCAGGGAGATGTTGGTGAGTACTTGAGCTATACATACTCCAGGTCAGCAATGGCATCCGCAATTAGGTTAGGGATTGCTGGGAATAATACCGGAATCTTACCTATTGAGAATCCTGTATATGATAATCTTGAAGTTTTGGCAAATGACATTGCGATTTCAAGCGGCAATGGTGCTTCACAGATAGTGATAAGTTCTCTTCCATCAATTCTTGCATCATTTGGCGAGGATGGTCTTAGTCTACTTCGAGATGCATTCCAGAACATTGAGAAAGCAGAAGTGACTTACACATTCAGGATCTATGCATTTCGCGCAGTGATGATGGCAATAGATTCATTCGACTCCATCATGCTTTAGGACTCCTGAGATACACTTCAAAGACACCAGTCCAAATCTCACTATCTTGAGCAGGCTTGATTAGTAAGTCATTGCCGATATTAACTCCCACAGGCTTAGCAGGGCTCTTTTTCCAAATATCGCTGAATATCAGTGAATGAACATTTGTTTGGAAATCCTCAGTTACACGAGATATATTGTTCTCAATGTATGCTTCGTCGATTCCCATTGGTGAAAGATCCACTGTAGTTCGAAACATTCTTTCTTCATTTACTGCACCCACGGATGTATCGAAGCTATAGCCTATACCACCAACAAGATAGAATATTCCTTGAGGAACAATTGGCTCTTCCTTTACTACTACAAGATTCTGTCCTGTCAACAGTATATATTCTGGCTCAGCCAAGTTGAATGGAATTGCAGCTGCTTCTGCTGACACCTCATCGAGCTTTAGGTCTTTTGATAGGAACCAATCAAGGGTTCTAACTTTTTGAGAGAATAAGAAAGGTGTGAAATCACCGAAATGAATCACGTTCTTTGCTTTCCTCAAGATAACATCGATTATCTTTTGACAGACTTTTAAGAATCTGATTCTCTCATCTCTACTATCAAGAACCGAATCTGCTCCGATGACTAGTTTCAGAAAATCTAATTTCTTGAACTTGTCCAAAATCGTATGACTTAGGAAAGTCCTATCTTCAGCCTCAAGGAATCCATCCCGTTTTGCTACTGCCGAAGGCACAGGATTGTTGAAGTAAATCTGTCTCGGATCTCTGATACCTTTCTGCTTAAAGAAGAGACCGACATCCAAACCTTGTGTTGGGATATCGACAAGTTGCCGAACAAAGACTCCCTCAGGAACTATCTCTCTGATGGTTTCCTTCTGGTAGAGCTGTGAATATCGTGAAAAGAGATCCGACTTGGACATTAATGGACACCTCGAGGTGCAATCTTATCTTTCTTATTCTATTATCTCTTGTGTAGACAAAACAAAATTCTTCTGCACACAATATCCACAACCTATTTAGGGACTTTAGAATCGCTTTTATTCCAACATCATTTGAATTGGTGGTAAGGAATGGAACGAAAGCAGAATGCGGGGTTAATCACAGTCTTCGGAGTTATCTTGTTCCTTTTCTCATTCTTCTTCGTTCTTCAGATTCCTGAGTTGTATATCCTTTCTCTTGTGCTAATGTTTGTTGGAGTAATCATGATAGGAATTGGAGGAGCGATCCTCAAAGGGTTTGATAAATCACTTGATGAACCTGTCGAGCAATGCTATTATTGTAAGGGAACCGGCTCAGACTCCGAAGGAGGAATATGTCCTAGGTGTGGAGGAACTGGGTTCGCTCGTCAAGATGACAAGTAATTATCAATTGATGGGAGGAGATGCGTCTGAATAGGCCACTTGTTATTGGACATAGAGGAGCACCAAGGGTAGCGATGGAAAATACACTTGCATCATTTGAGGCTGCAATTGCTTCAAATGTAGATATGATAGAGCTGGATGTTCAAGTAAGCTCAGATGGACATCTTATCATCTTTCATGATGACGATTTCAAATCACTAGTTGGTGATGACAGATTACTTTCAGAAATACCATTCGAAGAAATTCTAGAAATTGGTCTTAGTAAAGGAATAAAGATACCTGAACTTGATCAGGTACTTGATTTAGCGAAAGGAAAGGTGATGGTTGATATAGAACTCAAGGCTGCAAATATCGAACAACATGTTCTTCAATTAATCAGAGATAGAGGAATGCTTGATGATATTTTATTTTCCTCTTTCAAACATGACTATCTTGTCAAGATTCGTGATTTAGAACCATACGCAACGACAGGAATCCTATATTCTATGCCAATCGAAAATGTGACAAAGTATGCTAAGGATTTGAAAGCGGATGCGATTAATCCCCTTTTCTTCACTCTTGAACCAAGTATTGTTGAAGATGCCCATGCAGAAGGTCTGAAAGTATATCCATGGACTCCGAATGATAAAGAGATGATTTCCGAATTGATTAAAATGGGTGTAGATGGAATCATTACTGACGTGCCTGAGATTTGCTTTGAGTTATTCTCTGAATTAGGGATTTAATTCTCTATTCACCGACTATTCCTTTTACAAACTCAAATACATGTGGGTACGCTTCTTTTCTAGAGGGATGGCATGAAATTACATGCTCAGCTCTAGGAATTTCCTTGAGTGTTTTCTCAATAGAGGAGATCTCGTTATATACAAAGTCAGCATTATTGGGATTGACAGTCTTATCCGCACCAGCCTTAATGACAAGCGTTGGGAGTGTCACCTCCTTTAGCGCAAATCTTACCTCTTTGATTAGCTTCAAGAATTCATGAATCGCTGAAAGAGGCTCTCGGTCATATTTGGTTCTGGGAAGGTCATACATCTTTGGAATGTAGGACAAATCGACCGATCTATATTTCTTGAAGTATTTAAGAAGAGGGACAAGTTTTGGAGCCAATCCATCTATTCTAATTGCAGGAGATAGAATAACAAGTCCGTCAATTCCTTTCTCCTTTGTTGAAAGAGATAGTGCAAGGGCTGCTCCCATAGAAAGACCTGCAACAAACAGGTACTCTGGATTCCAGGATTTCACTTCTTCCAATGCAGAAACTACTGAGTCATACCAATCCGATCTAGTTGTTTCAGCGAGGTCTTCTGGTGATGTTCCGTGTCCTGCCACTCTCATGGCGAAGGAGGCAATTCCTATCTTCTCTAGCTCTTCGCCTAAACTAGCTAATTCATCCAAATCCGCGCAAAATCCATGAATCAAAAGAAAAGCGACATTGGCTCCTGCAGGTTTTCTGGAGATTCCTTCAACCTGCGGAGTCAATGTTTGATGACCTCGTGAGTTTCATTGAACTGGTACGTATTCAACTTCAGCTAAAGCTTCTTCTGCTCTTGTGAATTTGAATCCGGCACTGAACATATGTAGTCTTATACCTGCAATTATCCATCCCAAGGCAAGGAGAATCTCTAGACCTGAGATTAGAATTACCAACCAGGTAATGACAGCAGCAGTTTCTAGTGCAGTGACTGCAGTGCTTGAGAACGTTCCTAGGACTACAATGGCTATGATAGCACCAAAGACTAGCGACACAATAGCAGTCATTCTTAGAAGCATTCCCTCAAGAGGATTACCAGTGTCTTCCACTTGTCCTGCTAATGAAAGATTCAATGAGAGGACTAACACAAAGCTGATCATATAGAGAGCCAGCATAATTGCAGCTGCGGTTAGTGCTTGATGAGCTACTCCTTTGAACGCTGCTGCGATGATAGGAACTAGCAGTGCAAAGAGCATAGTTATTCCACTAATGACATCTTTAGCTTCTCCAGTTTGCTTCTGTCCAAATCCGACCACTGCGACATTTCTTATCATCAATGCTGTTATTGGCAAGACCATTACAGTAGCTGCTTGCGTGTCCATGTCGTATAGAGGTGCAAACAGAGCTACGTTGAACCAACGATTAGTCGGCCAAATTGCTGGAGGTCCACTACCAAAGAGACCTAGCATGAAACCTAAGAATATCAATGAGAATCCAATTGTAACAATTACAGATAGCACTGGTTGCGAGTAGTATGTAAATCCTCGTATCTTGGTTTCAACCATGAGTAGTGCTTGTGTTAGTATAACAAGCAGATACGGGACTATTACGAATATCTGAATCGCAGCTGGATGTATTGAAAGCATAATCGCACTTACAACCAATGGGAGTCCAGTTACCACATCAGTTCGGCCCATATGGATTGCACCGATCAGAAACATCGTTCCAGATACAGCCCATACTATAATGAGTGACCATGTTTCTATTGCACTAGGTATGAATGTAGCTGCCTCAACAGCTCCAAGGATGCCAACTGCGGTCAGAAATGCTGGGAAGTATTTACTTCCACCATGTATGAGGTCATCACTGATTTCAGCTGCTTTCAATTCTTTCTTTCCCAGCCTTGGACCCTGCATGACCCAGAACAATAATGCTGCGAGGAAACCTCCTGCCAAGGTGAAATTCCAATCAAAAGGAGCACTAAATGGATACCACACTTCTCCCTCTAATGTGGTCCGAGCATTGGCAAATACTGCTACTGCTCCAACTAAGAATGCTAATAGGCCTGAAAGTCCAAAGGAGAACTTCGCCTTTTCAGGGCTTCTAGCATACTCTCTCACATTATCCAAAGGACTCCACCAATATACCAAAACGAGGAACTGACCCAATATTAGCATAACATATGCTAGCATTGTGATAAGTTCGCCATAGATTGTACCAATGGCTAGGACAGGGAAGAAGAAACCATTTATTATACTTGCAAGAACACCGATCCAACTATTGGTAGAATCAGTGTAAACAACCTGATACATCTGCCAAAAAATAATGAAGAATGCTGTCAGCATTGCACTAATAATGACAAAGTCTTCATACAGAGAAATTCCCCAGCTTGATGAGATAATAAGGAATGGAAAATATATCACTCCCATCACTCCCGCTATCAGTGAAATCTGAGAATATGACGATCCAAGCTTGATCCTTAATTCTCGGCCTCCAAACGATTGTAGAATCAATCCAAGTCCGAGTATCAGCAGTACCAAGCCGCTAGAAGGGGACTCACCATGGAGTTGGAAAATTGTTTCTGTATTGCTAAATAGTAATCCGTACACACCTACAAAGATACCAAGGAGACCTCCAATTCCAGCTAATTTACCAATGGGATCATATCTTGTTCCATCCCGCTTTCTCTGGGAGATTACTCCTGCTATCGAGAAGTCTTCAGTCATGACTAAATTCCTCACTTATGATGGTCATCATCAAGCTCGCCTACGATTCGACAGGGTATATATCCGTATCGGAGTGCGCTCTTAAAGTTGGAATGCAAAACAAATCTAAGTAGCTTTCGCTTCCGATATACCAACAATCGTATAAGGTAGAATTCGATTTACTCATGGTTGGTGGTTCAAATGGCTGCAGACTTTGAATTATTTGTCAAGGGGAAGAAGATACCCATGAACGAGTTCGTTAGCGATCTTGTTCATGATGTTGTGATGGCAATTCTTGCAAACCTTCAAGGCATTGAACTGGAAACAATAAATAGAGTTGATATTTCCTAGACCTCTGACTGGAGGAAATCTTTCTGACGAAGCATGGATGGAATCAAAGGATTCTCTGGGTAGATTTGTCTAATGGCTCCTCTTATGAAGAAACACTCGATTCAGAGGTTTATCAGGATTTCATAGGTGGAAAGGGCTTAGGAGCTTTTATTCTCTTTACCAAATTAAAATCAGGTATTGACCCCTTAGGACCAGAGAACATCTTCATCCTTCTAAATGGACCACTTCAAGGTTTACCTGGTCCAAGTGTTGGCCGATGGAGTATAGTGACAAAATCACCACTGACTGGTATCTATCTGGATTCTCATTGTGGAGGTCCAATTGGACGTGAGATAAAGAAAGCAGGGTACGATGCAGTTTGCATTAGAGGTATTGCAAACTCGCCTTCTATCCTCGTGATAGAAGACAATTCAATAAGAATCGAAGATGCCACTGCATATTGGGGTATGGGGATTTATACTACGACCGAGCTTCTTCATAGGAAATATGGAAAGGATTTCTCAGTCTATGCCATTGGCCCCGCCGGAGAGAATCAGGTCCTATTTGCAACAGCTAGTTGTGAGATAGCACATCAAACAGGTCGAGGTGGCGCAGGAGCTGTACTAGGTTCAAAGAATCTGAAGGCAATTCTGGTTAGAGGTACTAAGACTGTATCTGCTCATGATATTGATATGGTTCGTGAAGTCAATAAGGAGTATAATCTCGTTTGGAATTCATTGGATATTGATTTCAAAAGATATGGAACTCGACATCTGGTAGAGGTCGCAAATGCATATGGACAGTTCCCCACGAAGAATTGGAAGAATGGATATTTCGATGAACATGAGAAACTCTCACACATCAAGATGGAGGAATATAGTATCGGGGCACATCATTCTTGTCCTCACTGCGTTATGAGATGTACTCATGCCTTCAGGGCACCAAATCCTAATGATTCAACAACTGAGATAGAATCTATGATTGAGTACGAAACTCTGGGACTCCTCGGTGGAAATCTGGGAGTTTCAGATCCTATTGAAGTTCTACAGATGAATTATCTATGTGATGAGTTAGGATTAGACACTATTACCACAGGCTCAGTTATTGGATTCGCCATGGAGGCTTTTGAAAGAGGAATTCTTTCAGTTAATGATGTGGGTTTTGATCTATCTTTTGGAGATGCTGAGGCCGCAATGAAACTAATTCATTTGATATCCAATAGAGAGGGAATTGGGCACACCCTTGCAGAAGGTGTTAGGAAGGCTTCGAAAATAATTGGGAAAAACAGTGATGCATTTGCAGTACATGTAAAAGGTCTAGAAGCGGCTGCTTGGGATCCAAGAGGTCGTATGGGACAAGGGGTTCTTTATGCTACCGGAGACATCGGAGCTAGCCACCTTCGGGGATGGCCTCCCACATCAAATGCTCCTGATTCATCTACTGTAGAATTTGTAGAAAAACTACTTCCAGGAAGGATAGAGAAGACCATTAAGGATTGCCTCGTGATATGCCATTTCACAAATCGCCTTCCAATTATTATGGATCAGATGAGGCGACTGCTGAATGGAGCTACTGGTGAGAAGTACACCCTTTCGGATCTTGATACTATTGCTAAGCGGATTGAAACACTCATCCGTTTGTTCAATATTCGAGAAGGAATTTCAAGGGATGATGATTCACTTCCTCAACGCTTTTGGGAGCCTCAAACTCATGGTCCGCGAAAGGGTATGACTGCTTTTGTTGATAGGGAGGATTTCAAGCAGTCAATCGACAGATACTACGAATTGATGGGATGGGATTCAAATGGAGTACCTACTAGAGAAACCTTAGAAAAATTACGAATTGCCCATCTCTAGTTAGAAAAATCGAGGTTTGAAATCCTTCCTGAGAAGTATCTCTTTATGGTCTTCTTGAAATTCTGATTCTAGATAAAGGTCAATGACATCCTTTCTTCTCTCATTGACAAGCGCCTCTAGACATCGAAGGTTTTTACTTTGTCCGATTTCTAGCGCTTTCTCAATCATCCTCTTTCCAAGATCTGATGTTTCTAAAGCATCTTCAATCTCAAAGTGTTGAATAAATCCGACTTTTCCAAGTGAAGGATCTTGTCCAATATCTAATCTCAAAGCAGCTACAACCAAATCATTCGTTAATGCAATGATAAACATCGTTTCGCTTGCCATACCACTCGCCGCTGGTGTCACTCTTGTGGTGAGGTTCTGAAAATCCATCCCTTCTCTGGAGTAAAACTCCTTGAGTGCTTTTCTATCTCTGGCGTTTGCGATTCGAACTTCTATGGACATTGTAAAGCCTCTTGAATGAGCTTGAATTAATCCAGATAGAAACGTTGTGGTGTAATCAAAGGTAATATTACGTTTCATGCATAATATTCCATAGAGAAAATGAACGATGGATACTTTAGAACTCCTGAAGATGGTAATGGCTTTCTTTTACTCCTCATTCTATCTGTATCTTTCATATTGCTAATTATGACCCTAGCAATCGTCTACCTCTCATATTACCTTCAATGAAATCTAGATCATTACACGGTAAAGGTCATACATGCTCTTTGTGAACTCATTATCCGGATGTCGTAATGAAACGATGTAACGACTACCAGCTTCAATAAGAATAGGAAGTAGAGGAATGATGGTGGCAACTCGTGCTTTGAATTTGCTCTCAACTTCCTTGATGATTGCCTTATCCTCATAGATTGACGGTTTTTTATTGATCACGATTCTGATATCTGGAACCTGTAGCTTCCTTGCAACACTAAGAGTAGCGGCAGTCCCCAGAAGATCCTGTTCATCGATTCTAGCTACTACAAAAAGGTAATCTGCTGTCGCCATTGACAATAGAGTTTCTCTATCCAATCCAGGATGAGTGTCTATAATTAGATAGTCCAAATCTTTCTGTTTGATGACCTCAGTGAATCCATTTCGAAGATCGCTAACCTCATAGCCTTCCCTGAGGATTCTTGTGATGTCAGTGGCTGTCATTGAACTTGGAATGAGGAAGAGCTTTCCATTCTTGATTCCTAGCTCACCAGTCATATCCATGCAGGTCTGACCGATATCACATTCTCCTCTGAGGTAATCGTTGAGAGTGTATTTCATCTTCTTTCTACCCTGGCCAAAAATAACATGTATTCCGGGTGAAGCCATATCGGTGTCCATGACTGCAACTCTCTTTCCTTCTAATGCTGCTATTGCTGAGAGGTTGGCCGCAATGTTTGACTTGCCGGTTCCACCTCGAAAGGAATGTATGCTTACTATCTTACCTGTCATGTTCCATTCTCCTTTCGTGTTGCCATGTTACGTGATTACCTAGAGTACGCAGAACTTCCATAATTCGAGTAGCTTGTATACCACTTTTCTCAGATATTTCTCTTATGGAGAATCCTCCAGTGCAATACTTCCAGACTGAATCCACAATGTCATACGCCTTCTTAGGGATTCCTATGACCTCCAAGTATGCAGAAAATCGGTTATCTCTTTCTCCCATAACAGGAAACAACTTTGCCACATGCACAAAGCCATTTGTAATCATTGGTGCAACTGATTCTGTGATAGTTTCTTTTGAGCAGTTTGTTTTCTCTTGGATTTCAAGTATTGTGTTCTTTCCATCTATTGCCTTTAAAACAGAGATTGTGTTCGCCTGAGTTTCTCCTGTCATCCCTGCGAAAATTTCCTTTGCATTATCTAGGATTGTGGTGATAGGTGCTGTTGGAATAAGGATATCATGTTCATAGAAACCAGTATACTCCTCCTTCTGCATTGGGTGGAGCTTCTTCATCTCACTGAAATCTGTAGTCTTTACAATATCCAAGAAAGGTTTGACTAGACTCTCGTACGAGTGGTTATCTTTGCCAGCTTTCACAACAAAGGTACACACATATTTTCCACTTATTGGATGAATATAGAATGACGTGACTGGCTCTAATGATGTATGGACTACTAATCTTGGTTCTGAGATTTCCTTTGAGAAGTCGGAATTCTTTAGTTGATCTAGTAATGCCTCCATCTCATATGCTCGTAGATTAGAGGCAACTATAAAGCCATCATACGTGACTACTGATCCTCTGAGAATGTCTTTGTGTGACTCTACCTGTGCAAGCGCTACTTTAAGGGAGCGTAGGTGTTCAAGAGGCAGGAGACCTGTCTTATACCTACGAGCCAATCCAGGTATACCATCAAATTTCTGAAGAATAAGTTCTACTGTATCAGTGAATTCCAGAAATTGACGAGGACTGATTACTTCATTTCTTAGGATAGTGTAATATTTACTCACAAACTGGTCTGCAAGAGTTTGAAGGATTGCCCGATATATCTCTCCGCTATCCTCTTTCAATACAAGTGCAATGAAAAACAGATCCCCTTTCTTTTCCCATACAAATTTGTTGGTGGCAAAGGCCATGACTTTGATTTGTTGTTCGCTAACTTGTTCTACAAAGCCTCCCAAAGCAGACAGGAAACCTGCTACCAATTCATCTAGTTTCTTTTCACCACTGACGCTGTAGTGGTACAAAGGAATTCCAGATTCCCTTAGTATTATGATTTCCTTAACCAACGAACGACCACCTATTATTCTAGGCGAATCTACGAATAATCAAAACCACTTATACCTTCGTAGGATTTGATTCTATTCATAATCCAGCAACCGGCACATGTATCCATTCAACCTGGTCTCCCAGCTTTAGAAGCATCTCATAGAGTGTTTCGTATGTGACACTGAGGCGCTCACTAATCTCTACTATGGAACGTTCTCCATTGCAAAGTGGCTTAGCACGGTTCAGAAGTTGGTATTCTTTTGTTGGAAGTCCTATGATATCTAGGAATGCGTCAAACCTACTATCATCCTCTTGCAACTTGGGACATAGTCGTGAAATCGTAACAACTCCCCATATGAGAAGGTATTCAACAATCTCGTTCGTTTCTGTTAATTCTAACCCCAATTCAGTGCTTAAGTCGACTATCGCTGTCTTACCATCAATAGCTTCCAATATCCGAGTCCCTGCTCCTCCGAAATCCCGATGAAAATCATCCAGCAAACTATTGGATCTTATGGCGATATCTAGAGCTTGCTTCTTAATTTCTGGAACAACATAGGGACTCAAGCTCGAAGTAACCGTGAGGATTTCTTCATAAAAGACAAAAGCTCGATTCACCTCAGAAGAGAACCCACTGAATTTCTCTTCTATTGGAATGTCCAATTTCAGCTCCTTGGAGTATCTAATCTGAAATTTCCTACTCAAATCTCTTAGAACCATTCGAATGACCTTTTTTGGTGCAAGTGTTTCAACAAGAACAACAAAGAGTACTCCCTCTTCGCCCTGTTCATACATGATTTCAGATCCTTCAAAGGACAGACTCTGAACAGACTTCTCCCCGAATTCGGAAGCAAAGCTGGTTATTGCAGAAAGAAAACCTGATAGCAACTCATCTAATTTCCTAGTACCATCAACCGAGTAATGGAATATAGGTACACCACCAGGTTTGATAACCATGAATTCTTGTATTCTTAACCTTCCCTTCAAAGGTGCTGGCTCCTAGTCGTGACCCTGAAATCATACAAATTTAAGGTATTGCACGGTTGATAGGTCAAGATAAAGTAATTAGTATGCGAAATGTCCATATTGGTTTTAGTACTGGCCAAACCTGTGAATGGGTGAGATCTAGTGCTTGAATACAGAGAATTTCCAACAAAAACTGCGTTGTATTTCCTTCTACTATCTCCTGTCTTTGCATATCTGTTATTCATTGTGAAGCAATTGGTATTTGGAAAGCTTCCTGTAATTGGAACCTCTTTCAACATCTACTACTTGGGAGTTGCAGGTGGTAGTGCTGCTCTTGCACTATTGTTCAATGCATTTGTTATTGATCGGGTTAAGCGAATTGATGTTTTGCTTATTCTCTCTGGAATTACCGCCCCTTTTATTGCCCTACTGGGATATTCTACTGGTTCATTAGGTGACTTTAATCCCGAATTCGCTGAAGCTTGGATAATTTCGGTCTTTGTGTGCCTTGCCTTCTTCGCTTTATGTTGGGTTCTTTTTCTCAATAAGACAGTAATTGAGAGATTCAGAGGAAAGATTACTGGATGCTTCATCCTATTCTCCTTTGGTCTTGTGGTTCTGTATACACTTTTTTCGATTGATTATTTTGAGTTTGGAGAAATATCTACGATACTTCCAGAGATAATAGCACTTGCTACAATTCTATTGGCTTTACCATTTAGATCATGGAAATGGAAGAAATATCCCCTTGCTGTTCATGGTAATTATATGAAGTATTTCGTCCCAATGGTATTACTTCTAGCAAGTCATATGCTCTGGTTCTTCGGAACTAAAGTAGCTATCATTCAACTTCATCCAGATTTCATATCAATATCGCAGGAATTTCAAAAGGATATAGGATTCAGCTTTGCAGTATATGAACCTCTATTGCTTGGAATAGGTGCCCTTGTTGCAGGTTTCTTTGCAGACATGCGTGGGAGAAAAACTGGTTTTAATATGGCTATTCTTCTAATGGCACTTCTCGCTATTTTTCCCACAGCATTTTATAATGCAGCTGATATTCAGGGTATTCCACTTCTGCTGATGGAAAGATTAGTAGAGGGTTATATCTTAGGAATAAGCTGCTTCTTAATCTGGAATGAACTAGGTTCTGCAAAAACAAAGGCAAGAAGAACTTCACTTGTTTGGTTCTTCTTCTTAGGTTATGCCTTATTATTCTGGGCACTAGATCACGGATTTCTTGGCTTGAATGTAGTTACAGCATTTGGTGGATTACTAGGTAACTATGGAGGACCTTTTGCTATTCTTATAGCTCTTATTACTCTATATTCATCATCTGATACTCCCAAGATTCTTGGAAGAGAAGTTGAGATGGAAGAACTAGCTCTTGATTTCGATGATAGACAGGTAAAAGCGACGGTCGATGCTTTTGTTGGTGCTGAAGATTTCTCTTCCATTCAAAGCCAGCTAGAGATACTTGACGTAACACAGGAACTAAGTGACAGTGAATTTGGTGAGATTGTTGGAGAGGATTTCCAGGAAGTGCTACCTCTTCGAAGAATTCCTGGTATTGGTCCCAAACTGGAGGAGAAGCTAATTGATGCTGGATATACGTCAGCTGCTCAGTTGGCTGGTGAGACAGCGTCCAGACTATCTACTAGAATCGAGGGTCTCAGCCAGGATAGGGCTGAGAAGCTACTCGCAGACGCTAGGAAGGTTGTAAAGAAAACCATGAAAGAGAAGAAGAATCAAAGATGATTCTACTTCTTTGGTTTGTCTCCTAATTTATCCTTCTTGAGCACGGTACCATCAGCAGCGTGGGGAGTTCTGTATAACGAATCCTGTGCCTTTTCGATCTCTCGCGCTTCATCTGCCAGTAATGCCGCAGTCCTTAGCATCTCATGTGCTGATGCAACTAACGGGATGTACTTCTCAGCTTCATGTACTTTGAAGCAACCTGTTGTTGTTAGATTAGCAACATGCTCAGCCATCTCAGCAGCTGCAATAGCCTTCGCTCTGGCGTATGGATTGCTGAAGTTAGCAGCTTCGACTGCAGTTTCGGAATCAACACTCACTGCAGGAAGTTCAGGCTCTTTACCTTCTGCAATAGCCTCAACTATCTTGTCAAGGGTTAATTGAATGAATCGAACATAACCTGTCGCAGCAAGCACTTTTAGCATATCAGCATTGAAAAGTATCATTTCGGTTGGATCCAAGAACTCACGTCGTGCTCCAATCATTGAGTCAGCGTTAAGAATAATGAATCCTTGTCCCTCGAGTTGAATAGGCACAGATTTACCTTTCTCATTCTTTTCATAGAATGCTTTCTTTGATGGAGCATCTGAAATTGTGATTGTTGGTATTCCCTGTTTCTGAAGCTCCTCTCTCATCTTGGTCGGTCCTGGTAATGATGCATTTGGACTGATTACGATGGCCATCTGTGGGTGGTACTCCAAGAAGTATTTCAATGCAACTGACCCTGACTCTTCATCCATTTTTGCACCACTCGAGAATGCTCGAACTTCAATGTCTTCTCTGTCCGCTCGTTCGTCAAAGATATAATCTAGCAATGGAGCTGCGCCAATGCAACCAAGCTTGAGTATACCTACTTTAACTACCTTATCTCCGGTCATTTTTAGTCCACCTTCAATCGTAGCTGTCAAAGAAAACCATTTCGGTTAGCTTTTCTTCTCTTTTGATTTCAATGGCATATACGCAAGACCAGTTCCTGCAAGTAAATCTGCGCCTTTGAGTTGCTTGTCGCAGACTGCACATGTTAAGACAATTTTCGGGTTATCTGATGCTGTTCCACATTTATTACATAAAGGCTCAACATCCATTACTGCGAGTTCGGAAACCTTAACGGGCTTCTTACACTTTTGACAAGTTACCTCTGTGACCTCATCAACTATCACTGATTGAAACTGATCACTACAAAGAGGACAAAAGAGAGTATAGACCTTGTATAATTCTTCTGATGAGCACTTTGGGCATTGAAGAGTCACAATGACTTCAGAACTGCCACATTGTCTGCATTCAATGCGCCTTCCATATGTTCTCGGAAGAAGAATACCCTCTGCTTCCAAGTCTTTGAGTATACGAATTACCTCATCACTATTAGGTCCAAGATAGTTCGCTGCTTCCGGATACCTATCAGTTGCAATTAAGACATGTTGAGGTTGAATTGATGTGATTCTACCTTCATACATATCTTCGATTAGCCTTGAGATTCCTGGTGTCTTTAGAAGACGTTCTCCTGTTGTTTCTTCAATTACCTCTTCAAGTGCTTGAAATGCTTTCTTGATTTCCTGATCCCAAGCTGATGAAGTAAAATCAATTGTCGGAACTACTCGAAGTAGATTTCTTTCGATAATTGCTGGATCCTCATCATCATGAAGCAATACTGCTATGCAGTTTGGTGGATCCATAAAGGATACAACTAGGCCGTGGGGTATCTTCGTGTATCCAATCTGAGCTTCCATATTTACACCGTGCCCCATAAAAATCGTAAGTGCCTCTTCTCCAGTTAGGCTCTCTTCCTCTGGCCACACTCTTCCTACAAAAGGCCCCAATGCATCATCCCACCAAATAGCAAACATGGCCTTAGGCATTCGTCTTTTCTCCGAACTTATTGAACACGGTTGATACGTACCTGCAAACTTTGCTTATGAGAGTTGACCCTACGAATATTAGTACAACTGTACCCCCCACCGAAGAGTATAAAACCTCACCCAGAAGTTCGACCGCACATAACCTTACAATACATAACAGGAGATTCACCAATATGTTCTCAAAGCGACATCGAACAATGATCTTCACATCGCTTCTTGCTTTTCTTATCATATCCCCATTTGTTTCAGGTCTTATGCAACCTGGGACAATCGCATCAAAGCCGATCTTTGTACTCGCTGAAATTGGGATTGATAGTCCTGCAGACCTTAGCTTTGAGAATGGGTCTCTGGGTCAAGAGATTGTATGGAACGCGACAACCGAGAATCCAAAGAATTTCACAGTCTATCTAAACGGCGATGTCCACATTTCTGATTCTACATGGAATGGAGAGCTTATTGTGGTTGACCTTGACCATCTATATGAGGACGAGCTGATTGGATCTTTCCCTGCTTCCTTTACATACACTTGTACTGTCTTCAATATGGACAATGAAACAGCTTCTGATACTGTAGAAGTAGAGGTTATTGAGGATGTTCTTGCTCCGATAGTAGTACCTTCGATTGATGGAGTATATGGTGCAAATAACGCCTCATTTGAAGTTGGTAGCTTTGGACATGAAATCACTTGGAACATTACAGAAACCAATCCAATGTTCTATAATATAACAAGGGTTTCAAATGAAACCACAAGCAACAATACTGTCATTCAATCTGGTGCATGGAATGGTAGTAATCTAACCATCAGTGTCGATGGCTTAAATGCTTCTCACTACTATACCTACACCCTTTTCGTGAATGATACATTGGGCTACAATACGACTAGTTTAGTCAATATCACAATCTTCCCTGATCTTACGAATCCGGTGGTATCTTCACCAGATGATATTGTCTATGAATTTGGCGATACTGGACATGAGATTGTTTGGTTCACCTATGACAGCAACCCATTGAACTATAGTTTGGTAGTTCTTGTTCACTACAACGACACTTCGTATGGAAATGTGTCCGCACTTACTGGAATCCCTCCAAATATCACAAGTGCGACTTGGTCATTCACAAATCCGAAGGGATTGAACATCACATTC